>JAUIFY010000018.1 GCA_030430245.1 bacterium | reverse complement strand
CGAAGGACATGACGCTCGACGTGATCGCTCGGGTGCCGCACAGCGAGATCGTGTTCCATGGCATCTCCGTGGCGCCGGGCAAGCCGACGATCCTGGCTCTGGTCGAGAGGGAGGGGCGCCGAACCGTCCCGATCCTCGGACTCCCCGGGCACCCCGTGAGCGCACTGGTCATCGGCGACGTGTTCGGGGTGCCGTTGCTCCGGATTCAAGGCGGGGAGCCCGCGGAGGTCGCCTTCGCACCTCGCAACACGACGCGCGCGCGGCTTGCGCGGAACATCGATTCGTCGCCGGGACGCGAGGACTACGTGCGGGTGCGGCTTCGCGTCGAGGACGCGGAGCGTGTCGCCGATCCTCTTCCGGGCAAGTCCGGGGCCGTGTTCTCGCTCGTGCACGCGGATGGCTACGTCGTCGTCGACCTGAACCGCGAGGGGATCGAGGCCGGCGAGGAGATCGAGGTCGTTCTCTTCTGAGGGGGTCGAGATGGGTCGGAAGCGGTACCTGAACAAGCAGCCTCTGGAGACGGCGCGCTCGGCGTTGCTCGCCGCGGCCGGACGGCTCTCGACCCGGGAGCTGGTTCCGGTCGAAGACGCTCTCGGTCGCGTCACGGCGGAGGCGGTCTTCGCGGTCCGCAGCGTTCCCCACTACCACGGTGCCGCGATGGACGGGATCGCGGTTCGCGCGGAGGACACGTTTGGCGCGAGCGAAGGTCGTCCGATCACGCTCCGGCACGGGACTCCCGACTCCGTCGACCGGCCGTTCGCCTACGTCGACACCGGCAACGCTCTTCCGGACTGGGCGAACGCGGTCGTGATGATCGAGCGCGTGTTCGCCGGCGATGCCCCGGGCGGCGGCAGCGCACCGACGAGCGAGAGCCCGGCGGTTCGCGTCGACGATGGCTGCTGCGACGATGCAGAGACCGGCGGACAACCCCACTCCCACTCCCACGCCGACGCGGCGTTCGCCTCGGAGCCGGTCGAAGGGACGACGGCGCAGACCATCCACCTGCGCGGTGCGTCGGCCCCGTGGCAGCACGTACGCCTCGTCGGGGAGGACGTCGTGGCGAGCGAGCCGCTGCTCCCGCGGGGACACCACGTGCGGCCGTATGACGTCGGCGCTCTTCTCGCCGCCGGGGTTCACGAGATCGGGGTGCGTTCCCGGCCGGTGGTGGCGATCCTCCCGACGGGGGACGAGCTGATCCAGCCCGGCGACGAGCCGAAGCCCGGTCGCGTGATCGAGTTCAACTCGCGAATGATCGCATCCTTCGTGCGCGAGTGGGGCGGGGATCCAAGGCGCCTCGATCCGGTTCGGGACGACCTGTCCGAGATGCGTTCGCGGATCTCGGCCGCCCTCGAGGAGTGCGACGTTCTCTGCATCATCGCGGGCTCCTCGGCCGGACAGCACGACTTCACGGTCGAGGCGCTGTCCGCTGCCGGAGAGATCCTCGCGCACGGCATCGACGTCATGCCCGGGAAGCCGGCGAGCATCATGGCGGTCGCGAATGCGGAGACCCGCGGGCGCGTGGCGATCGGCGTCCCCGGCTATCCCGTGTCGGCGGCCATCATCTGTCGCGAGCTTCTCGAGCCGCTTCTTTCGCATCTCGTCGGTACCGGCGCGCCCGATCGCCCGAGTGTCAAGGCCATCGTTCCGCGAAAGCTGCCGTCGCGGTTGGGGCAGGAGGAGTTCGTTCGCGTGACCGTGGGAGAGGTCGCCGGCCGCCTGATCGTCAGCCCGCTCGCGCGGGGGGCCGGCGCCATCACGACGATGGTCAGGGCGGACGGCTTCGTCCGCGTCCCTCCCCTCGTCGAGGGCTTGAACGCGGGCGAGGAGGTCGACGTCGAGCTGCTCCGGCCGTTGCAGGACGTCCTCGGCACGATCGTCGTGACGGGAAGCCACGACCTGACGCTCGGCGTTCTCGAGGACGTGCTGCGTGCCGACTCGCCGCGGTACAAGCTCGCGACGAGTTCGGTGGGAAGCCTCGCGGGCCTGCTGGCGCTGGGGCGCGACGAGGCTCATCTGGCGGCGACGCACCTACTGGACCCCGACACGGGCGTCTACAACCTCCCCGACATCGAGCGCCTGCTCGAGGGCGTGCCCGTCGTCACGGTGAACCTGGTCGTGCGCGAGCAGGGGTTGATCGTGCCGCCGGGAAATCCGCTCGGGTTGAAGGCCGTGGCCGATCTCACACGCGACGGCATTCGGTTCGTGAATCGCCAGTCGGGTGCCGGCACGCGCGTGCTCCTCGACGATCTACTGGATCGCGAAGGCATCGATCCGGATGCCATCACCGGATACGAGCGCGAGGAGTTCACGCACATGGCCGTCGCGGTCGCCGTCCGAAGCGGGCTCGTCGATGTCGGTCTGGGCGTCCACTCGGCTGCCTCCGCGCTCGGGCTCGACTTCGTCCCGATCGAACGCGAGGACTACGACCTCGTGCTCCGGAAGGACTTCGCGGAGAGTGCCGCGGGCGAACGCCTCCTCTCCGTGATCCGCGGCGAGTCCTTCCGGGCCGCGGTGGTGAAGCTCCAGGGCTACGACACCTCGCGAACGGGCCAGCTCAAGTAGCACGGTTCAGCGGAAGACTCGTATCGCCGAGTCGAGCTCCGAGAAAATCTTCGCGAGCTCGGGTGAGAAGCTGGCGAGGAGCCCGAGCAGCGGGACGACGGCGTAGGTCAGGGCCTGCAGGAGGTACTCGGTCGCGACGGAGCCGGATCCCCCGCCTTCGGAGGCGACCGCCCGGAACACCGGATGTCGATCGAGTCGCCATAGGACGAGGAGCGCCGATCCTACGGACGTCACGACCATCGCGAGAGTCACGAGGTGGAGCATTCCGCGAGGCTGGAACGGGTAGGAGCTGACGGTCAGGAGCGTGAGCATCGCGCACGCCGTCACGAAGATGAGGAGTCTTCGCAATACGTAGAGGTAGGGCGTGATCCGGCGGATCGTCTCCAGCGCTACGAATTCTTCGGCGGTCTTCCGGAACGGGGAGTCGTCGTCGACGCCGGGTAGGTGCGCCTCGGCGACGCCGAGCGCGTCTCGAAGCTCGTGCGACAGTCGAGAGAGCGCGGGCTGGCTCTTGATCTCGTGGGGGGGATGGAGCGGACTGCTTCGCGTGATGGCGTCGAGATCCGTCCGGAGCGTGGCGCGCAGCGCCACGGGATCGATGATGGGCACCGTCATCCGCTCTTGCAGCCAGAGAGCCCGCGTCACCGACGCTTCGAGCGCTTCGGCCGGGCAAGCCGCTGCCGCGAACGCGCTACGACCGCCCAGGATCGACGGAGCAAGACGTTCGAAGCCGCTCATCCACGGCTCCGTGGCTGCCCGGTCCAGGACGTTTCGGAGGCGGCCCCAGATTCCCACGAAGTGACTGACGCCGAGGACGAAGGTGCAGAGCACGGCGACCATGCCGAACGGACGGACGAAGAAGTCGAACAGAGGTCCCTCGAACGACGGAAGAGTTCGCCCTCCTACGATGAGAGCGGGCATCGCCACGCCGCCGAAGAGAACGAGGAACATCCGGGGCCACTGGAGGAAGAACGGCGAGCTCGCGACGGAGGCGAGGTCGTGCCACTCTCGCCCAGCCACCCGGTCGCCCGACTCCGGCTCCCGCCGTGCGCTGGCTCGTTCGAGGATCGCGATTCGGCGCAGATTGCACAGAAACCACCACCCGAGGGCGATCGCCATGAACAGAACCGGGCCGAGCGGTGATACTCCGCTGGCGAGGTCGCTGGCGCGGGCGTAGAACACCGCGACTTGGCCCGAGTCTGCGAAGTGATCGGCGATGCGCCAGGCGAAGGCGAAGAGGAGGACCGCGCTGCCCACGGCGACGACGAGCGGAGGCACGCGGGTGCCACTGGCGTACAGGAGTTGCCCGAGCAGGGCGATCATGGCGATCAGGATGGCGAGAAGGCCTGCTGCCTGGAGGCGCCAACCCCAGGGGAGCCATCCGCTCGCGTCGAGGAACTCGCGATGCTCGAGGATCGCCGGTGCGAGGAAGACCATGAGGAAGGCGCTCATTCCGACGATCAAGATCACGAAGACGCCGATGGAGTGGTACCGGCGTGCCGTCGCGTACTTCTCGTCGGGGTTCGGTGTCGGCTCGAGGTACCAGAGCGGCTCCCACGAGGTCTCGTTCTTCCCGGTGGGATGCTCGGTGAAGCGAAAGTGGGACCACGCCAGGAAGACTCCGCCGGAGACGAGGAGAAGCCCGAGGTACCAGGAGAACGGCCGATGGATCTCGAGGGTGGGTCTGGGCGGAGCCGATTGCTGCTTCCACTCGTACACGTACGGTGGCGGCGCCGGGGTCGGGCTCGTGCATGGCGTCGGGCTGGCGCATCGGCTCGGGCTCGAGACTGGAGTGGGGAGAGGTTCGCCGCGTGGATCGGGCTCGAACGCAACGGGCCAGGCCACGCCTCGACCGACCACGGAGATCCAAATCGGTGGTCGCCAGAGTTTGCCGTCGCTCGCCTCGAGAGCGAACGGCGCACCGTATTCGAGAGGCGTCATGGCGCCGTAGTGCGTGAACGTGCGGCGTTCTCCACACGCCCGCTCCTGTTCGACCAGGAGAGTCGTCGTTGCGTTGAAGGCCCCTTGGGCCGCTTCGGATGGGAAGTGGGTGCGCTGCGTCCTACCGAAGAAGGGGAAGCTCCAGATCTGGTTCGTCGCGTAGAGTGGATACGTCGAGACGACGATCATGCCGTCGAGTTCGTCGCGGAAGCGCGGATGCGCGAACAGGGCGTGGCTCTCGGTGGTGAAGAGCTGTACGTCGGGCAGGTACCGCTTGATCTCCTTCGCCAGGAAGAGCTTGTCACGAACGTCGCTCGCGAAGATGCCGACGAAGTCGAGCTCCTCGTGTGAGAGCGTCGAGAAGATCGTGGCGAGTGATTGCTCGGCTGCGGCCGACGTCAGGGGGCCGGTCATGGCCGGCAGGACGTCGCGAGCTCGTCCCGAGTCCCCGAGGGGCACGTGAAGAGCGGGCTGGGGATCGAATGCCAGGTCGGCCCCCTCGCTGCGGCCCCGTCGCTCGACCTCCTGCAAGGCGGATCGCGCGCGCGAGACGTGCAACGGAAACGACAGCGCCATCGTTTCGAGCCCTTCGATCCCGCGTAGGCGTTGGGCCGTGATCAGCACGGATTGCCCGTAGGATGTGCCCGACTCCGCGAGCACCGCGATCTTCGGCTTGCTGCTCCCGTGGCGGTCGCTCTCGAAGAACCGGGCCGCTTCCCGCAGGAGCGCGATGTCCGGGTGTACGACTGCCTGAAACTCGAAGCCCTCTCTGTGGAAGAATTCCTGGAGCCAATCGCCCCCGGTGGCCGAACCCGAGCGGATCTTGAGTCTCGTGGACGCCGAATTCTCTTGCTTCTTCTTCCAGTTGCTCAGGACGATCCGGAGGGACGTCCCGGCACCGCTGAACGTGGGGCCGATGATCGAGATGCTGCGCTCGCCAGCGTTGGTCCTTGCCTGCCAGTTCGCGATGAAGTCGAGCGCCTCGCGCATGGCATCCTTCTGCACGCCCCATGTCGGTGTTTCGCCCACCAGGAAGAGCACCAGGAGGTGGTCGGCGCCCTTGAAGAGGAGCACGCCGGGCCTTTCGCGGTGGGCGTCGGATCCAGCCGGATCGTCGAAGGAGCATTCCCACGGTAGGCTGAAGCGGTCGAGAGAGTGTCCGGTTCCCTCGATCGCGCGCTCGATCGCGTCGAGTTGCTGGTCGAAGAGCCAGCCGACGTGGGAGTCGAGCGGGTCGGGAATCGTCGCGACGAGGAACTCCACCGGACGATCCTTCGCGTGGGCGGTGATCCGATCGAGCTCGATCGATTCCCCGTCCCCTGCGGGATCGGATTCGGCCACGCGAAGGTCTCCCTCGGCCAGGCGCACGAGATACCGCTCCCGCCAGGTGGCTCGTTCGGGCTCCTCGGGCCGGAGGTCGAAAAACTCTGCGAGGACTTGGCGCGCTCCTCGTTCGCAATCGACTCCGGGCGCTCGCGCCGACATGCCGATGGATGCGCCCGGCCCTGCGCTCGAGCTCGGAGGAGAGTCGACCGTCGTCGACAATGCCGCGCCGCCGAACAAGAGCGCGACGAGGAAGAGTAGGCCTCCGTTCTCACGGTTCATGGGTACGTGCCGACCTCCAGCACTCCACGACGCAAGGCTCGTGCCCACAGATGCCTCGAGAACCCGAGTGCCCGCCAGGAGCGGGAGTTCCGGCGTCCGATATTCCGGACGCCGGATTCCGCGTGCGTGGACAGGCGGCCCGCCACCCCGTCGCGCTCGGTGCCACCTTCCTCGGCGGGGTCGATCTGCACTCCGGTCCAGAGCGATTCGGTCCAGAGGGAGGCGGCACTCGCCCCGGTCCGCCACGTTGTTGCGCGCTGCGCCTCGGGATAGGGAGAGCGTCGGCGTCGCGACGCGGGCGCCACGGTGGCTTCTCCGGGTGAACGAGACGGCGCAAGCGCGCGCGATTCGTGGGATCGCGCTCTTCGTGATCGCGAGCGGCGTCGTCGCCTCGTGCTACGGGCTGCAGCGCCTCAATACCTGGTATCTCGCGAGCGACCAGTACGCGTTTCTCTCGATGGCCCGTGACATGCGCGAGGGGCGGGTCACACGCACGGATTCGCTCTACGACTTCCTGCCGGAGTGGAGGAGAGGTCGCTTCGACGCGATGTCCCAGACGTACCAGCTGCACCTCGGCGTCCTGCATTCGCGATACCCGCCGGGCTTCCCCGCGATGCTGGCCGTCGCCGGTGCGGTGTTCGGGGAGCGTGGGGAGCATTGGCTGAATCCCGCTCTGTACCTCGTCGTCTTCGCTCTCCTGGCTCGACTCGCGTTCCTGAGTCTCCGTAGGGAGAGCGAGGAGTTGGCGTACGGAGGCGCGGCCGCGTCGGTCTGGCTTCTCTTGTTGCTACCGACGGACGTGCACCTCTGGGGAATCACGGTCGCGCGCGATCTGCCGGCGCACCTACTCGGGCTGCTCGCTCTGATCGCGGCCGTCCGGGGCCGATTCGTCGCGGCGGGCTTCGCCCTCGGCCTTGCCTGTGTCGTTCGGCCCGACTCGGCGCTCTACGTGACGTCTCTGGGGAGTGTGGCCCTCGTCCGGGGCGGCGTCGTCGCTTCGGCCGGCCGGGGCGCGCTCGGCTTCGCGGTCGGGGCGCTGCCGCTCTTTGCGTACAACTGGGCGGTCTTGGGAAACCCGTTCGCGTTCACGCAGGGCTCCGAGTTTCGATACTTTCTCGCCGCTCTCTCGCCGTTCCCTGCGGAGGCACATGCCGCGAGCTTCGTGGTTCCGGCGGGAGGCGGCTTTCGCGCGGCCCACTTCGCGCGTACCTTTCCCGGAAACCTCGCTTTGCTGTCGGGCTCGTTCGGATGGCTCGCGGTGCCGGCCGTGGTGGCCGTCGTCTGGGGGCTCCTTCGCGCGCGCCTCTTGGTAGCGGTCTTCGCGCCCTACGCGATCACTGGAACGATCTTCTACGGCTTCTGGGGGCATCCGGATCCGAGGTATCTGGCCGGGGTATCTCTCTGCTCGATGCCGCTCGTCGCGGCCGGGGCGGTCCTCGGGTGCCAGCGCGCGGCCGAGCCGCAGGCGGGGCGTTGGTGGCGAATCGTGGCGTGGCTCGGGCTGGCCGCGGTCGTCGCGCGGGCGTGGCTCGGGATCGGCGTGGGATTCGTTCCCGCCCCCCGGCCGACCGCGATCGCTCTCGCGATGTTGGCGGCTCTCTCGTCGATCCTCGCGCGGCCGGGCGAGCTCGCGGCGCGGATGCGGACGTTGGTTCCCGTCGCGGCGGCGATCCTGCTGATGGTGCTCGGGGTCGTCGAGATCTCCGGGGGGGCGGGTTGGCGCGATCCGTACCAGGGGGCGCAGATCGCGCGGTCGCGGAGCTCCGTCGAGCGGTTCGTGCCCGCCGGCTCGGTGGTGATCACGTCGCCCGCTCTGGGGCGTCCGGCCGAGAACATCAGCCACTACACGCATGCACGAGCCGTGTACGACGCGGAGCTCGCCATGCTGCCGGTGAACCCGGTGCATCCGCCTCTGTTCCACAAGATGCGGGGGCGCCGCGTTTTCTACCTTCTTCCACCCGGGCAGGAGCCCCGGCTCGACGGCCTGGAGGCTCTGACGCCGCGGGTCGTCCGGCGCATCCCGCCGGCGGAGTCACTCGATTGGTTTCTGAATCCCCGGCACGCCCGCGCCGGGGGCGTGCTCTGGGAGATCGACCTCGACGAGACGCGCCTTCCGTGGGCGGGACCTCCCGCCCCCTGACGGTCCCTGGCCCGCAGCGTGGGGGAAGGACGGTCGCGGTCGGGGCGCGTGGCGATCACGCGTGCATCCGCGGCATCTCGGGCGAGGCGGCGATGACCGATGCCTCGTGCTGGGCCAGCTCGCGCAGGCGGCCGCGTACGTCCACGTCGGGCTCGATGGCCCGTGCGAGATCGACGTACGTCTGGTGGTGGCGAGCCTCGCTCGCGAGCAGGCTCGCGTAGAGCTCCCTCAGGCTGGGCTCCTCGAGTGCGTCGGCGAGGAGCTTCATCCGCTCGCAGCTCCGGGCCTCGATGAGAGACAGGCAGAGGAGAGTATCCACTGCGCGCTCCGGCTCGTTCGGCCGGATCGCCTTCATCAGCTCGCCAGCGTAGGGGCTCGGCAGCTGCCGGTAGAAGCGGATGCCGAGGCGGTCCAGATGCCCGAGCATGAGCTCGAAGTGCTCGAGCTCTTCGCGTGCGAGCTGGGAGAGAGGCTCCAGCAGCTCGTGCCGCTCGGGGTAGCGGAAGAGGAGGCTGACGGCGGTCGATGCGGCCTTCTTCTCGCAGTGCGCGTGGTCGATCAGGACTTCGTCCAGATCGGCCAGGGCGCGTTGGACCCAGCCGGGGTCGGTGGCCTGTGCCAGGTTCAACATGGGGACGGGCGCGGCGCCGACCCTCGAGCCGGCGCCGCGCAACCCCTCGGGTTCCCTACGGATGTCCAGGCGGCTTCGCGGGAGCCTTCGCGCCTTCGGCGATCTCGATCAGCTCGACGTCGAAGATGAGCGTCGCGCCGGGCTTGATCTTGGGCGGAGCACCGCGGTCTCCGTACGCGATGTCGGAGGGGCAGATCAGGCGGGCCGAGCCGCCCTTCTTCATCTTCTGCACGCCTTCGGTCCAACACGGAATCACGCCGTTCAGAGGGAACGTGGCGGGTTGGCCCCGGTCCTTCGAGGAGTCGAACACGGTGCCGTCCGTGAGCGTGCCGTGGTAGTGCACCGTCACCCGGTCGGTCGCTTTCGGCGACTCTCCCTCACCGGCCTTCGTCTCCTTGTAGATCAGGCCGGATTCGGTCTTCTCCGTGCCGTCTTCCTTCGCGGCCTTCTCGAGGAAGTCCTTGCTCGCTTCCTTCTCCTTGGCGGCCGCAGCGCTCTGCCGGGACTGCGCGAGTTGCTGGAACTTGGCGCGCTGCGCGTTGACGTCGATCTTCGGCTCCTTGCCCAACGCTCCGTCGGAGAGGCCCATCGTCACGATCTCCACCTCGTTCGGAGCGAGGCTGAAGGGTGCGAGGTTCTGGGAGAGCGCGACGCCGAGCGCATAGAGCGTCTTCTGGTCGTCGGTCTCCAGCTTGGGTTCCGCCGAGGCGGTTCCCGAGGGCAGAAGGGCCGCCACCGCGGCGGCGAGGATGAGCTTGCGCACGTTACTATCTTCCTTTCTCTGGCACTCGTGAGCGGGGGTCTTGCGTGGGCAAGCGGCTGCCGGGGAGCGCCAACCTGTGTGGACTCAGAATTGGTGTCATCTTCGCGGTGTTCCCGCAATGCGGCCCTTCAGCGGCCCCGAAACCGCGGTTCGCGCTTGGCCCGCAGGGCCTCGAGAGCTTCCCTGTGATCTTCGCTGCGGAAGGTCACCAGCTCGAGGGCGAGGGACGTGTCGAACGCCGTATGGACGGCGTCCTTGACGAGCTTGTTCACTGCGAGCTTCGTGAACTTGACGGCGAGGGGCGCACCCGTGGCGAGTCGCTCGGCGAACGCCAGGGCGTCGGCCGCGAGCTCCTCGTGTGGCCGCACGAAATTGACGAGGCCGATGCGTTCGGCTTCGGTCGCGGGAATCGCGTCGCCGGTCATCAAGTATTGTTTCGCCCGCGCCGGTCCGAGCAGTAGCGGCCAGATCGCCGCGCCTCCGTCTCCCGCGACGATGCCGACGCGTACGTGAGGATCGGCGAAGGTCGCCTTCTCGGACGCGAAGATGACGTCGCAGAGCAGCGCGATCGACGCGCCCAGCCCGACCGCCGGGCCGTTCACGGCGGCGACGATCGGCAGCTCGACCTCGAGGAGATCCGAGACGAGTTGCTTTCCATCGCGCCGCACCTCTTCGAGAACCTCGGGCTTCTGAAACTCGGGAAACCAGTTGAAGTCACCCCCGGCCGAAAACGCCTTGCCGCTCCCCGTGAGAAGGATCGCGCGGGCGTCGTCTTCGCGCTTCAGCTCGCGAAACAGGAGCGCGAGCTCGCGGTGAAGAACTTCGTCGACGGCATTCAGGGGACTCGAAGGATGCGCGATCGTGACCCTCAGGACGTCGCGGATGCGCTCGACGCGGATCGTCTCGAACTCGTACGTGGCCATGCGCGCGTTGTAGCAGATGCGGACCCTCGATCTTCGCCCGTCACCGTCCGGTGGCGCGGCGTTGGCCGGTGCCTCCGAGCGTCCGGGAGTGCGGCGCTCCGGCGCGGGCGATGAGTACGCCGCAGCCCGGCAACGACAGCTCCCCGCCGGCGAATCGGTGGCCTTCCGGGATGCCGCGGCCGAGCACGGTGGTCCATCCGAAGCCCGTCGGAAGGCGTGCGGTGCGTGGACGCCGGCCGAAGTTCAGAAGGATGGCGAGTCGCTGCGCTTCGAACTCGCGGAGGTAGCCCAGGACTGATTTCTCCTGGCGGATTCGTCGGAAGTTCCCGCGTCGGAGGGCGTCCTCGGCGTTGCGTAGATCGATCACGCGTCGGTACCACTCGCGGCGCACGTCGTGGTCGGGAAGCTCCGTTTCGCTTTCGAGCTCGATGCACGGCGTGCCGCGAATCGTCAGGTGGAGTGCCGCCGAGACGGCGAGCGCGTCGTCCATCGAGAGTCCGACGGCAAACGGGCCGCGTCGAGGCGCGCCCATCGCGAAGCCGGGCCAGGCGTGCGGAGGCAGGGCGCGCGCGCAGTCGTCGAGGGACTGGCCGAACGCGGGGGCGCGCCATGGTTTGCGCAGGAGCACCGTCTCCACGACGAGATGGGGGCCCGCGGGAGCTGCCCTCGTCGCATCGTTCGTTCTCCGTCCGACGAGGACGCGGCCGTGGAAGCCGTCGACGACCCCTCGTGCGACCTCCAGGAGCGTCCGGGGCGCGGTCTCGCTCTCGTCTGGCTCCCCGTAGAGCCGGGTCACGGTCGCCTTGGTGGGGGTGGGGGTTCGCGTCGGCAGATCGAGGGACACGCCAGCGGCTCCCTCTTCCAGCCAGTGTCGAGCGGCGTCCGTGAGCGCTTCGGGGGCAGCGCCGCCGTCGGGCTCGAGCTCGATCAGGATGCGAAGGCCCTCGTCTCGCGCGGCGGCCAGAATCTCCCGTCCGTGCTTCTTCGAGGCGGGCCGGATCAGGAGTGCATCGAGCCCGAGCGCGTCGGCGCCCGGACCGAGACCGGCGAGCATCCCGACCGGGACCTCTTGCCCGCCCGCGATCAGCCGCCCCAGCACACCGTCCCGCCACCATTCTCTGGAGTCTGCGTCGGCCACTTCCCCTCAGCTTGCGAGCCCCGGGCTCCGGCATCAAGTCTGTTTCGTGCCGTGTGGCGGCCCGGACCGGAAGGCCGTCGGAGCCGGGAGGACACCGGCGCCGCCAACGATCGGTCGTCGAAGAGAGCCCGCAGCCTCGAGCGCGGGCTCGAGGCCCCGAAGATCTCCACGATCCGATGAATCGGGCTTTGACGGATGCGTGGGCTCGGATAGAAATCGAATTACCGTGAGCATGCCCGTCAAGATCGTGTTGGCTCTGGGGTTGATCAGCGTCGTTCTTTTCGTCGTGCTCACGGGCCGCTCCAACGTGGAGAACTTCGAGCAGGTTCAGGAAGCCGTCGAAGAGATCTACGAGGATCGATTGGTCGTGAAGGGCCTCATTTTCGAGCTCTCGACGCTGCTTCATGGCAAGGAGATCGCGACCATCTCTCGCGACGCCGCGTTCTACGCGGACCGAAACGCTCGCGTGAACCAAGAGATCGACGACCGCCTCCGGGAGTTCCGTGCGACGAAGCTGACACCGAAGGAAGCGGAGGCTCTGGCTCGGTTCGAATCCAACGTCGAGATCCTCCAGGCGACGGAGCTCGAGCTTCGTCTCACCGAGGCGACGGACCTGAGTCTCGCGGAACGTCAGCGTCTCGCAGGCGAGATGGCGAATCTGCAGGAAGACCTGCGGGCCCTCTCGAAGATCCAGCTCGCCGAGGGCAAGAGGCAGATGAGCCTCGGGGACAAGGCAGTCGAGGAGATGCACTGGATCGCTCGCGTCGAGAACTACATGCTGATCGCGCTCACGGTGATGCTTCTCGCCCTGATCTTTCTCTCCCCGAAACCACGCTCGGCCGAGTGAGTGCGCGTTCCTGGACGCCGAAGACCGCGCCAGAGATCCGATCGAGCCTGTCCCATCCCGTCATCGACGCCGATGGGCACTTCTTCGAGTCCATCCCCGGGATCGAGCACGAATTTCGGAGCGGCGAGCGAGGCGACGGCCAAGTCGCCCGCTCTTCTTCGGCGGCGTCTTCCATCGCCATCCGGGTCTCCGTCTCGCCCTTCTGGAGGGTGGCGTGACCTGGGCCGTTCGAATGTTGGTGGACCTGATCGGCCACTGCGAGAACTGAGGCCCCGAAGGGATTCGGGCCTTCGATCCCGCCAAGCTCGACGCGAAGCTCTTCCCGAGGCGTACGAGCACATCGAGCACGGGTGGCTCGACGCAGACCCGTTTCGTCGCTTCATGTGTGACAACGCCCATGGGTTCTGCACCGAATCGAACCGGGAGTTCTTCCGCGGCACGGTCCTGGACGGCCGCGCCCCGGTGTGAGCCGGCTTCCACGGGCGTGGAGAACGTTTCGTGCGGCGGGTGCTTCGCGTTACAACCGGCCCGATGTACCGCCCGAAGCACTTCGACGTCGAGGATGTCGAGCGCCTCCATGCCCTCGTTCGCCAGCAGCCGTTCGGCACGATGGTCTCGCAGTCGCCGGAAGGCCTCGTCGCGAGTCACATGCCCTTCGTGCTTCGCCCGAGTGAAGGGCCGCACGGTGTGCTGTTCGGACACGTGGCACGCGCGAATCGCCAGTGGGAGGCTTTCGATGGGCGAGCGGGAGTGATCGTCACGTTCCAGGGACCCCACGCGTACGTTTCGCCAGCATGGATGGAGTCGGCGTCGAACGTTCCGACGTGGAACTACGTCGCGGTCCACGTCTACGGGCGCCCGCGGATTCTGGACTCACCGTCGGTCGTGAGGGAGCGGATGGAGGAGCTCGTCGGGCAGAGTGAGCAGGGCCGGGATGCGCCGTGGACGACCGCCGACGCCCCCTCCGACTTCATCGATGGAATGCTGCGCGGCATCGTGGCATTCGACCTCGTGATCGATCGGATCGAGGGAAAGTGGAAGCTTTCGCAGAACAAGAGCGACTCCGAACGCCGACGCGTGATCGCCGGACTCGAGTCCGAGGGCGGTGCGGCGGGGGTCGATACGGCGAGAGAGATGCGGAGGGAGCTCGACGCCGACTGAGGGGCTCCCGGGCTCTCGCTGCGGCCGTCCTGTGCCTCCTGGGTGCCGCCGCCTCTGCGTGCACCCGGACGCCGGCACCCCCGAGATTCGAGCGCGTGGTCTTGATCGTCGCCGACGCCCTCCGGGCCGACCACCTCGGCGCCATGGGCTACCCGCGCGATACGAGCCCCCATATCGACGACCTGGCACGCGAGGGCGTGCTCTTCCGCAACCTGGTCGCGCAGTCGTCCCACACCGTTCCGTCCGTGGCCGCACTTCTGACCGGCGACTACCCCGGAGCGCTGGGGATCGAGTATTGGCCCAGGATGCGGGGCTTCTCGGAGGACGCCGTCGGTGTGCCGCCGACTCTTCCCGCACGTGTCGACACCCTGGCCGAGCGGCTCCAGGCGAGCGGCTTCGAGACGGCGGCGGTCGTGGCGAATCCCTGGCTACGAGACGACTACGGCTTCGCTCAGGGCTACGAACGCTACCTGGTCTCGGGGGCGGACGGTTCGGCGCTGCGCCACGGCGGTGCCGCGATCAACGACGTCGCGATGGAGATCCTCCGCGCCGAGCGGGATCGAGGGCTGTTTCTCTATCTGCACTACCTCGATACCCACAATCCCTACGGCCGAGGTCACGTCCCTGCGCGCTACCGCACCGACGTCGGACGGGAGGTCTATCGAAACGGGCGGGTCCCGGAGCTCGCGGATGTGGATCTGGAGTTCACGCGGGCGCTCTACGACGAGGGGATCCGCTACTTCGATGGCTTGATCGGAGACCTTCGAGCCCGGCTCGACGAGGAAGGGCTGCTGGACGACACCTTGATCGTCCTCGTCTCCGACCACGGCGACGAGTTCTACGAGCACGGGGGACTCGGCCATGGGAAGACCCTCTACAACGAGGTCATTCGAAGCTTCGCTCTCTTCTGGTCGCCCCGCTTCGCCCCGGCCGCCTCCGATCTCCCGGCGCAGGGCATCGACGTGGCTCCGACCGTTCTTCGGCTGCTCGGGCTGAAGCCCCCGAGCGATGTCGCGGGGCGGGCGTTGCTCGACGAGCGTGGGCGGCCGATCGAGCGCGCCGCGGCGCCTCGCTTCTCCGAGCTGGGGCCGATCAAGACCGTCGTCACCGACGAGTGGAAGCTGCTCGTCGGCCCGCGGGGAGTCGAGAGGTTCTTCCGGATCCGGCCACGCCTCGGGCTCGAGGCGCCGGTCGCCGCGCCCGAGCCGGACGTCGCGTCGGAGCTCCGACACGAGCTGGCACGTCACGTCTCGAGTCGTCGACGCGAAGAGCCACGCGCGCCCGCCGACATCGATGCTTCGACTCGAGAGGCGCTGCGAGCCCTGGGCTATCTCGAACCCTGAGCGTGTGGGCCATCCAGCAGGCGCGTCAGGTCGACGAGACTCAGCCACCCCTGCCTCCACACCTCCGCGCGCCTCGCTTCGGCGGACAGCAGGAGCGGCTTCCCGTCGTTGCGCGCCCGCGCGCCCTCGACCCATGCTCCGAAAGGTCGGAAGTAGCGGGGCGAGCGCGGACCGAAGTGCCGTCGGTCCACGAGCACGTGGCTCACGCCGAACTCCGTCTGGAGGGTCCGCAGCGGTCGTGGCGTCGTTGCGTAGTATGCCGCGAGAAACGCACGCAGCCGGCGACGCATCTCCGCCGTGTAGCCTTCGTGAAAGACGACGTGCGTCTCGTACCCCATCAAGATCCTTCGTCGAGCGAAGAGCGGGACGTCGTTGATCGGCCCCCGGGGAAAACCCGCGAGCAGAGATTCGTGTGGGAGGGTCTCCACGAATGCAAGCAGACTCGCGTACCGCCCTGCGTCGCGCGTGAGGCCCAGGCGGGCGTCGCCGTGCGCCCCGACCAGGAGGAGTGCGACGCCACCGAGGGCCGCGGCCGCCCAGGGCCCGACCCGGGCTCGGCCCAGCGAGTGCGCCGCCCACTCGCAGGCGCTGACCAGGCCGGACGGAATCGCCACGGCGCAAACGAGCGGGACCGGATACGTGACGTACCGGGACGGCAGATAGAGAAACGGTTCCAGAGCCCGCGCCAGCAGGTTGCCCAGGAACGCCGTCGCGAGCATCGCGGTGACGACGCGTGCGGCGGCCGATCGCACGAGCAGCCTCCCCCAGCCCAGAAGGATCACCCCGAGGAACGGCATCCACAACCCCGGCGCTCGCGCGCCCTCGGACTCGATCCAGGCTGCTCCGTGGCCGACGACGGAGCGGAGCGCGACCTCTCGCGCATGGACCCAGTAGCTCGGCCACGGGGCGACGTCGTCGTCGTCGAATCTCCCCCCTCGACCCACTTCGGGATACTCTTCGACGTCCGCAACGGAGAGCATGCGACCGTACGGGCGTGCGCCC
Source organism: bacterium (assembly GCA_030430245.1). Lineage (GTDB taxonomy): Bacteria > Desulfobacterota > Binatia > UBA12015 > UBA12015 > VGTG01. Next base: position 23,220 of record JAUIFY010000018.1, on the reverse strand, counting down.
AGAATCATCGGGGCGAGCAAGCCGAGGCTCACGACGACCGTCACGGCCAGCATCGCGAGCCGGCGGCCGAGGGACCAGGCGGCGGCGTCTCCTCGATCGAGTCGAGGCAGAAGGAGCCAGACGGCGCTGGTCGTCATGCCCACCAGGGCGCCCGCGGCCGGGTAGAGGGCCGCCCCGAGCCAGACGGACGCCATCGCGAGCCGGGCGCGACCGGCGACCAACGTCGCCACGCCGATCGCCAGCACGGGCAGGCCGAACGCGCGGGGCAATCCGCCCGAGAGGGAATGCAGGTAGGTGGAGCCCGTGAGACAGAGCGCCATCGCCAGCAACGCGGCGACGATGCCGCCGATCCGGTTCGCGGTGAACGCGATCGCGGCGAGCAGGACGACCAGGAGGGCGTACGGAAGCACCGCGCTCGTGATCAGCGGATCCCCTACCAACGTCGCGGTTCGGTAGAGCGCGCGGTACCCGAGCGGCAGGAAGGCGTTCAGGTAGTAATCGGTGATGTAGTCCTGCGGGAACGCCGACGGATCCACCCAGCGATGGAGCGGGAAGATCTGCTGTCGTGCGTCGTCGTTGACGACGAGGGGCTCGAGGGAGCGGGCGAAGCTCCGCCGTAGGGCGGGGCCGTACGCCAGGAGCAGCGCGAGGATGCCGGTGAACCAGGCGAGCGCGCGGGTGGAACTGGATCCTCCCTCGCGCGTCAACGTCTCGGCTCCGGTGGCTCGCCGCCAGCCCGCTACGCTGCTTGCGCCTCCTCCGGAACGGCGTCGGCTTTCGGAGCGCGATGGCCCATCAAGGCTTTCCACGCCATCCGGATCGTGACCTTGATGCCTTCGACGCCCAGGTACGGGAACGTCAGCGGAATCAAGAGCACGTAGAGGAAGAGAGCGAGCCGCTTCATTCGCTTCTTGATGATCCAGCGGATCGCCGGCTTCATCCACTCCGGTGACTTCGCGTAGACGGGAGTGATCTTGGCGAGCGTCTCGGCGAGCTCCTTGTGCGGATGCTTCAGGATCGACTCGTGGTGGTAGCCGGAGATGCCCTGGCGGACCTTCTCTTCACCTTCCTCGTCGAGATACCCGAGCTCGACCGACTTCGCGTACATCTTCGTCTTCGGGAACGGGTAGAAGACGTAGGCCGAGGATTGGGTCGGCTGGATCTCGTCGACCATCTGGAGCGTCTTGAACATCTGCTCCGGGGTCTCCCCCGGGTTCCCGTAGATGCACGACGCTTGCAGGCCGATGCCCGCGTCGAGGATCCGCTTGGCTGCGGTCTTGATGAGGTCGTCCTCCATGGGACGCTCCATCATGTGTCGGCGGATGTCCGGGTCGCCGGAGTCGACGCCCATGAAGATCGTGTGGCAATTCGCCGCCTTCATCGCCGAGACGAGCTGCGGGCGGATCGTGGTCGGGTATCCGAAGCAGTACCAGGGGAGATTGATCTCCTTGCGGTAGGCCTCGCAGAACTCCTCGACCCACTTCGGGTTGGTCGTGAAGTTGTCGTCGTGCACCGAGACGTACTGCGGGTCGTACTTCTGCAGGTTCTGCTTCAGCTCCTCGATCACGTTCGGGATCGAGCGCTTCCTGAGGAAGTTGCCCTTCCCTTTGAAGATCTCGCGTTGGTAGTGGATGTTGCAGAAGGTGCACTTGAACGGACAACCGCGGCCGGTGAAGACCTCGAGGTTGTCCTTGAAGCAGCCGTACTCGTACCAGAGCTGCTTCTCGGGGAACGGGAACTCGTCGAGCTCGTTCTGAAGCGGCCCCATCTCGTTGCGGTGGATGAGGCCGTCCTTCTTCACCCACATCGTCGGGATGTCGGTGTAGTCCTCTCCGCGTTCCATGCGATTCGCAAGCTCGAGGAGGGCGATCTCGCCTTCCCCGATGCACGCCATGTCGATGTGCGGGTTCTCGAGGATGTAGTCGGGAAGCGCTTGCGCGTGGTGACCACCCATGAGGATGGGGACCTCCGGCATCGCCTCCTTCAGCTTCTCCGCCATCTTCGTCGCGAACGGATAGAGGTTCGTGAGGCAGCCCATCGCGATCAGGTCGGGCTTGAACCCCTTGGCCCGGTCGAGCAGCTCTTGGTGGCGGTTCATCCACGCGAGGTGGGGGAACTTGACGAAGAGGTTGTCGTCGAGTCCCGGGTCGAAGATCAGATCGATCTCGTGCCCGTTCGCCTTCAGCATCGACATGCAGTAGCCGACGCCCAGATTCTCGATGCCCCGGTAGTAAAAGAGGACTCGCATGGTCTGAATAGATATGCGGGTCGGGTCACGCGCCTGTCAACGTCGGATTCGTCCCGGCCCGAGAGACTTTTTCGCTCTCCGTTCGTTTCCCTTGTTGGGACCGCCTGTAGGGCGTATAGAAAAACTAATTCACTGCATTAGAATCGTGCCGGACCGGGTCTCTCCTTTCCTTCCGCGGGCGGCGGACGAATCGGGTGCGATCGTGAGTGAGTCGGCCGGTCCCCGGGGCAACGCCCCGGAGACCGGCCGCGTTGATCGGGCGCGATTCGACCGATCGAGCGACGTCGCGTCCGGAGGGGTCGGTCGGCGCCGGATCCGTCGCACCGGCCGCCAGGAGGCCGGACGCGACGGCCGCGATGACCAACGCCACCGGCGCGATGCCGACCGCTGCCGTCCACGTGAAGCGCCACAGCGCGATGCCGGCCGCGCCGGCGGCCGAGTTCACGAGGTGGGGGCCGAGCGGGAACCATCTCCCGCAGATCAGGAATGCCGGGTGATCGACCGGAAGCCGCTGTAGCCAGCGAGGCAGCTTCTGGCGCGCCGCGTCTTGGTCGACCCGTCGGGCGATGCGGCGGACGAGGGCGTACTCGATCCACGCGCCGAGCATCCACGCGAGCCAAACGAGCACGCTCCCCGTGGTGAAACCGTAGACGACACACAGCGCGATGCCCACGACGTCGCTCGGGATCGGAGAGAAAGAGAGAGAGACGGCCGTCTGGAGCGGGACGAGCACGAGGGCCGGAACGGGCCCCGAGAGGCTCCGCGCCCATGCGAGCGCATGCGGGACGTCGATCCATGCCCACGCGATCCAGGCCAGGAGGCTGACGGCGAGGAGCGCCAGGAGCGCGCGCGAGCTCGCGAGCGAGCGCATGGTCAGGGCGATGGAGGGCCGACGGGACAGGTGTACGGCCCGGCACCGTAGCGCGAGGCGAGGTCACCCTCTTCCACGAGATCGTCCACCGAGGCCGGGTCGGCCATCGCGCTTCCGAGCCACTCCCCGATGGTGACGCCGTGACTCGAGAGGTTCGGGAATTGGCTGCCGTTGCCCAGAATGGTGTGGATGTGCCCGGGCCGTGCGGGGAGGAAATGGTTGACGCCGGGCATGCCCTGCGTCGCGCAGTAGGAGGCGCGATGGCCGTCGATCCAGTCGGTGAGGGAATCGAAGAAGGTGGTGGCCACCTGCGTGTTGTCGACCTGGTTGGAAACGTTCAGGAAGCGTTGCTCCGGGACGGAGCCGAGTCGCTCGGCGTGGAGCGCCTGGAGCTCCGGAACGATCGAGCATCGATTGCTTCGGCAGTAGGGTGGCTCGTAGGGCTCGGCCCCCCACGCCGCGAATAGGATGCCCAGGCCGCGCATCCCGAGGATCTCGCCGTTGTCGATGCCGAGTGCGGCGCCCGGAGCGGCAGTGGCCCGCGACCATCGAAGGTCGTCGAGCAGGTAGTGATAGTTGAACGAGGCGCCGAACCCACCGGCCGACGTGCCGCCGAAGAGGACCCGGAGACGGTCGGGTCGGTACCCTTCCGTGGTTCCGTCCAACTCGGTCCACAGGAGGTCGCGGACGTAGCGAAGCGCCGCCCGCACGTTGCGAGCGCCGAAGCGGTGGACGGTGACGTCCGGGAAGACGTCGGTCCGGCCGCCGCCGAAATGCACGTCCTGGGTGCAATAGGGCAGGTAGACCTTGGTCCAGTCGCGAAACGGGTTGGCCGCGTTCGAGTTCGACATGTAGCCGCCGCTCGCGAGGTTGTTGTCCAGTGCGCGAAAGAGCCCGGCGGAGACGCGGCGACAGTCGTCGTTGAAGAGGCAGACGCCGCCGCCCTGCATGTGGACCACGACGTTCTCGGCGGGCGTTCCCTCCGGAGCGAGTCTCACCCAGAACGCGTACGGACTTCCATCGCCGCACCGCGTTCCCCAGACCGACTCGTCGAGGACCACCTGCATCGCCTCCGCGCGTTCCGGGAGGGGGATCGCGTCGCGTGGTCCGCAGTCGAGATCGAGTGGATCCGCGCTCCCGTGGGCGAGGGGCACGAGGCAGCGGGATTGCGCGTTCGCGCGCTCGAGAAACTCCGGAGCTTCGAGCTTCGTGAGGTCGGCGAGCTTGCTGCATCTCTTGCCGATCTTCGTCGCGGCGCGGGTCGTGAGCCTGGCGAGCTCGGCCTCCAGGGCCGATTCCGAGCACTGCATGCCCCGCCTCGCGCGTCGCACGCAGCGACTCTGGGCCCGGAACCCCCCTCGCAGAAGCCGCACACCTTCCTCGAACGCCTCCTCCAGGCAGGGCCTGCGTAGCGAGCCGGCCGTGCGGTACACTTTCGTGTGCGGTCCGCCGAACGAGCGGGCGACGAGCGATTCGATCTCGCCGGTGCACGCGTTTCGGAGGCGCTCCAGGAGTCCGGGGAGCGAGAGCGCGGGGTCGAATCCCGCCTCTTCGATCGAGGAGGGAGCCGAGCACGAGCGCCGCACACCATTCTCGAGCGCCTCCAGGGCGTTTGCGATGTGCGCATCGGCGGGAGGGCAGGTCGACCGGGTATCCGAGACGCATCGGGCCGTTCGACGAGCGACGTGCGCCAGGCAGCGGTCGAGCCGCTTCGCGATGGTTCCGGAGCACCGGGCGCCCGTGCGGGACGTCGCGGCCGGTGCGGGGGATGGCGCGAGGAGGATCGTGGCGAGGATGCTCGCGGCAACGATCGATGGAAAGACGGTGGGGGGATGCATCCTGGATGTCGCCCGGGGACTCTACGCCCGCGGGCTCGGCGTCGTCCAGACCCTTCCGCGCGACGCGTCGCTCCCGCGTCTCTACTGCTCCTGAGTCTCCTTGTGGGGTTCGCGGGCCTCGGCTAGCCTTTCGCGAGGTCCTCGACCGCATGAACATTCTCGGACTATCGTTCTACTACCACGATAGCGCCGCCGCTCTCGTCTCGGACGGCGTCGTCGTCGCGGCGGCGGAGGAGGAGCGCTTCTCGCGAGTCAAGCACGACAGCGGCTTCCCGAGGCTCGCGGTTCAGTTCTGTCTCGACCGGGCCGGCCTCACGATCCACGACGTCGACTACATCGTGTTCTACGAGAAGCCGTTCGTGAAGTTCGAGAGGCTTCTGCTCACGGCTTTCGCGACCTTCCCGCGCTCGCAACGTGTCTTCACGGAGTCGATGCGCCGGTGGGTCACGGACAAGCTGTGGATCAAGCCCCTCATCAAGGATCAGCTGCGGATCGATCCGAAGAAGATCCTGTTCTGCGAGCACCACATGTCCCACGCGGCCGCGTCGTTTTTCTGCTCCCCGTTCGAGGAGTCGGTCGTGATCACGGTCGACGGAGCGGGCGAGTGGTCGACCGGGACGGTCGGCATGGGGCGGGGCACGAAGATCGACCTCGAGCAGGAGGCGCGCTTCCCTCATTCGCTCGGGCTCCTGTACTCCGCCTTCACCGCGTACTGCGGGTTCGAAGTCAACGAGGGCGAGTACAAGGTCATGGGGATGGCGCCCTACGGCGACCCGAAATACGTCGACAAGATCAAGAAGATGATCCACATCGGCGCCGACGGCTCGTATTGGCTCGACCTCGACTACTTCGCGTTCCACTACTCTCCGGACAACACGCTCTCTCCCAAGTTCTCCGAGCACATGGGGAAGCCGCCGCGCGATCCGAAGCTCGGCGACAAATCGCTCGATCCGTACTACTGCGACGTCGCGGCCTCCATCCAGGCGGTCACCGAGGAGATCATGATCCGGCTCGCGAGCTCTGCGCAGAAGAGGACCGGGTCGAAGAACCTCTGTCTGTCGGGCGGCGTCGCGCTGAACTCCGTGGCGAATGCGAAGATCCTTCGCGACGCGGGTTTCGAGCAGGTCTACATTCCGCCTGCGCCGGGCGACGACGGGGGCGCGATCGGCGCCGCCCTCTGGGCCTACCACCATCTGCTCGGGAAGCCGCGCGTGGGGCCGCTGGGGCACGCGTATCTGGGCAGCGAGTACACCGAGAGCCAGATCGGCGATTTCTTGAGAGAGCACGATCTCCCGCACACCCTGATCGAGGACGACGAGAGGTTCTTCGATCGGGTGGTCGACGACCTCACGTCCGGCAAGGTCGGGGGCTGGATGCGCGGTCGCTTCGAGTGGGGACCGCGCGCGCTCGGGGCGCGCTCGATCATCGCCGACCCTCGCCGGAACGAGATGAAGGAGATCGTGAACGCCAAGATCAAGTTCCGGGAGGCGTTTCGGCCCTTCGCGCCGAGCGTGCTGGCGGAGCGCTGCGAGGAGTACTTCGAGCTGCCCAATGCGATGGAGCAGTACCCCGCGCGGTTCATGCTCTACGTGGTGCCGGTCGTCGAGGAGAAGCGCGACGTGATTCCGGCGATCACGCACGTCGATGGCTCGGGCCGCTTGCAGACGGTGCGGAAGGATACCAATCCCGCCTATCACCGCATGATCGAGAAGTTCGGCGAGGCGACGGGCGTTCCCGTCGTTCTCAATACGAGCTTCAACTTGAAGGGCGAACCCATCGTCGAGACGCCCGCGAACGCCTTCAATACCTTCACGCGGTCGGAGATGGACGTCCTCTATCTCGGGAACTTCGTGGTCGAGAAGCAAGCGAAGAAGAAGATCGTCGAGGACAGTCGGTTCGTGCTGCGGCACGAGGGCGACTCGGTGGTCGGCATGGTGTCGTAGTCCACGGGAGGCCGCGATGAACCGCACAGGCTATCTCGCCACGGGCGCCGCGCTTCTCGCCTACGGCATCTGCGTCGCTCTCGGGTCCGTGGTCGGCGGGCTCTTCGCCGCGGGCGGTGCGGCCATGCTCGTCGTCGGCTGGAACCGCAAGGACGAGGCGGGCGAGCGAGCCGCGGGCTTCAAGCGCGACGCGTGAGCGGTGTGAGGCGACGGGACGTCGTCCTCGGGGTGCTCCTCGTGTCGGCGGCGGTCGCGGGGCTGCTCTCGTCTTCCGGCTCGCCCGCGCGGATCCTCGTCGCGCGGAAGATCATCACGATGGATCCGACGAGGCCCGAAGCCACGGCGGTCGGGATCGACGACCGCGGCCGGATCGTCGCGGTCGGCTCCCTCGACGAGGTGCGTGCAAAGGAGGGTGCGCGGGACCTGGTGGTGGATCGATCGTTCGAGAACGACGTGCTCGTGCCAGGCTTCATCGATCCGCACGTTCATCCGACGCTCGCCGCGACGATCCTGAACCTCGACATCGTGTCGGCCATGGAGTGGACGACACCCAAGGGACGAACGAAGCCGGTGCGGGGACGCGAGCAGTACCTCGAGCGGCTACGGGAGCTCGACCGGGAGCGGCCCGCCGGGGAGTGGTTGATGACCTGGGGCTACCACGCGCCCTACCACGGCACCCTCTCGCGTCGTGACCTCGACGAGATCTCGACCGCGCGCCCGATCTTCGTGTGGCAGCGTTCCGTGCACGAGATGTACTTCAACGGCGCGGCCCTCGAAGCGCTCGGGATGACGAAGGCGTCGTTCGACGCACACGAGAACGCCGACTGGGAAGACGGCCACCTGTGGGAAGCGGGAGCGCTCGAGCTCGGCAGCCCGATGATCGGGAAGATCACGAGCCCTCTTCGCTACCTCGAGGGACTGGCGATGATGAGTGAGGTCTTCCATCGGGGTGGCCTCACGACCCTCGCGGAGCAGGGCTTTCCGCAGGTAAATGCGTTCGCGGAGAAGTGGTTGCTGCGGTTCGAGATGTGGCGATCCGGTGCGCCCTACCGGTTCGCCCTCGTGCCGAATGCGATGTTCCTGTTCCGGTCCGAAGGAAGCAGCGTGGCCGCCGAACGCGCCGCGGCCACGCTGCTGGACGACTCGACCGACTCCCTCCGCGTGGTGAAGCACGCGAAGTACTACGCCGACGGCGCGATCTTCAGCCAGCTGATGCAAATGACCGAGCCCTACCTCGACGGTCACCATGGCGAGTGGATGATGACGCCCGAGGAGCAAGCCGACGTCCTCGCGACGTTCTGGAAGGCGGGCTGGAATCCCCACGTGCACGTGAACGGCGACGCCGGACTCGACGTCGTGCTCGATCAGATCGCAGCGCAGCAAGAGGCGGCGCCCGCGCCCGGTCGCCGCGTCGTGATGGAGCACTACGGCTACGCCCGAGACGACCAGCACGAGCGCCTCGCTCGCCTCGGGGTCGACGTCTCCAACAACGCCTACTACACGCACGAGCTGGCTCCGATCTATGCGGAACACGGCCTCGGTCCCGAGCGGGCGGCCGACATCTCGCCTCTGGGGGGACTCGCGCGCGCGGGTGTCCCGATCTCGTTCCACTCGGACTTCCCCATGGCGCCCGCCGAGCCGCTGACGCTCATGTGGGTTGCGGTGAATCGCATCGGGAGCGACGGTCGGGTCTGGGGCGACGACCAGAGGCTCGACGTCGAGCTCGCCTTACGCGCGGTGACGTTCGAGGCGGCGCGAAGCGTGGGGCTCGAGGACGAGATCGGGTCGATCGAGGAGGGGAAACGGGCCGACTTCACCGTGCTCGAGGACGACCCGTACGAGGTCGAGCCCGAGCGGCTGCGCGAAATCGGCATCCGGGGCACGATTCTCGACGGACGAGCGAATCTGCGGGCGAACGGCGCTCCGTGACGACGGGCCGCCGACCGAGAGTCGGCAGCGCGCTCAGCCGGCCGCGCCGTCGTCGGCCGCGCGGGCGAAGCCGGCGTCGTCGTCCACGATCGGGCGGAAGCGCGCCTTGCAACCGTCGACGGTCAGCCCCACCAGCCCGGAGGCCTCGACGACCGTCACGAGCTTGCCGTTCGCAGAGAGCCGGACTCCTTCGCGCGTCTGCTCCACCGCGAGCACGTCGCGGCCGGGCGGCTGGTCGATCTTCACCTTCTCGATCGATCGCCACTCGCCCCCGAGCCGGCGGACGACCCGGATCGATCGGTCATCCCACAGGGTCATCATGTAGAAGTCGTCGGCCTCTCGGTAGCCGAAGATCAGACCGCCCTTGAGGTAGCCGGAGACCGGTTGGAGCTCGACCTCGAGCTTGCGCGGGGTCTCCTTCAAGGTCGAGACCGCGACGACGTCGCTGTCGCCCTCGATCCAATCGCCGCGTTGCTGCCACGAGTTCCAGCGCCATTGCCAGGGCTGTCTGTTCTGGGCGAGCCAGCTCCGGAAAGCGGCCACGAGCGAGGGGGTGACTTCGCCGTAGACCGAGCGGAACGCTGCGCCGGGGTCGTGGCGCTGCTCGAGCCGGCGCCCCAGGTCGCGAAAGCGCCGCTCGTCGTAGTTCGCGAGAAAGTGCACGAGCGCCCAGCTCCCGGCTTGTCCCGTCGAGACACGATCCTCCAGGACGGATTCGAGATCCCAGCGGATCTGGTCGAACGCGTCGCGCGCTCGTGCGGGATAGTCCTCGAGAGTGATCGCCGGAATCACGCCCACCTCGAGTGCGTGGCCATCCCAGTTCGCCATGCCCATGAACTCGGCGAGGCCCTCCGTGTACCAGAGGGCCGATGGAAACTCGTTGCCCGTCGCCACGAGGAAGTGAAACTGATGCGTCGCCTCGTGGAGAATCAGCTGCCGCGTATACGCCCGAGTCGGCTGGATCGACAGCCACACCTTCTCGAAGGTGGGGCCATAGAGGCCGCCGCCGGTCTCGTACGGCTGGCGGTCGCGGTGGAGGGCGCCGAGGAACCGGTCCTGCGTCTCGTAGATCTCGATGCGCAGTGGGCCCTTGGGTGCGCGGCCGAAGAAGGACGTGAGCTTGGCGTGAAGCGCCTCGAGCATCGCACCGGTCTCGATCGGGTCGAGGTCTCCTTCGACGTACAGATCGTAGTGCTCGGTCCGGTGCTCCCGGCCGGCTTCGGTGACCGTCGCGCCGCCCGAGTGGGGGAAGGGGAGGACCAAGAGGACGGAGAGGTGCGCGTAGAGCAGGGAAGAGCGAAGCATGGCGCTCTTCCGGGATAGGGCCCCGTGATCGGCGCGGTCAATACGAAACGGTACGAGCGGAGGCGACCCGTTGGCGAAGCGATGAGCAAGCCCTAACGCACCTGCGACGTCGTCGCGGTGTCGCCGGCCATTCTCCGAGCACCGCTGCGATCGGCCCGGTCCTGCTACCCCAGTGCGGTGAGAAGGGCCTCGACGTCGGTCGAGTCCTCGAGGATCGGCGAGAGTGGATCGCCATTCTTCTCGATCGAGCGCAGTGCGGTCTTCATCGTGAAACGCGAGGGATCCAGGCGGGCGGTGACCCTGGACCACGGCAGCGGCATCGAGATGGGGGCGTTCGGGCGAGGGCGGACCGAGAACGGTGCGGCGATGAGCTTGCCTCGGCCGTTCTGCAGGAAGTCGACGTACACCTTTCCGCCGCGTTGCGCGACGGGCCGTGTGATGGTCGCCTTGTCGGGGAGGGCCGCGCACACGACGCGGGCGAGGATCTCGGCGAGAGTCTTTGCATCCCCGTGGTCGATCTGCGCCCCGAGAGGCAGCAGGACGTGAAGCCCGTCCTGCCCGGACGTCTTCACGTACGTGCGTACGTCGAGCTTCTGCAGGAGCTTGTGGATGTGTCGCGCGATCGCGACGACTTCGCCGAACGGCGCTCCCTTCGGATCGAGATCGAGGATCAGCCAATCGGGGCGTTCCAGCGAGGTGAGGCGCGAGCTCCAGACGTGGAGGGGGATCGCCCCGGAGTTGACGACGTAGAGGAGCGTGCGCAGATCGTTGCAGACGAAGTAGTCGGTCCCCTCGATGTCGAGATGGCGCGCCCACTCCGGAGTGAAGCCGGGTGCGTTCTTCTGGTAGAACGATTTGCCGTCGATGCCGTCGGGGTACCGCGTGAGGACGACGGGGCGGTCGCGCAGGTAGGGGGCGAGCCACGGCCAAGCGGCTTCGTAGTAGGCGAGAAGGTCCCCCTTCGTGTAGCCCTCGACCGGCCAGAAGACCTTGTCGAGGCGGGAGAGCTCGAGCACCGGCTCCGTAGGGGCCGAGACCTCGACGGGATCGAGTGTCTCCGTCGTACGTTCGCCGGGGGCGTGGCACTCCTCGGGTGCGACGTCGTCGAGTCTCCGCAGGAAGACCGGGTGCCGGAGTGCTCCGGCCTCCGTGACCTCGGTGAATCCGATCTCGCACACGATTCTCGGATCGACCCAGGACCGTGACCGCGTCGTCTTGGGAGGGTTCGTGAACGCGGGCGTCTCGCGGCGCAGTGCTTCCAGGTCGGAGCGCAGCTCGTCCATCGTGTCGTCGTCGAATCCCGTGCCGACGTTGCCGGCGTACGTGAGGGAACCCTCGCGGTACCATGCGAGCATCAGCGAGCCGAAGTCGCGTCGTGACCCCTTGCCTCCCACCACGCCGACGATCACGAGCGGCGCGGAGCGCGGGACCTTGATCTTGAGCCAGCTCTTGGTGCGCCGGCCGGCCTCGTACTTCGCGTCGGCCCGCTTCGCGATGACACCTTCGAGGGCCTGTCGGGAGGCGGCCTCGAAGAGGGCCTGGCCATCTCCTTCGATGTGATCGCTGAAGCGCACGGGGCCGCGCCGCGGAGTGAAGCGGCTGAGCAGCTCCTTTCGCCGAAGGAGAGTCAGGGACCGCACGTCGTGGCCGGCAACGCCGAGGAGATCGAAGGCGTAGAAGACGACCGGGACCTCGTTGCGCGCGGATTCGATCGCCGAAGGCTCACGTAGCGAGAAGCGCTTCTGGATCCGCTCGAACGAGCTGCGCCCGCGCTCGTCCAGCGCGACGATCTCGCCGTCGATCACGAAGTCGTCGACGGGAAGGTGCGCGAGCGATTCGGCGATCTCCGGGTAGAGCGAGGTGCAGTTCCGGCCCGAGCGGGAAAACAGCCGGACCTCGTCCGACCTGCGGAACGCCAGCGTGCGCACCCCGTCGAACTTGAGCTCGAAGATCCATCCCTGTCGCGAGAAGGGTTCGTCGCTCGTCGAGGCGAGCATGGGACGAATCGCTCTGGGGTCGAGCCGCCGGCGTGGCGCTTTGGCCCCTCTCGCGGCCTTGGTCAGCTCGTCGTTCCTGTCGAGGCCATCGCGCAACTCGGCGACGGTCAAGCCCGAAAACACCGACTCGGGCCAACTCTCGACCGGTTCGACCACGTCGCCCGGCGGATCACCCTTCCGGAGAAGAAGCCAATCCTTGCCATCGCCACGCTTGGTGCGGACGAGAGCGAAGCGTCCCGTGAGCTTGTGTCCCTCGAGCACGAGGTCGAGCTTGCCTTCCTCGAGGCCTCGCGCGGGAGAGCGGCCGTCGATCGACCGGTAGCGGCCGCGATCCCAGACGATCATCGCGCCCGCACCGTAGTTCCCGTCGGGAATCAGTCCTTCGAAGTCCGCGTACGCGAGCGGGTGGTCTTCCGTCCGTACCGCGAGTCTCTTCTCGCTCGCGTCGAACGTCGGTCCTCGGGGGACGGCCCAGCTCGCCAGCGCCCCCCCGGTCTCGAGGCGGAGGTCCCAGTGCATGCGGCGGGCCGAATGCTGCTGAAGGACGAAAGTCCGCCAAGCATCGGATTTCAAAGCGGATTCTTCTCGGACGGCCCGGCCGAACGGCTCGGGCGTTCGTTCCCGATCTCGCTTTTTCTCGTACGATTTGAGATCCGCCACGGAGGGGGCCTACCCCGGAAACGTTAGCGTCGACTCGGCGTTTCTGGCAAAGACCGAGGGATGGCGGCACGAGCGATCTCGTCCGGCACCATCAGCTTCGGCCTCGTCTCGATCCCGATCAAGATCTTCACGGCGACGAAGACGAAGACCGTTCGCTTCAGTCTTCTGAACGGGGAAGACAAGTCGCGCGTCAAGCAACAGTACGTCTCGGCCTCGACGGGGGAAGTCGTGACGCGCGAGCAGATGGTGAAGGGGTATGAATACTCGCGGGGGCAGTTCGTCGTCATGACCGACGACGAGCTGAAGGCTCTCGAGAAGAAGAGCGATCGCACGATCGAAATCGAAGAGTTCGTTCCGATCGCGAAGGTCGATCCGATCTTCTACGAGAAGTCGAATCTCGTCGGCCCCGACAAGGGGGGGCACAAGCCGTATCAGCTCCTCCACGCCGCCATGGTCGAAGCCGGTCGCGTCGCGATCGGACGCTACTCGACCCGCGGTCGGGAGCAGCTGGTCTTGCTGCGCCCCTCGGGACCCGGACTCGTGCTGCACGGGCTCTACTACGCGGACGAGGTGCGCGACTTCGACGACATCGAGCTGGATGGCGACGTCGAGTTCAAGGAGGGAGAGATCGATCTCGCGCATCAGCTGATCGACCGCCTCTCCTCGGACGATTTCGTGCCGGACAAGTATGAGGACGAGTATCGGCGCACCGTGCTCGAGGCGATCGATCGAAAAGTGGCCGGCGAGGAGATCGTCGCTCCGCCGAGCGAGGAGAAGCACGAGCAGATCATCGATCTCGTCGCTGCCCTGAAGGAAAGCCTCTTGCAGAAAAAGGGGGTTGCCGAGGCGAAGCCGACGAAGCGCACCCGCAAGGCGCCGCGAGCCAAGGGCAAGGCCGGGAAGACCGGCACCACCAAGCGCAAGGCGACCGGATCCTGACCTGAATGGATCGTACGCTCTCGACCGCCGAGGTCTCGCGCATTCTCGGCCTCGGTGAGTCGCGCGTTCGGAAGATGGTCCGCGCGGGCCTGTGCCGTCCGGGTCGTCGAAAGGGGCGTGCGTACGGGTTCACGTTCCAGGATCTCGTCGTCCTGAGAACGGCCCAGGGACTCGTTCAAAAGCAGGTGCCTCCGGCCCGGGTGCGACGCGCGCTCGACGCGCTCGCGCGGGAGCTCCCCGAAGGGCGCTCGGTTGCGGGGCTGCGGATCTACGCGGACGGACGCCGGGTCGCCGTGCGCGATGGCAGGACGGCCTGGGAACCCGAAACCGGCCAGACGGTACTCGACTTCGGACTCGACGATCTGGCGCGCAAGGTGCGGACGCTGGAACGCGTGGGGGGCAGGGGGCCGACCGAACGACAGCGTGCGCAGGCTTGCTTCGCCCGGGCGGTCGACCTCGAGGACGACGACCCGCCGGCGGCCATCGCGGTGTATCGAGAGGCGATCGAGATCGACCCCGAGCTCGCGGATGCGCACGTGAATCTCGGGCGTCTCCTGCACCAGGAGGGTCGAGCCGCCGAAGCGCTGGCGTCGTACCGAACGGCCGTGCGACTCGCCCCGGACGATGCGATCACGCACTACAACCTCGGTCTCGCGCTGGAGGACACCGAGGGATCGGCGGCTGCCGAGGCGGCCTACGAGCAGGCTCTGGCTCTCGATCCGACGTTCGCCGACGCGCACTGGAATCTCGCCGGGATCTGCGAAGAGGCCGGTCGGAAGAGCGACGCCCTGCGCCACTATGCCGCGTACCGGCGGCTGACGCGTCGGTGACGAGGACGCGTCCCCTTTTCGCCACGGTGCGTCGAGGCGTCGGGCCACCGTGTGGATCGCGACGCTGCGCGGGGCGTTGGGCCATGGCGTGGACCGCGCCGATGGGCAGGGCGGTCAGGCCGCAGCGTGGACCGCGCCGATCCGCAGGGGGAGCCACAGGGTGAAGGTCGACCCGGTTCCCGGCGTGCTCTCCACGCGGATCGTTCCCTCGAGCTTCTCCGCCATGCGCCGCACGATGTAGAGGCCGAGGCCGACGCCGCCGCGCTCGCGACCGTCCTCGGACGGGGCTTGTCGGAACTCCTCGAAGATCGCATCGAGCTGGTCGGGGGGAATCCCGATCCCGGTGTCCGAGACGGCGACCGCCAGGCCGTTCGTCCGTCGGCGGGCGCGGATCCGGATGGTGCCGCGGTCGGTGAATTTGACCGCGTTCGCCACGAGGTTGCGCAGGATGACCTTCAGCTTGTCGGGATCGGTGTAGAGACGCGGCAAGCTCTCTGGGACGTCCCACAGGATCTCGAGGTCGCGATCGCCATAGAGCGACGCCATCTCTTCCTGGATGTCGCAGGTGACCTCGAGCGGATGCGTCTCCCGCATGCCCACGCGGAGGCGCTGGGCATCGTCGCGTCCCGCGGTGAGGGTGTTCTCGATCAGGCCCGCGAGCTGGCGGGCGTTGCGGCCAATGCGGACCAGCGCGTCGTGCTGCTCCTCGGTGAGCTCCCCGAGCTCGCCGCCGCGAAGAATGCTCTCGTAGCCGAGGATCACGTGCAGAGGCGAGCGCAGCTCGTGCGACACCATCGAGAGGATCTCGGATCGCGTTCGTTCGAGGCGCTGGTGCTCGATGCGAAGCCGCGCGCTTCCGATCGCCAGTCCGGCGAGGTCCGCCGCCTCCTCCGCGCCGCGGCGGACGTGCGCCGACGGGGGTGCGCCCCGCTCGCTTCCGATCAGCTGGATGCCGATCGTCTTGCCCTCGCAGCGGATCGGCGTGACGAGGAGCCACGCGAGATTCAGCCTCCGGGCGAGGCGTGACACGAAGGGATCTGCTTCCGCGCCGGCGCGACCGATCGCCGTGCCGGCGCCATCGAGCGACTGGAGGAGGACCTCGACCTCGTGAGATGAGAGCTGCGCGGGCGGAGTCGAGCGATTCGTGCCAGACGGTTCGGATACGCGGACGAAGTCGTCGGCCGGGTTCCGGAGAAGCACCCAGCTCTCGCTCTCCCGTAGCACCTGACGAAGGCTGCTCTCGTATCGGCGCCCCAGCTCTTCGGGGGGGCGCCGTTCGTCGGTCGTGACGAGCGCGGCCGCAGCGGCCCGCAGCACGCGGCCCGCGGTACGCCGTCCGGCGACCGGGCGCTCCCGCTCCGGGGACCGGGGGAGCGGGCACGAGGGCCCCGCCGTATCCAGCGGAATGATCATCGTGTCAGAGATCCTGCCGCGGGAGGGACGCAAGCCGGGTGCCATCGGCGCACACGAAAAACGGGGCCTTTCCGCCTTGATTCAGGTCAAGGTTCTGACCATGCCGCGGCCCCTGACACGTCCGCAGGCCGGGGCCGGGAGGGGCGTCCGCCGCTTGCCAGCGGTTGACGTGCCGTCATGATCGGCCGTCAAGCAACGATCGAGGCGGACTTGTCAATCACAAGACGATCGCTCGAGGCGGCCCACGAAGGGGCGCCGCGGCGAGTGCTGTTCCCGTGCGGATCGCATGGTAGGAACCGCGGACATGAGCCAGCCAGCCGACGTCGGTCCCGTTCGTGAGCGCCATCGCTTCGACGAAGGTGCCCTCGCCACGTATCTCAGGAATCACGCCGATGGTTTCGAGGGCGATGTCCGTATCGGGCAGTTCGCGGGTGGCCAATCGAACCCGACGTTCCTGATCGAGTCCGGCGGAAAGCGCTACGTGATGCGAAAGAAGCCGCCCGGAAAGCTCCTTCCGTCGGCCCACGCCGTCGATCGCGAGTATCGCGTCATGAAGGCGCTCGCCGACACGGACGTGCCCGTGCCGCGGATGGTCGTCCTCTGCGAGGACGACGCCGTGATCGGGCAGATGTTCTACGTGATGGAGTGCGTGGATGGTCGGATCTTTCGCGATGCGACGCTGCCCGGCATGGAGCCGTCGGAGCGCGCCGCCATCTACGACTCGATGAACGACACGATGGCGAAGCTGCATCTGGTCGACCACGAGGCGGTCGGACTCGGTGACTACGGCCGGCCCGGGAACTACATCCAGCGCCAGACGGCCCGGTGGATCAAGCAATACGAGGCTTCGAAGACCGAGGAGATCCCGTCGTTCGACGCGCTCGTGGACTGGCTGCCAAGGAATCTGCCCGACGGCGACGAGGTGTCGATCGCGCACGGCGACTTCCGGCTCGAGAACATGATCTACCACCCGACCGAGCCCCGACCCGTTGCGGTCCTCGACTGGGAGCTCTCGACGATCGGGCATCCGCTCGCCGATCTCGGCTACAACGTTCAGGGATTCTACATGCCGACTTCGGCGGGCGCTGTGGGGGGGCTCGCGTCCATGCCGGACGGCATCCCGAGCGTTGCGGAGTACGCGCAGACGTACGCCGAGCGCACGGGCCGGGAGCGGATCGAGAATCTCGAGTTCTTCATCGTGTTCTCGATGTTCCGCATGGCCGCGATCGTCCAGGGCATCGTCATGCGGGCGAAGCAGGGAAACGCGAGCTCCGACAATGCGGCCGACGTCGGCCGGATGGCGCGGGGCATCGCGGACGCCGCCTGGCGCCTCGCGCAGGGCGACGCCTAGGGGCCCGGATCCGGGCGCCGTCGTCTACCGTGGTGCGAGCGCCTCGAACATCGCCAGAGCCGCGGTCTCGTCTCCCGCGATCGGATTGATCATGGGCGTCGTGACCCCGGCCTCGCGGAACGCTTCGAGCTTCTCTCGGCACTCCTCGGCCGGCCCGATGATCGCGATGCTGTCGATCATGTCGTCGGTCACCGCCGCGCCGACGCGGGCGCGATCCTTCGCTTGCCAGCCCGCGAGGATCTCGTGCGCCTGCTGTTCGAAGCCGCACCAGGCGACGAACCGGTTGTAGACCGACGTGGCGAAGTAGGGCCCGAAGAAGGCGCGCATGAAGCTGCGCGCGCTCTCGCGGTCGTCCGTCACGCACACCATGAAGCGCGACACGATCTCGAGGTCGGTCACCGAGCGACCGCTCTTCGCGGCACCGATGCCGACGTGCTCGAGCATCCGCGGCACGGCCGAGACCGGCATCATGTTCAGGGTGACCCCGTCCGCGATCTCGCCCGCGAGCTCGAGCATGGGCGGGCCGAGCGCGCCCACGTGGATCGGGATCGGGGGGCTCGGCGTGGCCATCTGCAGGCGGTAGCCGTGCGACGCGAGGGTGCGGCCCGACAGGTCGCTCTTCTCTCCGGCGAGAATGCCGCGCACGACCGTGACCGTTTCGCGGACGCGCGAGAGTGGGCGCTTAAAGGGAATGCCGCTCCACTTCTGGACGATGTTCTCGCTGGAGGCGCCGATGCCGAGGATGAACCGACCGGGAGCGAGCTCGGCGCACGACGCCGCCGCGGCCGAGATCACCGGCGGCGTCCGCGTGTAGGCGGGGATGACGGCCGTCCCGATCCTCACCTCGGAGGTGACGGCGGCGGCCGCCGCGGCGACCACGAAGGGGTCCGGCCCACCGGAGTCGGCGATCCACAGGCTCTCGTAGCCGAGCTCCTCGGCGCGCCGCGCGGCGCGCTGCGAGGCCGGGACCGAAGGGGGGATGGGAAGACTCGCCGCCAGCTTTCCTGCCATCCGCGTTGCTTAGCGCAGATCGCGGGCGGCGGGGAACCGGGGGCGTCGTTCTCGCGGCGGCGGAGAAGGCCGCTCGCCGCGGGGCGAGACGGTGAGGCCTCGCGCTCGGCTCAGAAGGCGACGAGGTAGCCGAGGACCATCGACGCGAGCAGGACGCCAGCGATGATGTACATCATCTGGGAGATGTCGTCTTCGGGCTCGTGACCGTGGTTTTCTTCGGACATGATCGTTCTCCTCCGCTCGTAGCCTGGGGACACTAGCATTGGACGCGGGGCCCGCCAGGCCCCTATGCGTCGACCGCGACGTCGGCCTCGATCAGGACCTCGCAGCCGACGGAGTTCGCGATGAAGCAGCCCTGGTGCGCGCGGTCCACGAGTCGTCGCGCCTTGTCGGGATCCGCGTCGGCCGCGAGCCGGATCCGCGGGCGAAGCGTCACCTGGGTGATGCGCATGCGGCGATCGGCGATCGCCAGGGTCGCGGTCGCGTGGTCCTCGTAGGCCAGAACGTCGATGCCGCCATGCTGCGCCATCGCGAGGTACGTCAGCATCTGGCAGGAGACGAGCGACGAGAGGAACAGCTCCTCGGGGTTCAGGCAGCCGGGGTCGCCGTTGTACTGCGGCGCGGCAGAGACCTCGAGGTCGGGGCGCCCTTCGAAGCGAACCGCGTGGTTGCCCCGCCTCTCGCCCTCCGCGCCCTTCTCCCAGACCAGCTCTGCCTCGAACTCGTGCGAATTCGCCATCTCACCCTCCCGATTTCTGGAGGACCTTCTGCCAGAGCCACCACGGCACGACCAGGGGCGGGATCGAAATAAACGTTTGTTGGGGTTTACTGGAGAGGTCTCCAAACGTATAGTCGCCTCCAAGTTTGGGGATCTCTCTCCATGGCGACTCTCCCATCTCCGAAGGTCTCCTTCCTCGGCCGCCGCGAGCGGCGGCGGCTCGAGCTTCGCGAGCGCGTGGTCGATGCCACGCTGGAGCTCGTCGCGGATCAGGGGTTCGAGGCGACGACGGTCGAGCAGATCGCGACCGCGGCCGACATCGCCCCGGCCACCTTCTTCAACCACTTCCAGAGCAAGAGCGGGCTACTGGCCGAGATCACGGCGGCCGTGGCGACCGCGATCGAGGCCCTGGTCGAGGAGAACCTCGGGGCGGATCGCAGCGTTCGCGAGCAGCTCGAGGGCCTCGCCGAGCAGGCGAGCTCGATGATCACCGAGCACCAGAAGGTGGCGCGCGAGGTCATGCTGGAGATGCTCCGGGCGGGCGCTCGCCCCGAGGACGCCGCGCCCTACTTCGAGAGCCTGCGCCGTCCCCTCACCGCCCGGATCCTGGAGGGCCAGCTGCAGGGGGAGGTGCGCACCGACCAGGAGGCCGAGTTCCTCGCCGAGATGGTCCTGGGTGCCTTCCACGCCACCGTCACCCAATGGCTTTCCGACGAGAGCTACCCGATCGCCGAGCGGCTTCGCCGCGCGGCATCGTTCATCTGGGGCGCGATCCGGGCGGGTGAGCCCGTCACGGCGCCCCTGCGAAGCAAGTGAGGTTCGAGAGATGATGACGCCAGCCGACGTGAACTACGGGAAGTCCGACTTCTGGACGTGGGACACGGACATGTACGAGCACCTCCGGTGGCTCCGTGAGAACGATCCGGTCCACTGGTCGGAGAAGACGGGGGCGTACATCATCAGCAAGTTCGACGACGTCACCTACTGCTCGAAGAACAACGAGATCTTCTGCTCGGGCGAGGGCGTGCTCCCCGACAATCCCGCGAAGCTCGGTCTGATCGACGAAGACGAGCCGCGGCACCAGCAGATGCGGCGACTGGTGAACAAGGGCTTCACCCCGCGCATGGTGAAGAAGCTCGAGGAGAGCGTGCGCGAGATCATCTGCGACTCCATCGCGAAGGTCGGGCCCGACGGGCATTGCGACTTCGTCGACGACATCGCGGTGCCCCTTCCGCTCTTGGTCATCGCGAAGATGATCGGCATCCGCCACGAGGACTACGACCGCTTCCACGGTTGGTCGGACGCCATGATCCTCGCCCAGGGGAACCTCCACGAGCCGGGGGTCGCGGATCGCGCGGCGCAGGCGTTCGTCGAATACGGCCAGTACTGCACCGAGATCATCGAGGATCGCCGCAAGCACCCGCAGGACGACCTCATGAGCATCCTCGTTCACGCGAAGGAGGAGGGAACCCTCGTCGAGCGGGAGAACACCCATCGCGACGACATCATCCGCTCCGAGGAGCAGGCAGAGCTCGGCAGAGACGAGCTCATCATGTTCTGCGTGCTTCTCATGGTGGCCGGCAACGAGACGACCCGGAACGGGCTCTCGGGGGGCATGAAGCTCCTGATCGAGCGGCCGGACGTAAGACAGCAGCTGATCGACGATCCTTCGCTCATCCCGGGCGCGATGGAAGAGCTGCTTCGCCTCACGTCCCCGGTCGTTTCGTTCATCCGGACCGCGACCCAGGACACCGAGCTCCGGGGCCGGACGATCAAGAAGGGTGAGAAGATCCTGATGCTCTATGCATCGGCGAACCGTGACGCGGACCAGTTCGAGCGGCCCGATGAGCTCGACATCACCCGGAACCCGCAGCACCTGGCCTTCGGCATCGGGAACCACTTCTGCCTCGGCGCCAACCTCGCACGCATGGAGCTCCGCATCGCCTTCGACGAGCTCCTGAAGCGCATCCCGGACATGACGTACGCCGAAGGGGGGCCGGTCATGGCGCCTTCCGCGTTGGTGCGGAGCTTCCAGCACATGTTCGTGCGGTTCCGGCCGACGGCGCCCCTCGAGGCGACGGCGGGCGCGACCGGCGCTGCGTGAGGCTCTACGCCACTTGCCATAGCCCCGCCCGTGTCCACAATGATGGTGGGATGGGCATCGAAGCGACCACCGCGGCGGAGACGGCGAGGGGTGCGAAGCCCGCGGACCCGGAGCCCGCCCACCGGTCTCCCACGGCTCGCATCGCTGCTGGGTCGAGCGCGGCGCCGCTGGCCGTCTATGGAATTTGCGTCGTGTGCCACGAGCGGACACCGCTCGAAGATCTCGTGGCCCGGCCCGCGACCAGCCTCTGCCGCGGGTGTGCCCGCAAAGAGCAGCGCGCCGCCGTCGCCTGAGCCGCTCTCGCTCGGGGCGCGAGGCGTGGCGTCCGGCGCCGGCGGTGCTCGACGCGCTGGCGATCGGCGCGCGGACGCGGCCGCCGGCGGCGCTCCGTGAGGTGGGCGGTACCGCGACGCGATCGATTCCTTCGATCGCTCGCTCGAGATCGTTCCGCTTCAGGCGCGTGCGCGGTGGACGCGGCTCCTCGCACGGTGGGCTCAGCGGAGGCTGTAGTCCTTCATCTTCTTCTGGAGGGCGACTCGCGACAGTCCCATCGCCTTCGCGGCCCGGGTGATGTTGCCGCCCTCGCTCTCCAACGTGCGGCGGATGAAGTCCGCCTCGAAGGCGGCACGCGCCTCCCGCAGGGAGCCGAGCGATCCCGCGGGGTGCGTCGCGGCGGAGGCACCGGCCGTGGCGGGCGCCGTGGGTGCCGATGGACGCACCGCGGGTGGAGGCGGGGCCGCTTGCGGTGCGCCCGTGAGCTTCGGCGAGAGCTGCTCGGGGACGATCGGGTCGCCGCTGCGGGCCAGGGCGCACGCGCGTTCGAGCTCGTTCTGAAGCTCCCGGACGTTGCCCGGCCAGCCGTAGCCTTCCAGGAGACCGAGGGCCTCCGGCGCGATGCCGTCGATTCGCTTGTCGTACTTCTTGGCGATGTTCTCGACCATGCGGGATGCGATCGGGCCGACGTCGCCCTGTCGCTCGCGCAGCGCGGGGAGTCGGATCGGAAAGGTCGAGAGGCGATAGAACAAGTCCTCGCGGAAGTTCTGCTCGGCGACTTCGCGTTGCAGGTCCCGGTTCGTCGCGGAGATCACGCGGACGTCGATCTTGCGGGGGCGGTTGTCGCCCACCGGGACGATCTCGCCTTCCTGAAGGACGCGAAGCAGCTTCGCTTGCATCGTCTGCGGCATCTCGCCGACCTCGTCGAGGAAGATGGTCCCGCCCCGCGCGGATTCGAACAAACCGACGCGGTCGTGGCTCGCGCCGGTGAAGGCTCCCCGTCGATGGCCGAACAGCTCGCTCTCGAGGAGTGTCTCCGGGAGTGCGGCGCAGTTCACCGCGACGAACGAGTGGGCCGCACGTGCGCTCGCTTTGTGGATGCCCTGTGCGACGAGCTCCTTGCCCGTCCCGGTTTCGCCCTCGATCAGCACCGTGATGGGCGTCGATGCGGCACTCTCCATCAACCGGAACACCTCGGCCATCGCCGCACTCGTTCCGACGATCTGGGAGAACCGGTCCTGTCGGGCGAGGTCTCGGCGCAAGCTGCCGACCTGCGTCTTGAGCCGCTCCTCCGACTCGCGCAGGGTCGCGTACATCCGGGCGTTGTCGATGGCCACGGCGACGCTGCCGGCGAGCGTGACGAGAATCTTGAACGAAGAACCGGGAGGGTAGAGTCCCTGCACCGCGCGGTTGATCCAAGCCCCGCGGTCGTTGATGTCCGCCGCGACTGTGTTGGAAAGGAAGGGGGAGAAGTCGTTGAGATTGTAGTCCGGCAGACTGGCCATCACGAGCACCTCGCCGGTGTTGACGTCGAGCGCGACCGCGGCGCCGGCCATCTCGTATTCGCGCATGCGTTTTTCGGCCGCGAGCTGCATGTCGATGTCGATGCTGGTGCGCAGGTCCTCGCCCTGCACCGGGGGCTGGCGGACGAGCGACTCCACCCGGTAGCCCGCGGGGTCAACCCGGTAGACGGTGCCCCCGGTTTCGCCCTGCAGCGTGGTCTCATACTGGCGTTCCAAACCGTTGCGGCCCTCGGCGCCTTTCATCTTGAAGGTCATCAGGTCCGCTCC
>JAUIFY010000017.1 GCA_030430245.1 bacterium | reverse complement strand
CCGCATCCGCGGGCTGCTCCTGCTCGCGCAGGCCGACGACGACGCCGACCGCGCGGCGGCGCGGGCGCCGCTCGAGCGCGCCCTCGAGATCGCCCGGGCGCAGGGCGCCCGTGCCTGGCAGGCACGGGCGGAAGCGAGCCTCGACGCGCTCGCGACGTGACGAGGGCGTCGCCGGAGCCCGACACCGCGCCGCGCGCGCCCCGCGCCCGGCGAGAGGACCCGGCCGGCTCCTTCGCCGCAGGGCCACCCCGGATCGCGGTCCGGCACTCCGGCGCCCCTGTGGTAGAAGGATCGTCGGTGACCACTCCGGAGCATCCGTCGCTCTCCGAACAGGACCTGGAGATCAACGAGACGTGGAGGGGGATCCTCCTCGGGACGGACCCCCTCCTTCGTCGCGGCCGGGCCATCTTCCGGTTCCTGCCCTCGCCTCCGCGCTGCAAGATGTGCCACGCACCGTTCGGCGGCATCGGGTCGGTGCTGATGCGCCTCCTGGGCAAGACCCCGTGGAAGCGCAACCCGCGGATCTGCGGCTTCTGCGGGCGTTGGGCGCTGCGCAAGGGACCGGGCGGCGCCGAGGTTCCCTTGAGCCTCCTCTTCGCGGACGTTCGTGGATCGACACCCATCGCCGAGCAGATGTCCGCGACGGCCTACGGCAACCTGATCGGCCGCTTCTTCAAGGTCGCGACCGACGTCTTCGTCGAGACGGGAGCGATCATCGACCAGCTCGTGGGCGACGAAGCGATCGGCCTCTACCTGCCCGCGTACGCGGGCGAGGACCATTCGCGTCAAGCCGTGCGCGCCGCCTGGTCGCTTCTCGGCGCGACCGGGCACGGGACCGATGGCGAGCCGTGGATCCCCATCGGCATCGGCGTGCACACGGGCCCGACGTTCGTGGGCACGGTCGGGTCCGAGGACACGTTCACCGACTTCACCGCGCTCGGCGACACGGTGAACACCACGGCACGCCTCTCCGCCGCCGCCGCCACCGGCGAGGTCCTGGTCGGCACCGACGCGGCGCGAGATGCCGGACTGGTGACCGACGGGCTCGAGCGACGCACCCTCGAGCTGAAGGGAAAGAGCGCCGCCTTCGACGTCGTGGTCGTCCGGAGCGAGCCGGAGTTCGAGCCCACCGCCCCCCCAAGCGCGTAGAGCCCGCCCGGTAGACGAGCCTCCGGGGACCGAACGAGGCGCCGGCGGGCCATGGGGTCCGCGCGGGCCCGGCGCGAGGCGTTCAAGCCCGCGGCCGAGAGAATCGAAGTCGAGAGCATGGGCGCCGGCTTCCTCGTCGTCGTCGCGATGGCGGCTCTCGGCGGACTCGGCGCGCGGGGGCTCGCACGTCGGGCGCTCGCGGCCGGGGAGTCTCTCATCGAAGATCGGCTCACGCAGACGCGTGGCCTCACCCTCGCTCTGGGTATCGCGCTGGCGCTCGCGACGCCGCTGGTGGTGCTGCTCCTCGGCGACGTCCGGAACATGCGCGCCGACCCGCTGTTCTTCGTCTCGCCGTGGACCGCCCTCGCGGCACTCGCCATCGGCCCGGCGATGCTCTACCGCGGCCCGGGACCGAGCTGAGCGCGAAGCGCTACGAGCAGGGCGTCAGGGCCTCCGCCCCGGTCGTGGTCTCCCATTCGTTGCCCGAAGCGCCGTTGTTCGAGCCTCCGAGGACGACCAGGTTGGCCGCGAGAGCCTCCAGCTCGTGGGGCGGCGGAGCGACGAAGCCGTAGGAGACTGCTGCGCGCGTATACGAGCGAGCCGCACCGCGTGTCAATCAACGGCGCCGGCGGCGATCCCGGGCCGAGCCACCCGTCATCACACCATGCCCGCGAGAGCCCAGGATCCGGGCCGCGCTACATCCAGGAGAGACGCATCTCCATCGGCTGCCGCAGCAGCCAGAGGCTCATCGTGCTGAAGAGGATCATGGCGACGAGCATCGGGAGCTGGCTGCGACGCGCGTCGGTTCGCGCGGCGTAGAGCTGCTCCGCGGCGCGGCGCGAGGCCCAGAGGCTGTAGACGTGACCGATCACGATGAGTGCGACCTGGATGCCCCACAGTGTGCCCAGGCTCACTCCCGACCCCGCCGACGCGCCGGCGGTCCCGAACAGGTCCCATTCCCAGCCGAAGGGATCGGACAGGAGCGAGAGAAGTCGTCCGCCCTCCGACAGCAAGTGCTCGCTGTTGTGCGCGAGATGGTAGAAGAGCGCGATCGGCAGGAGCGCGTACGCGTACCGAAGGAAGTGCTCCCGGTAGCTCGCCGCGCTCTTGCCCCCGGCCCATCGGGCGACTCCGACCAGTGCGGCGTAGAGCACGACCGGCCCCAGGAGGATCGCGAGCATGCCCAGCGAGAAGGCGAATGTCTCGCCCAGGCCCGCGGCGGCCTTCACGCCGTCCACGACGTCGCCCCAGGCGCTCGTCATCGTGAGGCCGTGGAATCCCGTCAACGACAGGAGGATCAGAGCGAGGTACGCCTCGTCGCTGCGCGGCTTCCGGTGCTCCGCGAGGTCGGCTCCCCACGGACGGAGGTTCAACGTGACGTTCTCGGCCTCGCACGTGCGGACGCATTCCATGCACGAGATGCAGTACGTGTTCTGCGCGAGGGTCGCGGGGTACTCGAACGTCGGACACCCGTCGCCGAGATCGTTGCCCCGGTAGCACGATTGCGTCTTGCATCCGCGACACGCGTCTCGGTCCTTCACGCGCACCTCGACGGGGGAAAACAGCGCGTAGAGTCCGCTGATGCGCCCGACGAGACATCCATAGCGACAGAACGACTTGCGGTCGAACACGAACGCCGACGCGAACGCGAAGCCGAGCATGCCCGTGCCGAGGTAGGCGGTGGCACGAGGACTCATCGTGACGCCCAGGCCGAGCTCGAGCCACGTCAGTCCGATGAACAGGATCGTGGCCGGCCAGATGTTGCGCAGCGCACGGGGCCACCGAAGGCCGAGTGACCGGTTGGCCCCGCGTCCGCCGAGCGGCCGCTTCCCTTCGGCCCAGCCGGCGACGGCATCCCAGGGGCAGACGAAGCACCACGCCTTGCCCGCGAACAGCACGATCACGATCAACCCACACCACCAGATCGTCCAGGTGAGAAGCGGGGCGATGTTGCGCGTCGACACCTGGGTCCCGAAGAGTCCGGCCGCGAGCGTCAGGAAGAAGAGCCCCACGACGATCGCCTGACCGACGAAGCGGGTGACCGGGTGTGCGACGAGCTTCCGAAGGGGCGCCCACGACAACAGATCGACACGCGCCTCCTTCTCACGCGACGCGCTCCGCCGCTCGGACCGCCACTCCAGAACTCCGAACGACAGGAGGAGAATGAGCGCGACGCTCCCGTAGTAGAGCGGGGCCGGCAGCCCGGTGAGACTCGCACCTCCGTCGGCTCCGTGCCCGGCGTGGTGTGCGTGCATCTCGCCGGCCGTGCCGCCTCCGAGCAGGAGATCCACGGCGATCGCCGCCGTGACGACCACGAACACGACCCACGGGAAGGCCAGTCCGGCGAGGTCGCGGGCGCGCGTCATGCCGACACCATCCGATCGGCCGCGGCGGCGGCGCGGCGCTGCTTGATCCGCACGGCGCGAATCACCACGAGGAAGAGCCCCAGGCCCACCGCGACCGAGAGCAAGACCGACCACGGAGAGCCGGGCTCGCCGACGGCCATGGGCAGATCGATCGTCCACGGCTCCCCTTCGTGTTCGAAGTGGACGCGCAGCAGGTACGTGGCTTCGTTCTCGAATCTCGGATGGAACTTGAAGACCCGCTCGTCGAGCTCGGCCTCCATCGGTCCGTAGACGACCGGATCTTCGCCGAGAAGCCGCTCCTCGAACACCGTCATCGTGACGATGCCGTCGAACGGCGCGCCGCCGTCGAGCCGCGTGACGTAGACGTGGAACGTGGCGCGATTTCCGGGGTCGATCTTCCCCGGATACCCCGTCATCCGGAGCTCGAAGCGCCCCGCCTCCACGCGGTACGTCAGGACCGGCGTCTGCGGATAGCGCTCGTCGTAGGCGTAGTGCGGCACGCCGAGGATGTGGTGCGCACCGACGACGCCGGGCGCCCCGACGACGATGAAGAGTGCGAGCGCGACGGCAGGGAGCCTCCTCATGCGGATCCCTCCGGCCGCGAAGTCGAACGCGAGCGAAAGCTCTCGACCAAGGGTCCGCCCAGGCCGATGCGGAGAGCGTCGTCGTCACACGAGGCGATACACTCGCCGCAGGAGTCGCACTCGAGCCCCATGCGGTTCTTCATCGGGTTGAGTCCCTCGGGGCAGGCCGCGACGCACTGGGCACACTGAGTGCAGCGATCGACATCGAGCTCGACGCGAACCGGCCGCGCCCAACCGATCAGGCTGTAGAGCGCACCACCGGGGCATACGTAGCGACACCACCACCGCCGCGAGACGAGGACCTCGAAGAGGACGATCCCGACCAACAGGGCGGCCATCCAGCTGAGGCCGCCCGCCCACGGACCGAAGCGACCCATCTCCGCGCGATCGAAGAACGCGAAGACCACGTCGTGCGCCTCCCGCCCGACGATCGCCGGCGGGTAGATGTACCCCAGCACCGGCACCGAGAGAACGGCCGCCAGGATCAGGCCCGCGAGAAGAACGCCGTACTTCGTCGCGCGCGAGGGTTTCAGATCGCGCGGACGGATCTCCAGAAACCGAACGACCGCGCGCAGCTTGTCGGTGAGCTCGAGCAGGAAGCCCATCGGGCAGATCCACGAGCAGAACACGCGCCCCAGGGCGACCGTGGCGACGAGCGGGACGACGAGGCTCGCCAGGAGCACCCACGGCAAGGCGCGGCTCGCGACGATGCTCTCCGCGGCTCCGAGGGGATCGGTCATCGAGACCGGCCCGACCGTCGCCGACCAGGGTCCTCCCCGTGCCGCCTGAACGTACTCCAGCACCTGCGCCCGATCGCGCTGCACCCGTCCGGCGCGCTCCTTCTCGGCCCCGGGCAGGAGCCGCACCGTGGAGTCGACCGCCGAAAGCACCCCGCCCGCCGCCGTGCCCGACCAGCGGTCGAGAACGCGATCGATCTCTCGTGCCGCGACGTAGTTCTGGTAGCGCGCGACGACCGGCATCAGGAACATGAAGACGACGACCAGGATCTGCACGGTCCGGCGAGCGACGCGGAACTTGCTCATGTGGCTCCCTCCCGGGCCGGGCGGCGATCCGTGACGACGCGGATCGCGCGCCGATCCCGCACGATGCAGAGCTCCTCGCAGAGGCCGCATCCGGTGCACTCCTCCGGCACCACGTGGGGCGCGTTCCGGAAGTCCTGCGTGATCGCCCGATTCCGGAGCGGGCAGGCGGTGTGGCACGCCCCACACACTCCCGTGCCGTTGTGCGACACGCACAGACGCTCGTCGACGACCGCGACCCCCATGCGAGGTTCGTCGCGCGCCTCCAGCGGCGTCAGCGCACCACTCGGGCACGCCGGCCCGCACGCCAGACAGAGAGTGCACCCCTTCTCCGACGGCACGATGTAGGGCGTCCCGTGCAGGTCTCCCGCCTCGGGTCCGAAGAGGAGGATGCACTGGGCTTCACACGCGTCGGCGCACTCGGTGCAACGGATGCAGCGCGCCAGGAAGTCGGGCTCTTCGAGCGCGCCCGGCGGGCGAACGATGCCCAGCTCGCCCCGCGCCCCGGCCGGCAGGGCGCTACTCGGGCGCAGCCCGAGCAGTCCGTAGAGGAGACCACCCCCCGCACCCACCTTCCCCGACCGCAACGCGAGCACGCGGAAGAACTCTCGACGATCGAGCACGGTCGCCTTCTCGCTCATGCCGTTTCCCCCCGCGGCCGCACGCGAATCGCCTGCGGATAGTGGACGCAGCTCCGTTCACAGAGGCCGCAACCGATGCAGTGCTCGGGGTCGACCGTCGGGCGCTCCCAAAGCCCGGCCCGGAGCGCGCGCCCTTCGAGGGGACACGAACGCACGCAGACCCCGCACGAGGCTCCGTTGAACGAGTAGCAGAGGTGCTCATCGACCTCGGCCGTCCCCATGTCGATCGCGGCGATCTCCGAAGGAGCCTTTCCCACCGGCGTCAGGGCTCCGGTCGGGCAGGCAGACGTGCAGCGGAGCTCGTCCCCGGGAACGCCGTTGCAGAGCATGCATGCCTGCCGACGCGGAAAGATGACCGGCGTGCCCCTCTGCCCGGCGCCCGGGCGCATCGACGACTCGAACCCCGATTCCTCGGTGAACGCGACGATGCAACGGTTCGGACACGCGTCCGCACAACGCCCGCAGCGGATGCACGTCGACAGAAAGTCGTCTTCGGGCAACGCGCCCGGCGGGCGCACGCACGCGACGGCGCTTCCCGTCCCCGCGGCGAGCCATCCCCCGGTCCCGAGCCCCACGACCGCCGCCGCGCCGGTGGCGATCTGTCCGAGGGCTTGTCTGCGCGTGAGCTCCGACACGACCTTCTCTCGTCAGACCCGCTCGATCCGTGCCGCGAGCTTCTTGTAGTCGGCCTGCCCCGAGACCGGATCCCAGGCGCGGTGGGAGACCGAGTTGACCAGCCAACGATTCTTCCTCGGATCCGCGCTGTCGGCGACGGACAGGTTCCACGGGCTGAAGATGTACCCGTCGGGGACCTCGCTCCGCGCCGGCCGCACGATCGAGGTCGTTCCAATCGAGACACGCGCCTCGTAGCTCGCGCGTCGCGTCACCACGCGCACGCGCTCGCCATCCTCGAGATCGAAGCGCTTCGCGTCGTTCTCGCTCACCTCGACGTACTGCTCGGGCACGAGGTTCATCGTCGTCGCGCCGCGAACGGTCTTCGCGCTGTGGAAGTGCTCGTAGACGATGCCGAGGCCGAGCCAGAGCGGGTATTTGTCCTCCGTCACGGCGTCGGCCAGGGTCTTGGTCTCGTCGTCGTAGAAATCGAGGTCCGGGAGCTCGGGCACGAGGGCCTGGTCGCGCGCGCGCACGAGCAGCTCCTGGTTCTCGTAGAGCCACGGGCCCTCGCCGCGTTTCGCGCCGTACTTCTGGAGCTCCGCGGTGACCTCCTTCAGGTTCTTCCCGTCTGGACCGTAGTCCTGCTCGCACAGCTTGAAGTGCGCCTTGCCATCGGCGTGACGGAAGTTGTCGTACGGGGAGTCCTTCCAGCCTTCCTGATGCATGTAGCGCCGCGGCGTCCCGCCCTTCCGAGCCGACTCGTAGTCGGGCGCCGGCCACTGGATGCCGCGAAGCTTGCGCAGCTGGTCGTAGAGGCCGACGCCATCGCGCTCCTTCACCTCCAGCATGCCGGTCAGGTCGGCATCCGATCCCTTCGACGCCTTGACGATCGCCTCGAACACGTCTTCCGGGTCGTAGAACTTCTGCCCGTAATCGTTCTCGATCGTCTTCTGGAACGGAATGACCTTGTCGGCATCGAGCCCCAGCTTGGCCGCGATCGTCTTGGTCTTGTCGATGGCGAGATCGAGGTCGGGCTTCGCCTCGGTGATCACGTCTCCGCGCTCGTCTCGCCCGACCGAGACGCCGTCGCACACGTAGACGCGGCGCTCCGACTGAATGTACGTGCCTCCGGTCCACTCACCCCAGGTGATCGCGGGGAAGATGACGTCGCCGTACAGCACGTTCGGAGCGTGGCGGTAGATCTCCTGCACGACGCAGAACATCTTCTCGAGCGCCGGACGCACGAGATTGTCGACGTCCGGCATGTGGATGTGCGTCGTGTACATCCAGAACATGGCTTTCAGATCGCCCTGACACCCGCGCTCCATCATGCCGACGGCCATCGGGTTCTTCAGCAGGGCCGTCTGCGCGAGCCGCTCCTGCGGAACGCCCCACTGGTCCGCGATCCAATCGCGCCACTCCTCGTTCTCGAGCGGCTGGTTGAACGGCAAGCGTCCGGTGAGGCCGCCCATCAGCCGCTCGCTCATCGCGTTCGGCTGTCCGGTCTGGGAGTGCGTGCCGCAGCCACGACGCCCCACGTTTCCCGTCAGCAGGTGCAGGTTGATGATGGAGATCGTATTGTGCTGGCCGTGGAGCATCTGGTTATAGCCGATGCCCCAATAGGTCAGAACGCCTCCCTTTCCCTCCTTGCGACCCTTGATCGACGCCTCGGCCCAATCCTTCGCGACGGTCTCGACCATCTCTTTCGTGATCCGCCCGCGATCCAGCATCGCGTTGCGCTCGATGACCTGCTCCGGCGAGTAGCGTTCCTTCACCCCCTGCACGTACTCCCGCCAACCGGTCGTGTTCTGATCCAGCCACTCGTCGGGCATGACCGCCTCGGGGTGCTTCGTGAGGATCACGTGGGCGATCGCGTTCAGGTAGGAGATGTCGCCGTTCAGGGTCGCGAAGTGGTGCGAGTTCCGCGGGTTGACGCTCTCGAGGCCGAGCACCGTGCCGGTCCGACGGGGATCGGACACGAGCGTCGGAATGTCCGCCTCCTTCTTGTGATCCGCGACGCGCCAGAAGAGGACCGGGTGCGCCTCGCGCGCGTTGTGTCCCCAGAAGGTGATCATGTCGGCGTCTTCGAGGTCTTCGTACGACGTCGGCGGCGCATCCGATCCATACGAGGCGAAGTAGCCCGTCACGGCCGAGGTCATGCACATGCGCGCGTTGGCCTCGATCGAGTTCGATGCGATCACGCCCTTCAGGAGGACGTTCTCGATCCACTGCGCCTCCATCGTGAGCTGGCCCGAGCCCGAGAGCCCGACCGAGTTCCCTCCGAACTCCTTCACGATCGTCGCGATCTTCTCGGCGACCAGTTCTTCGGCTTCGTCGTACGGCATCGCGTCGAAGACGTCGTCGTCGAACTGCCCCTTGGTCGCGGAAACGTGCCCCGTGATCGGGTCGGACATGTCTTTGCGAACGAGCACCCGGGTCAGCCGATCCTGGTAGATCGGCTCGTGCGCGTTCAGCCCCTTGATGCACTGCACGCCCTTGTTCGTCGGGTGCAAGCGGTCGGGAACGATGCCCACGATGCGGTCGCCCTCGCAGTTGATCAGGCAGCCACAGCCGACGCCGCAGTACGGACACGCGGCGAGAAGGGTGCGGCGCTCGCCGCCGCCCTTCGGATCCGGCAGCCCATCCGCGTGAGCGAACTCGCCCGGGAAGAGCGGAAAGCTCGCCGCGGCGGTCGCCACGCCCCCCGACCACGCGAGGAAGTCACGACGGTTGATGCAAGGCAAACGACATTTCTTCATGGTCCCACTCCTTCGTTCGCCTTCGGTCGCTCCCACGACCGGACGAACGCGACGATGTCGCTGATCTGATCCCCGGACAGCGCGGCGATCCCGCCCGCTCCTTCTCCGAAGGCCCGCATCGGCGTGCCTTCCCGCCCCCGCGCGATGGTCGCGAGCAGGAATCCGTCGGTCGCGGCGTCGAGGAACTCCGGGTTGTTGAGCGCCGGTGCAAACCGGCCCTGCTCATCCTTGCCGCCACGACCCTCTGCGCCGTGGCAGGAGGCGCAATAGTCGCCGTACGACTCACGCCCCGCCGCGATCGACGTCTCCGTCACCTCGGCGAGGCGGCGCGGCCGTCGTCCGGCACGCGGCGACTCCCACCCGCGCAGGAAGGCGACGAGGTCGCGAACGTGCTGGGGCTCGATCTGTCCGATCCCCTGGCCGCCCAGCACCATGGACTGCATCGGCGTGTGCGTGCGACCCAGGACGATCGTCGCCGCGAGGTAGCCATCGGACGCGGAGCGCAGGAACGTCGGGTTGTTGAGCTGCGGCGCCGATGCCCCCTCGCCGTCGGGGCCATGGCACGCCGCGCACTGCCCCGCGTAGAGGCGTGCGCCGGTGTCCGTGTCGCCGGGCGCCGTTCGCGGCAGCGGAAGATCGTCGCGCGCGCCCAGATGTCGCAAGTACGCGATGACATCGGCGATCTGGTCGGGTCGGAGCTCGACCGGCCCCTGCTCCTCGCGGAGGAAGCCCTGCATCGCCGTTCCCGCACGCCCGCGTCCGATCCACTCGTAGAGCTGCGCGTCCGACACGGACGAGAGGAAGACCGGGTTCGCGAGTTGCGGGCCCGTGCCCCCCTCGCCCTCCTCGCCGTGACACTTCGCGCACGAGACCCGGTAGTGGATCTCCCCGATGGCGTAGTCCCCCTGCGGAACTTCGAACGAGAGCTCGAGCGACTCCCCCCTCTGCAGGCTTCGGAGGTAGGCGATCAGCGCCGCGACGTCCTCGGCGCGCAAATGTCGCCACGCCGGCATCGCGGTCGACGGGCGCCCCTCGACGA
Organism: bacterium; assembly: GCA_030430245.1. GTDB lineage: Bacteria > Desulfobacterota > Binatia > UBA12015 > UBA12015 > VGTG01. Next base: position 29,176 of record JAUIFY010000017.1, on the reverse strand, counting down.
TCGCCCGGTAGAGGAAGTCGTCGTCGACGGCGCGGAGGAAGTCGTCGCTCGCGAGCGACGGACCGATCCCGCCCTCGAGGTGCGTGCCGTGACAGGAGGCGCACCGCAGGTCGTAGAGCCGTCGCCCGATCCGCGCGGCCTCGTCGGTCGGCACCGCATCCAGCTCCGCCCGCACCTCCGCCAGGCTCGGCCCCCGCGGCCCCTGCGCGCGCATCCACGCGAGCAGGTCGCTCACCTCGCCGGCCGAGAGCTGCTTCCACGAGGGCATGGCCGTGCCCGGCCGCCCGTTCACGATCGTATCGGCCAGAAACCGATCGTCGGCGATCGCGAGGAACGTCGTCGAGACGAGCCCGGTGCCGATGCCCCCCGTTCCGTCGAGGCCGTGACATCCCGCACACTTGCCGCGATAGATCGCCGCGCCGCGGTCCGGATCTCCCGACGCCGCATTCGTATCGCGCAGCAGCGCCCCCGCGGGCTCCCACGCGCGGATGTGCGCGACGATCGCGTCGATCTCCTCCGGTTCGAGATTGCCGAGGCGCTCCCCCCACCCGGGCATGTCGGTGTTGCTCCGCCCGCGCGCGATGATCGTCCGCAGGAAGTCGTCGCTCGCAACCGCCAACGTGTCGGGATTGTTCAGGACCGGCGTGTGCAGGCCATCGACGACGCCACCGCGACCGTCGCTCCCGTGGCAAGCCCCGCAGTACTCCACGTAGAGCTCTCGCCCGTTCGGCTCTTCGTCCACCCCCGCCTGCCAGGGCACGATGTCCGCGGCCGGGCTTCGCAGCGACAGCATGTACGCCGTGAGCGCGACCGCATCCGCCCGGCTCTCGATCGCGGGCATGCGCGAGCCGGGCGAGACGCCCGCCGGATCGACGAAGTGCTCCTCCAGCCAATACGCAGGCGTCCGGGGCGCATCGCGTCCGAGGTGGGAGAAATCGAACCCGTGGGCGACGCGGTCGCCGATGTGGCCGATGGCCGGGCCCAGGCTCCCGCCCTTCCCCCCGAGAGCGTGGCAGCCAGCGCAGCCTCGCGTCGTCCACGAGGCGCGGCCCCGCTCCAGAAGCGTCGTGCCGGTGCTGGCCTGACCGCCATCGGCACGAATCAGAAGACCGGACGGCCCGTACAGGCCGTCCTCGGAGTGGCATCGGGTGCACGTGGTTCGAACGAAGAAGGGAGGCAGGAGGGGCGTCTCCCAATGCGGCACGCGACCGTGGGCGTCGGCGACGTGGGTCGCCCGTCCCTGCCCCTGGTGACACGTCGTGCAACCGAAACGCGCCGGGTCGTGCGTCTCGAGGATCCGCCCCGGATGCGTCGTGAACGGCTGCGGCTCGGTCGCCATCCGTGGGTCTTCGACCCCCGCGTGACAGGTCACGCAGCGATCCACCGTCCCGAGCGCGGGCAGATAGCTCTGCTCGATGCGCACCGAGAACTGCTCCAGCGCGGCGCGTCCGAGGTCGTCGGTGGCCCGCGCTTCCAGCCGATCGCGGTAGTCGAGACGGATCCGTCGCCAATCCTGCAGGACGTTCTCCTCGACGGCCGCGGTCGCCAGCGCCACGATCGTCGCGAGGCTCGCGACGAGAAGTCCGATCTTCACCCGGTGGTCGAAGCGCTCTGCCTGTGGATTCGTCCGCTTCATCTCAGTGTACCGGCCAGGTCGCCTGGCTCCAATGGAACTCCCAGTTGGGTCCGCGGAAGAAGGTCGCGACGATCGTCAGAACGAGGAAGCCCACGACGAAGCACGTGAAGAGCGCGATCGCGCTTCGACGGGTCGACCCGCTCCGCGCCAGCACGACGATCGACCATCCCGCGAAGGCCGCCATCAAGAGCGAGCCGGGATTCACGAAGATCACGACCAGCTGCGAGACATCGGGGAACCAGGTGCGCAGCCAGCCGAAATTCACCGGAACCGCGACCGCCAGGACGGAGGCGATCAACCCGAACAGCGCGCACTGCCAGGCAATCCGCTGGCTGTGGCGGCCGTGCAGATACACCCCCTGCTCGGTCGGGTCGCGGTCGAGGTACGGGATCAGAGCGAGGCCGACGATGGTCACGGCCGGCACGACGAGGCCGCCCATGAAGGCCGAGTACGACACCATCTCCTGCAGACCGAGGAAGTACCAGGGCGCCTTGGCCGGATTCTCCGGAACGGCGGGGTTCGCGATCTCCTTCAGCGGCGCATCGAACAGCATGCCGAGAAGCACGCTCACGAGGACGCACACCATGAAGACCAGGAGCTCGGCCCGCAGCGCGAACGGCCAGCTCGGAACCGTCGTTCCCGGCTCCTCGTCCGTCGCCGGCGACGTCCCGTGGACGATCGCCATCAGACCGAAGCTCTTCTCGCCCTCGACGTCGGGCGAGCGCGGGGTCTCGTCTTCGACGCCCTTCCCCGCGGCGTTGTGCACCTGCCCCGGCTGTCCGAGCCCACCGTCCTTGCGAATGCGCCAGAAGTGCACCCCCAGGAGCACGCAGACCGCGGCTGGGAGCACGATCACGTGAAGAAGATAGAACCGCGTGAGCGCTTGTTGGCCCACGTCGCTCGCACCGAGGAGCAGCTCCTTCTGAAAGCCACCCGGGTCGAACGAGTCCGTGATGCCGAGCGCATCGGTCAGCTCGCGAGGAGAGGCCGCGATGTTCGCCCCGATGGTGACGGCCCAGTACGCGAGCTGATCCCAGGGCAGCAGGTAGCCGGTGAAGGACAACGCGAGCGTCAGGATGAACAGGCCCATGCCGACCACCCAGTTGAACTCGCGCGGCGACTTGTAGCTCGCCGTGTAGAAGACGCGACACATGTGCAGCATCACCGAGAGCACCATCAAGTGCGCTGCCCAACGATGGATGTTGCGGATCAAGCGGCCCGTCGGAACGACGTAGTGAAGGTCCTTGATGCTCGCGTACGCGATCTCGGTCGACGGCGTGTAGTACACCATGAGCGCAATGCCCGTGGCGGTGAGGATCGCGAAGAACGAGAGCGCCGCGACACCGAGCCCTCCGGTGGCCGCGGGCGCCAGCGTACGCACGTAGGTGCGCGTCGAGTGAATGTGGAGGAACAGGTTCGTGAACACCGCCTGGGAGCGGCTGCGGTCGGTGACCGGGCGCTCGTGCCGCACGAGCGATTCGCGGAAGTTCGTCGGCAAGCGGCGCAGGTTCTCGACGAGTCCGTTCGCCACGCTACACCTCGCACCAGGTCCCGGGCTGCACCTCGCGATCGGCATCGACCACGAGCCGTCCGTCGACGCCCTGGGTGACCTCGAGCCAGCGGAGGCCGCGCGGCGCGGGCCCCCCGCCCACCTCGCCGTTGCGACCGAAATGCGAGCCGTGACACGGGCAACCGAACCCGCTCGCGTCCTTCGACACGATGCAGCCGAGATGCGTACAGACGAGCGAGATCGCGGCGACCCCTTGCGGCGTGCGGCGCACCAGGACCTTCTCTTCCGTCAGGACCTCCTCCGTACCCTCCGGAAAGTCCTCGGGCCGGCCGATCCGGAAGCGTCGGCCCGATTCCGGGAGAACCGAGGGCTTCGGTAGACGCGACATCCCGATGAGGGAGCCCACGATCGCGATCGCGGCGCTCCACAACCCGGCGAGGCCAAGGACGTCTCGACGAGGCAACGGCTCCGGGGCTAGGCGATCGGACATCGGGGGACCTCCTCGAATGTGAAGCGCTCCATGGTGATCGCGCCCGTCGGACAACGTTCGGCACAGAGAGCGCACCGGATACACTGGGTCTCGTCCTTCAGGATCGCCGACGCCTCCGTGCGCGGGCGGCGGCCGAGGACGCGATCGAGCAGCCCGCCCAACCCATTGGAAGACGCGAGGCGCGCTGCCGAGACGATGCGAAGGCATTCCGACGGACAGACGTCGACGCAGCCGCCGCACAAGATGCACTTGGATCCATCGAAGATGGTGTTGACGCCGCAGTCGAGACACCGCGAGGCCTCCCGACGCGCGGCGGGTTCGTCGTAGCCGAGCTCGACGGTCGCATCGTGCGCGCGCACCCGCTCGGCAGCGTCGATCGCCCCCAGCGGAACGCGCTTCAGACGCTCGTAGCCCGGCTCGCGGCGGTACTCCGGCAGAGCCAGATGGAGCTCGACGTCCTCGAACCGAATCGCGTTTCCGGTGAGCGTCTCGTAGATCTCTCGCGCGATGCGCTTCCCCGAGGCGACCGCATGGATCAGGAGCTTCGGCCCGTAGGCGAGGTCGCCCGCGACGAACACGTCGCCCGCACTCGTCCGACCCGTCACGGGATCGCAGACCAGAAGCCCCCGCGCGTCCAGCTCGAGGCCGTCGCGCTCCGCATCGACGAACGACAGGTCGGCCGCCTGCCCGATGGCGAGGAGGACCGTGTCGCACGCGATCGTCGTGCGATCGTCGTCGTCGTACTCCGGAGAGAAGCGCCCCTGGTCGTCGAAGACTCGCAGGCACCTCCGGAACACGACACCCGCGACGCGCCCCTGGCCGTCGGTCGTGATCTCGACCGGCCCCAGGCTGTTGTGCCGACGGATGCCCTCCTCGTCGCCCTCGATGATCTCGACGTCGTCGGCCGGCATGTCGTCGAGCGACTCGAGCGAGCAGAGGTGAACGACGGCGTCGTCGGCCGCCCGCAGAGCCGTCCGCGCCGCGTCGATCGACGTCTGGCGGAGGACGCTGCGGCCCACGTCGAACGCGACGTTGCCACCCCCAATGACGACGATCTCCCGCCCGAGCCCGGTCGTCTCGCCCAGCGCGACGTCGCGGAGGAACTCGACTCCGCCCAGAACCCCCTTCGCGTCCCCGCCCGGGATCGGCAGCCCACGCGAACGCTTCGCCCCGACCGCGATCACGACGGCGTCGTGCCGCTCGCGCAGCTCGGCGAGACTCACGTCCCGGCCGACCGCGCAGCTCGTGACGGCGCGTACGCCCAGCGCCTCGATGACGGCGACCTCGGCCCGAATCACCTCGCGCGGGAGGCGATACTGCGGGATCCCGAGCGCGAGCATGCCCGCGAGGACCGGCTCCATCTCGTAGATCGTGACCTTGAAGCCGAGGATGGCCAGATCGTGGGCCGCGGCCAACCCCGCCGGTCCGCTCCCGACGATCCCCACCGAGCGCCCGGTGGCGAGCGGAATCTCGCCCTCGAGCGTCGCGCGGAGGAGCGGAAGCAGCTCCTCGGCGTCTTGCGCCGCATGCCCCCGGCGGCTCGCCGCCGCCGACCTGAGGAACTCGACGAGGCCGTCCGCGCGGCCCGCGCGCGCCTCCGGCCCGAACCGCTCACAGACGTAACGCTTCAACGCCCGAATCGACACGGGACGGTCGATGTCGCCCCGACGGCACTCGCTCTCGCAGGGAGCTCCGCAAACCCTCCCGCAGATGGACGCGAGCGGGTTCGGGCCCCTCGCGATCAAGTAGGCCGTCTCGTCGTCGCCATCCGCGATCGCGCGAACGTAGCCCCGCGCGTCGGTATGTACCGGGCAAGCCGCCTGACACTTGATCTGGGATTTCCAGTACCCGAGCTTGGGAATCTCGGCGGTCAGGGGCACGCGCGTGAAGGGAGCACTCCGCATGCCAGGCGGTTTCGAGGAAAACCGGCGGCCTCGACGACCGGATTCCCAGATCTCGGAAGCAGGAAGCCCTCGCCTGGGAATCGTGCCCCGAGAGCGACTTCCCGAAGCGCGGACACCACGTTCCCGGCGTGGAGCCTCGTGCACACGCCGCTCGCGAGAGGAGCCGCTCGTTCGCCTCCCTGGCACGCGAGGATCACCGAGGCCGGAGGGATTCCGGCGCACGGAAATCCGCCCCGACTTCCCCCATCCCGAGCAGCCCTGGCGTGACGCTCGACGAGCTAGCGCTAGCGCTCGACCACGATCCGAAAGCCCTCGTCCTCCCGCGGGGCCTCGAAGTGGCTCATCATCCGGTCGTACTGCTCGTCGCTGGTCCGATACGCGTGCGACCCGGCGGCGTTCCTCTCGCGGAGGCGCGCCTTGCAGACCTCGTCCGGCACGTCGAGGAGATGCAACACGTGGTCGGCGTTCGAACGCCCGAGGATGTCCTTCATCCACTGTCGGCGCCGACGGGTGTTGGCCTGGAAGTCCAGGACGACGTTCACGCCCGCCGCGAGCACGCTCGCGATGTGTGGACCGAGCGCCCTCTCGAGTCGCGCCGAGCGCTCGCGGTAGTCTTCGATCTCGACGATCTCGCTTGGGAAGAGGGTCGACAGGAAGTGATCCTCGCTGAGCAGAACCGTACCCGGGGCCTCGGCGAGGCGCGCGGCACGGGTCGACTTGCCAGCGGCGATCTTGCCGCAAAACAGGTGCAGGATTCCGGTCGGCATGGGCGTCAGACTAGCAACGCTCGGAGGCTCTTCGGAACCGTGGCGCGTGATTCCGTTTCCAAGGCCGTGGGTCGCCGAGCCCCACGAACTCCGCTCTTGACCGGATCTCGCTGCCACCCCAGAATCGCCCATCACCGAGTCCCTCGAAATCTCCGTCGCCGCGATCCTCTCCGCCGCCTTCGTCGTGGCCGCGTTCATCTTCCGCCGCGACGCGCTCGTGTGGACCCCGGCGTGGCTCACGATCGGGCTCACCGGCGCGCTCGAGACCGTCGGCAAGGAGCTTCCGGCCGTCAACGTCGCGGCCGGCTTCACCGGGACGCTGTTTCCCTTCGTCATGCTGGCGGGAGCACTCCGGTTCTCCGAGCGTGCCGGGGAGCGCTGGGTGCTGGCCGCCGGAGTCTTGACCGCGAGCGCGCGCCTCGGACTCGAGGTGTCCGGGTTCTCCTCCGCGGCCCATGGGATCGCACTCGCCGTCGACCCACTTCCGCTTTTCGCCGCGGGCGCCGTCGTGCTCGGCTTCGCGGCCCACCAACGGCCGCTTACGCTGGACATCCTGGTCGGACCCGGCCTGTTCCTGCTGGGCGGCGTCGAACTGTACTCCGGTTACCGAAGGCTCGCGCACCACGCTCCGGTGGGATTCCCGGTCTGGATCGCGTTCGTGACTCCCCTCGCGATCGCCCAGTTCTACGCGGCGGTGGCGCGAAGTGATCGCGCGCGCGAGGCGGCCGCCCGCGCCCTCGCGGCGAACGAGGCCCGATTCCAGCTGATCACCGAGCACAGCCTCGACGTCGTCTCCGAGATCGGCCCCGATGGTCGAATGGTCTACGCGAGTCCGAACCACCGCCAGTTCGGCCTCGACCCGGACGAGATCGTCGGGAAACGTCTCGAAGAGCTGGGGCACGTGCTGGAGCTGGACGTCGCCCGGGCCGATCGATGGCCTCGCACGGGCGAGGGAACCTACGAGACGGTCACCAAGACACGGCGGTCCAACGGCGAGATCGGCTGGTTCGAATCCCGGTCCACCGCGATGCTGGATTCCGACGGGGGACGCCACGTCGTCTCGATCTCCCGCGACGTCACCGATCGGGTCCGGGCGGAGGAATCGATGCGGCGAGGCCGGGAGAGGCTTCGATCCATTCTGGCTTCCCTCCCCAAGACCCGCGTCACGGTCCTCGCCCGCGACCTCACCGTCCACACCCTTCTACCCGAGGACGCGACGGTCGGGGGCCACGGCATCCAGTGGAGCGAGGTCGACGGCGAGAAGGTCGACCGCTTCGTCGCGGACGAGGACGTCCCGAAGTGGCAGGCTCTCGTCGCCGACGTCCTCGCGTCGGGCGAGACCCGCCAGGTGCGCCAAGAGGTGACGCTCCCCGAAGCGAAGGTCTGGTACGACACGTTCCTCTCCCCGTTTGCCGGAGACGAATGGGGCGAGACCGACCTGGTCCTCGCCGTCTCGCACGACGTCACGGATCAAGTGCGGGCCGAGGAGGAGCGCCGCGAGTTCGAGCTCCGGCGCGAGCAGGCGCAGAAGTTCGAGAGCCTGGGTCGTCTCGCGAGCGGGATCGCACACGACTTCAACAACCTCCTCGTCGGGATCGCGGGAAACATCGAGCTCGCTCGGCGACGAGTTCCGGACGAATCGGAGCTCACACCGCGGCTGCGCGACGTCGCGACCGCGTCCCGGCGCGCCGCCGAGCTGACCGAGCAGCTCCTCGCCTATGCGGGAAAGGCCAACCTCCGGATCGCTCCGCTCGACCTGTCCGAGCTCGTCGGGGAGACGGTGCAGATGCTCCGCGGCTACGGACGGCCCGGGGTCGACCTCGTGGTCGAAGCGCCCGAGTCGCATCCGTGGATCTCGGGCGACGCCACACAGGTCGGGCAGGTCGTGATGAACCTGGTGACGAACGCGGCGGAAGCCGTCTCCGAAGCCGGAGGCCGCATCGTCGCGCGGACCGGCGTCATGAGCGTCGATCGAGCCTACCTCGACGAGTGCCACCCCGGCGGGGCACTCGAGCCGGGCCGCTACGCGTTCGTCGAGATCGAAGACGACGGCCCGGGACTCACACAGGAGGGGCTCGCGCGGGCGTTCGAGCCCTTCTATTCGAGTCATGGGCTCGGCCGGGGGCTCGGCCTCGCGGTCGTGCTGGGGATCGTGCGAAGCCATGGAGGAACGGTGCACGTCGAGAGCGCACCCGGCTTCGGTACGCGCTTCCGGGTGCTGTTCTCGCCGACCGAGTCGGCATCGCTCGCGATCCCACCCGCCGAGCCGTCGGAGTCGCCGCGCGGGAGCGGCACGGTGCTGGTGGTCGACGACGAGGATTCGGTTCGCGAGATCGCGCGCGAGTTCCTCGAGATCGGTGGGTTCGACGTCGTCGAGGCCAGCCGGGGCGCCGAGGCGATCGACCTGTTCCGGAAGCATCCCGACGCGTTCCGGGCCGCGCTTCTGGACGTGTCGATGCCGGGCATGGACGGCGCGGAGACACTCGTCGCGCTCCGCACCGTTCGCGAGGACCTGCCCGTCGTCTTCATGAGCGGGCACAGCGCGATCGACATGAGAAAGCTCGACGAGGGTTCGGCGCGCACGGGACGGGTCCGCAAGCCGTTCGGCATCAACGACCTGCAGGAAGCGCTCCGGTCGGTGATCGGAGCGTAGTCCACGCGGCTCCTCCATCGGCCGAAGGCCTCGGTCCGGGCTCGGGTGGCCGCCACTGGAGCCGGTCGGTCCTCGCGGCCTCGGGTGCACGGGGACCGACCGCACTTGACGGCGCGCCGGTTGGCTCTATGGGTGGAGGCATGGGACTCCTGGTCGACGGCGCGTGGAAGGACCAATGGTACCCGACCGAAGAGACCGGCGGTCGATTCGTGCGGCAGGAGAGCTCGTTTCGCGAATGGGTGCGCGCCGATGGCTCGACACCATTCGCACCCGAGGCCGGCCGCTATCACCTCTACGTCTCCCTGGCGTGCCCGTGGGCGCATCGCACCCTCCTCTTCCGCCGGCTCAAACGGCTCGAGAACGCGATCACCGTCTCGGTCGTCCACCCCCTGATGCGCGAGAACGGATGGACGTTCGAGAACCCGGACGGGGCCACCTCATGCGTCGGCGACGACGTGAACCACGCGACCTTCCTCCACGAGATCTACACGCGTGCGAACCCCACCTACTCGGGACGAGTGACCGTGCCCGTGCTGTGGGATCGCCACAGCGGCACGATCGTCAACAACGAATCGTCCGAGATCATCCGGATGCTGAACTCCGAGTTCGACGCGATCGGGGACTCGACGATCGATCTCTACCCACAAGAGCTACGAGCCAAGATCGACGAGCTGAACGGCTGGATCTACCCGAGCATCAACAACGGCGTGTACCGCTGCGGCTTCGCGACGGCCCAGGAGGCGTACGAAGAGGCTTTCGCGGAGCTGTTCGACGCACTCGACCGCGCAGACGCGATCCTCGCCTCCCACCGCTACCTGACGGGGGATCGACGAACGGAGGCGGATTGGCGGCTCTTCACGACGCTCGTTCGATTCGACGCCGTCTACGTGGGCCACTTCAAGTGCAACCTGCGCCGGATCGCCGACTACCCGAACCTCTCGGGCTACCTTCGCGAGCTCTATCAAGTGCCTGGCGTACGCGAGACGGTCGACTTCACCCACATCAAGCGGCACTACTACCAGAGCCACGAGACGATCAACCCGACCGGGGTCGTTCCGGTGGGCCCCGAGCTCGATCTCGACGCACCGCACGGACGATGAGGAGAGCGAAGGGGCTCCGCGCCCCTACCCCAGGGCCCCGGCGATCACGAGCCCGCTGATCCGGTCTTCGTCGTAGCCCAGCACGTCCTGCAGCACGGCAAAGTTCGCCGCACCCAGCGCGGGGATGGTGCTCGCCGGCGTCCCGGGGGTCCGGGACAGTCGAGAGCGCACCGTCTCCACCATGCTTCTCGATTCGCCCATCGGGAGCGTGACGAAGTGACCGCGTGCGGCAAGGTGCGGGTCTCGCAGCGCCGACGCGCTGTCCGCCACCCGATGAGCGGGCACGTGGCGCGCCTGCAGCGCGTGCTCGAGCTCCTCCGCCGACCACGAGATCGTGAGCTCGGCGACTACCGCGTCCAGGTCGTCGGCATGCTCGAGCCGATCCACTCGCCTCGCGAACCGGACGTCGGTCGCCAGATCGGGCCTCCCGAGCACCCCACACAACGTCTCCCACTCGGACTCGTTGCGTATCGCGATGGCGATCCAGCGGTCCTCGCCCCGAGTCGGGTAGCAGCCGTGCGGGGCGAACCGCTCGTCACGATTGCCCCGTCGCGTCGGAACGTGGTCGTTCACGAGGACGTCGAGCAGCGCGGGCGCCAGGAAGTGCAGCGCGGACTCGGCCTGCGACATGTCGATGTGTTGACCTTCGCCGGTGCGATGACGATGCTCGAGCGCCGCCAGGATCGAGATCGCGTTGAACCGGGGCGCGACGTAGTCCGTGTAGGCACCGAAGGGCCCCGCCGGAGCGCGATCGGGCCAACCCGTGAGCTCGTAGAAGCCCGCGACGGCCGCCGCGAGATTTCCGTATCCGGCGAAATGTGCGAGCGGCCCGAACTGTCCCATCAGACACGTGCTCAACACGATGATGTCCGGCTTCGCCTCCCGCAGCGCCTCGTAGCCCAACCCGAGCTTCGCGAGCGTCCCGGGCGTGAAGGCCTCCGCCACCACGTCGGCGCAACGCGCGAGATCGAGAAGCACCGAGCGCGCCTCGGGCGTCCCGAGGTCGAGAGTGATCGTCTGCTTGCCGAGGTTGCACGAATGGAAGACCGACGACCCTTCGAGCGCCGGGGTCGCGTCGACGAAGGGTCGCAGCGTGCGGCATACGTCGATGTGCGTCGTCGACTCGACCCGGATGACCTCGGCGCCGTAGTCCGCGAGGACCCGGGTGGCCGCCGGCCCGGCGAGGGCCCACATGAGATCGAGCACGCGAACGCCTTCGAGCGGACGGCTCCCCGTTGCCGCGCTCGCCACCCGCGGCTTCGGCCTCGCTTCGCCCGACGCGATCTCGGCCCGCACCTCGTCGGAGTGCTCGCCGAGCCTCGGCGCCGGACGCGGCTCGCGTCGCTCGACGCCGCTGAACCGGGCGAAGGGACCGGGCTGTCGCGTCTCCCGTCCCGCGATCGACAGCGGCTCGAAATATCGCCGCTCCGCGAAATGCGGATTGTCGACGACGTCTCTCGGAGACGCGACGGGCGCGATCAGGAGGGACTTCGCCTGTGCGATCTCGAAGAGGTCCGACTTCGCCTTCGACGCGGTCCACTCCGCGATCGCGGCCTTCGCGCGCTCGAACGTCTCGAGGTCGTCGAGACCCTTCAGCACCCGATCCGTGAAACCGACCCAGTCGACGTCGCGCAGGGCCTCGTCGCAGAACCCGTCCTCGCAGACCGCGGCCATGAGCCGCGCGCTCGCCGGGCCGATCGTCGAGCCGAACACGTGGGTGATCGACACGTGGCCGTCGCGCGCCGGGTAGACGAAGCGGACCACGAAGGGCCCCATCCGCGAGCCTCCGGCGCATCTCTGCGCCGGAGGCTCCCCCAGGGCGTCCGACACGATCTCGACCTGCGTCGCCAACGCACACGCCTCTTGCGCAGAGACGTCGACGTGTTGCCCGCGCCCCGATGCGTTGCGCTCGCGAAGCGCCACGAGCGCCGCCGTGGCGGCCTCGGCCGACGCATGCGCCCACGCCTGCGGCACCGAGACCCGCACCGGCGCCCGGTCGTCGTCGCCCGCGAGCCACAGAGGCCCCGCCGCGGCCCAGATCGTCAGATCCGTCGCGGCCCAGTCGGCCTTCGGGCCGGTCTGCCCGAACGGCGTGATGGAGACGTACACGAGCGCGGGGTTCCGCTCGGCCACCGCGTCGTAGCCCAGGTCGAGCCTCGAGAGCTCGCCGGGCGCGCGGGATTCGATGAACACGTCGGCCGTGTCCAGGAGTGCTCGGAGCGTCTCTCGATCGGCCGCGGCTTCGAGGTCCAGGACGACGCTTCGCTTGCTCCTCGCGTAGGCGGCCCAATGCAGAGATCGCTCGGTGCCCGACACTCCGTCGACGAACGGCCCGAGCTCCCGCACCGGCGAGCCACCCGGCGGCTCCACCGCGACCACGTCGGCCCCGAGATCCGCGAAAACCCAGCCACAGACGGTCGAGCCCTCGTCCGCCAGCTCGACCACACGCCAACCCTCGAACATCGCATCCCCGTCGGCCACGCAGCTCGTCTATCCCGGTGCCGGCGGCTCGGGCAATGGGACCGTCCGACACTCGTCCCGGCGGTCCCTCGCGCCTACCGCCTCGCAAGACGGGCGGGCCGCGCACGGCGATCCAATCCTGATCTTGCGCCGCCGCCGGGCGCGTGAGACACAAGCCCATGCCCCGAGCCTTCCTCCTGGCCCTCGCCCTCCTCCTCTCGAACGGCCCGAGCCAGGCCGGCGCCCCGCCGAGCTGCCCGCCCGGGCAGGCCTTCGACGGCGCCTCCTGCGTGGCCTGCGCCGTCGGCGAGTACGGTCCCGGCGGAGCGTCGCCGTGCCTCGCGTGCGCGCCGGGAACCTACTCGGCGACCACGGGCGCGGCCTCCTGCCTCCTCTGCAGCCCGGGCCGATTCCAAGCCGCGGCGGGTGCCTCCTTCTGCATGGACTGCCCGGTGGGTCGATTCAGCGACACGGCGGGCGCGGTGGAGTGCACGTCGTGCGACCTCGGCACGTTCCAGGCCGTGACCGGTTCCACGTCGTGCAACGACTGCCCGGCCGGCTTCTTCGCGGACGTGAAGGCAGCCACGGCGTGCGCTCCCTGCGCGGCGGGAACGTTCACGGACGTGACGGCGTCGGCGAGCTGCACCCCCTGCGCCCCCGGCACCGCCACCGCCGTCGTCGGCTCGATCGCGTGCAACGCCTGCGCCGCGGGCACCTTCGCCGCCGGGGTCGGTGCGACCTCCTGCGACGCGTGCGCCTGCGCCGAAGCATCCTGCGATCCGACATCGGGCTGCGTGTCGGCCCCGGTCGCCGACTCGTCGGACACCGGTCGTCTCGTACTCGCGCTCGCCCTCCTCGCGGCCGGCGCCACGGTCCTCGTGCTCCGCCCCGCCGCGGTCCGTCGCTGAGCCGACCCACATCGACCCGAGCGGTCGAATGGGCGGGCCCCGCAGGCTACAGTGCCGGCCGTGGCCATCGCCCGAAACGACGTGATCGTCGTCGGCAACTGCTCCGACGACCCCTTTGCGATCGATGTCGCGTTCGCGGTGGGTCAAGGCGAGGAGATCTCCGATCTCATCAGCATGAAGACGTTCGCGAACTCGGAGTTCTGTCCGCGGTTCATCTCGGACGAGCACGACCTGAGCCGCATCGGAAACGCCCTCGGGGGAAAGACGGTCGTGATCGTCAGCACGACGAACCGCTCGTGGACCCGTCAGAACCTCGCCATGCGCAACCTCCTGATCGCGCGCGCCGCGAAGGAGAACGGCGCCCAGCAGGTGGTGCTGGTCGAGCCGGACCTCTACTACAGCGCGCAGGACCGCGGACCTCGCCGGGAACGGGACAGCGACGCCGACCGGAGCGAGCGCGACCTGAAGAAGTTCGACGGCCAGCCTTTCACTGCGAAGCTCTACGCGCAGATGCTCGACCTCGCCGGCGTCGACACGGTGATCACCGTCCACAACCACTCGGCCACGGTTCGAGCGGTCTTCACCGAGATCTTCGAGGGCCGCTTCCACAACCTGATGCCCTACCCCCTTTACGCCGACTACCTCCGGAACTCGGACATCGTCAGCTACGGGCCCGACGGCGAGGGCCTCGCGCTCTGCGCGCCCGACAAGGGAGCCCGCGACTTCGTCAAGCGCATGTACGAGGAGCTGGGCCTCCCCAAGGCGCGCTTCGTCTTGCTCGACAAGGAGCGTACGGGCGAGCGCGAGGTGAGCATCAAGCTCCACGAGGACAGCGAGACGACCTTCGAGGAGATCCACGGCCACGACATCGTCCTGTTCGACGACATGGTGCGCACCGGCTCCACGGTGGTGAAGACGTGCCAGTTCCTGAAGGCGATCCGTCCGGGCCGCCTGATCTTCGGGGTCACGCACTTCTACGCGAGCGACGAGGGCCGCGAGAAGATGGCGGACACCGCGATCGACGAGATCCTCACCCTCAACACCCTCCCGACGGTGCTCAATCGCGACGAGCAGGGCCGGCTCCGCAAGAAGATGGTCGTCCTGAAGATCGAGCGATGGCTGGCCGTGAACCTCTGCGAGATCGTCGGACTCGAGCCTCCCGCGAGCGACAGCCTCTACCAGATCGACATGTCCTCGAAGAACCCCCGATTCACGCGCAAGATCTGGTCGAACGAGCAGCTCTCCGAGCTCGAGCGCGAACGCGCGTCGAAGTGAGCGAGCGAGCCTCGCGAAGGCGGCGCCGACGAGTCGATCGGCGGAAGACTCGCGACCGGCCGGGCCCCGCTCTCGCGGCGGACCCGCATCGTGGTTTCTCGAGGGGCGGCGCTCGTGACATACTCCGGAGCGACGGCGCTTCGGGCGCGCATCGGCCATGATTCCCGTCGTAGACGATCTCGAGAGCGCAGGACTCGTTCACCGGTTCGGTGACGTCTTCAACCCTCCGGCCCTCACGAACTTTCGCGGGAGCGTTCAAGCAGCGGTGGACATCACCGGCATCCGGAGCCTGAACTTCCCCCCCTTCGGCTGCTCGGATCTGTTTCCTCCCGTCACGTGGTCCGACTCGCTCACGGGCGCGCTGTTTCTCAATGGCCAGTACTTCGGAGCCACGGGCGCCTCGATCACGTTCGAGTGGCGACCCGATCGGATCCAGCGGCGGGCGGAACACAACGGGCTTCGCCTGCGCTCGGACACGATCCTGGTGGTCGACGAGATGGCCTGCGTCGTCCGACTTCGGATCCAGAACTTCTCGGGAGAGGCACGTCGCCTCCTCTTGCGATTCGGCCTCAAGTCGACGGTGACGCGAGACACCGAGGGGTGGCGGCGGGTCTTCTCCCCTTCCGAGCTCGACAACGAAGTCGACATCGACCCGGAGCGGGCCGCGCTCCTCTTTCGGGCCCGGCACAGCGCGGCCGTGAGCCTCCAGGGCATCCTCCCGCGCGACGCCGAAGTGGACCCCAAGGGTGTGGTCATCCGGTGCGGGCTGGGTCGCGGCGAGACCACGGAGGTCTTCTTCCTCGACGTGATCGCCCCCACGGCGGAGGGCGCCCGCGCGCTCTACGACCGGATCGCGGCCGATCCGTCGACCGAGTTCGAACGCGCCCGGCGCACCTGGAACGACGAGCTCCACGCCGCCTTCACGCCGGGAAACGATCGGTACTCCGGGTCCCTGCCCCGGCTCGAGACGCGAAACCGCCACGTGCAGCGACTCTACAACGCGGGGGTCACGGGCGTCGTCTACTTCAAACGCGAGAGCCCCGAGCCCGGGATCGGTCGCACCTACACGACGCTGATGCCCCGCTACTGGCAGACCATCACCTGGCTCTGGGACTACCAACTCGGCTCGGCCGTCCACGCCATGCTGGACCCCGCCGTGATGCGAGGCCTGCTCGAGCTCTGGATGTCCAAGGACATCCATACGTTCATGGGGACCGATTGGCTCACGAACGAGCCGGTGGGTGGAGGATACGCCGTCAACGATCACTCCATTCTCCAGATCGTGCACGACTACGTGCGCTGGACCGGCGATCGGGATTGGCTCGGTCGGTCGCTTCCGGACGCGACCGGCGAGCACTCTCGCGTCATCGAGCGCGTCCGCGACTACGCGCGGGCGTGGGAAGCGCGGAAGAGCTCGAGCGGCCTGGCGGACTACGGCGACCTGAGGGGTCTTCTCGAGTGCGTCTCGACCTACGCCCACGAGGTCGCCGGCTTGAATGCCGCGAACGTCGCGAACCTTCGCACGGCGGCGGACCTACTCACCGCAACCGGCGAAACGTCCGAGGCGGACGTCCTGCGCGCCGAAGCGACCGCGCTCCTCGCCCACGTCCAGGAGCTGTACGCCGAAGGGGAGGGCCACTGGCACGCACGACACCCGGGCGGCCAGAAGGTCCCCGTGCGTCATTGCTTCGATCTCCTGACCGTCCTGACGTCGATCCCGAACGACCTGACCGGGTCGCAACGCGACGAGATGCAACGATTCTTCCGGGAAGAGCTGCAGACGCCGACCTGGATGCACGCCCTCTCTCCGAGGGACTCCGACTGCGTCTTCGACCTGCGCCCCGACCACCAATGGACCGGCGCGTACGTCGCGTGGCCGGCGCGAACCGCGGCGGGGCTACTCGCAATCGGCGAGGTGGAGCTGGTCGGCGAGTGGCTGAAGGGGCTCGCGCGCACCACGCGACAGGGGCCGTTCGGCCAAGCGCACTTCGTCGAAGCGGTCTTGCCCCCGGAGGCGGGTGGCGCGCGGAAGGCACCCTCGGAGTTCCCGTTCCTCGTCGATTGGGCGTGCTCGGCGGGCGGAGCCTGGGCGAGCCTGGTGGTCGAGTCCATCTTCGGCGCGGCCGCCTCGATCGACGGCGAGCTGCGCGCGAATCCACTGCCCGAGATCCTCGGCCACGACTCGCGCCTCGTGAACGTCCCCTACCAAGGACGCCTCTACACGATCGACGCGCGGGGCGTGCACCTCCAGGGGGGCGCCGAGTGAAGGCTTCCGTCCTGGCGTTCGATCTGGGAGGCACGCGGCTCAAGGCGGGCCTCGTCCGGTTCGACGAAGGGCGGGTCGACGGGTTCCGCGTGACCCCGTCGGCGCCGACGGCGGAGGAGGCGCTCGAGCGGCTCGGCGAGGTCGGGGACGAGATCGCGAGCCGTGGGTCGTACGACCGCGTGGGCCTGTGTCTGCCCGGGATCGTCGGGGAACGATGCGTCGAAGCCCTCCCCGGCAAGCTCGACGGGATCGTCGGCCGCGACCTCGTCGATTGGCTGGAGCGGCGCTTCGAAGCTCCCGCCGTCATCGCCAACGACGCGATCGCGTTCGGGACGGGCGAAGCCACCTGCGGCGCGGGTCGCGGACACACCCGCATCGTCGTCGTGACCATCGGCACGGGCATCGGCGTGAGCGTGCTGCAGGACGGTCGGCCGGTGACTCCGGGACCGCTCGGAGGCGGCCTCCTCGGGGGCCAGATCCCGATCGACGACGGAACGCGGGGCCCGCGCGACACCAATGGCAAGAGGGGTACGATCGAAGCGCTCTGCGCGGGGCGACGGATCGTGCAGCTCGCCCCCTCGTTCTCCTCGATCCCCGAGGTCTACGCGGCCGCGGTCGACGGCGACCCTCGGGCGACCACGGCGCTCGACGCGTATCGACGCGATCTCGCACGCGCCCTCGCCGCTCTGGCGCACGCGCACACGCCGTCGCGCCTCGTGCTCGGAGGCGGCCCGCTGCCGAAGGGAAACCCGGTGATGCCCGGTCTCGCCGAGCTCGTCGCCGACTGGCTGTGGCCCGGCTACTCCGTCGAGATCACCGGCGCCGAGCTCGGCGACGACGCGCCGCTCCTCGGCATCGCCGCACGTGCGTCGAAGCGATGACCCCGTTCCTCCGCGCACGCCACCGCGCCCCGAACTACGATCGCCGGCCCTTCGTCGCCACCGGCGACGCGCGGGAGTGTGATCTCGGCTGGGACGCCGTCGCCGCGCGCGTCGAGGCCTCGGGCGCCAGGGTCATCGTGGTCGAAGCCTATCAAGGCGTCCGCGACGGAGACCTGGCCCCTCTGATCCAGCGCCTCGGCCCCGAGCGGCACCTCCGGGCGGAGACCGCGCTGCGCTCGTCCGCGGAGATCGATCGCCTCATCGCCGACGACCTGACCGACGATCCCGTCTTCGGCCGTTGGACGCGCCATTCCCTGCGCGAGCTGTTCGACGAAACGGCGCTCGCCCGTCTGCGCGCCGACCTCGATCGCACCCACGGCCGGGTCCTCGTGACCGGCACCGGCGCGACCTTCGTCGCCGACGGCGATTTCCTCATCTACGCCGATCTGGCCCGCTGGGAGATCCAGCAGCGACAGCGCCACCACGGCCTGGCCAACCTCGGCGCCGACGATGGAGAGGCGCGGGCCGCCGCGAAGTACAAGCGCTCCTACTTCGTCGACTGGCGAATGCTCGACGCGCGGAAGAAGGAGCTCTTCGACCGCATCGACGCCTTTCTCGACACGACCGATCCCGAAGCGCCCAAGCTGGTGGCCGCCGACGCCATCTGGCGCGGCCTCGGCCGCGCGGCGCACCAGCCGTTCCGCGTGGTCCCGTTCTTCGATCCGGCACCATGGGGCGGACAGTGGATGCGCGCGGTCTGCGATCTCCCGCCCGGTCCGCCCAACTACGGTTGGTGCTTCGACTGCGTACCCGAGGAGAACTCCCTCCTGCTGGGCTTCGGCCCGCACCGCATCGAGCTTCCCGCCCTCGACCTCGTCCTCCGTCACCCGGAAGAGCTTCTCGGCCGCCGCGTCCGCGCCCGGTTCGGCGACGAGTTCCCGATCCGCTTCGATCTGCTGGACACGATCCAGGGGGGCAATCTCTCGTTCCAGGTCCACCCGCGGACCGAGTACATGCGTGCGAACTTCGGCGTGCCCTACACGCAAGACGAGTCGTACTACATCCTCGACGCGGCCGAGGGAGCGACGGTCCTGCTCGGCTTGAAGACGGGAGTGACCGCGCCCGCGCTGTTCGGAGACCTGCGCCGGGCCCGCGACGAGGGCGTCCGCTTTCCCGTCGAGCGCCACGTGAACCGCTGGCCCGCTTCTCGCCACGACCATTTCCTGATCCCCGCCGGCACCCCGCACGGCGCCGGCGCCGGCTGCCTGGTGCTCGAGATCAGCGCGACCCCGTACGTCTTCACCTTCAAGCTCTGGGACTGGGACCGGCTCGGACTCGACGGGCGTCCTCGGCCGATCCATCTCGAGCACGGCGAGCGCAACGTCCGCTACGAACGCGACACCGAGTTCGTCCGCTCCCAGCTGCTGGACCGGGTCACCCCGCTCGACGCGGGGGAGGGTTGGCGGTCCGAGCGCACCGGGCTGCACGAGGCCGAGTTCATCGAGAGCCATCGCCACTGGTTCTCGCGCCCGACCCCGCACGCAACCCACGGCGGCGTGAACGTCCTGAACCTGGTGCAGGGCGAGGAAGCGACGGTCGAATCACCCGACCGTGCCTTCGATCCGTTCGTGGTGCACTTCGCCGAGACCTTCATCGTCCCCGCCTCGGTCGGCCCCTACCGCATCCGGCCATCAGGCCCGGACGCGGCGACCGAGCACGCCACGATCAAGGCGTTCGTGCGCTTCTGAGCGCCCGGGCGTCTTCGCACGGTCGAGCGGGACTCAGTCGCGCATGCCGCGGTAGATCCCTCGCCGCACCGCGAGCGGGAACAAGATCCGCTCGACCGCCCAGCGCGGCACGCGGAAGAACCCCCCGCTCGGCTGAAACACGCGCAGGCCGTCCTTCTGCACGCCGAGGATCGAGCCCCACCGGTGCACCGGCGGGCGGTAGCGCTTCATCGCCGCGGGCCGGCCCTCGAGATGACAGCGCACGTTGTGGGCGACGATGCGGAAGCCCCAGTTGCGCGCGGAGCTCCGGCTCGCGTCGGTCGCCGCGACGTCGCCCACGGCGAACACCCCCGGATGCCCCGGAATCTGCAACGTCGGCTCCACGCGCACGAAGCCCCGCTCGTCGAGCATGTCGGACGGGACGAACGACGTGTTGGGCGTGACGTTGCCGACGGCCCAGAGGACGAGCTCGGCCCGAAACGGCTCCTGGCCGGTCGACCACACGACGGGCTCGGTCGTGAAGCGGTCCCCACGGAAACCGTCGGGGATCACCGCACGGTGCCCCGGGTGGAGCCGCACGGAGGATCGCTCGAGGTGCCCCACGACGAAGTCGCGCGCTCGCTCGTGATACCCGGGGAGGGGCCGATCGCCCGGGAAGAAGAGATGCGTGTCGATCTCGGGGAACCGTTCGGCGACGTTGGAAGCGACACTCACCGCGGTGGCTCCGCCGCCGACGATCGCGATCGACGACGCCCCTGCGAGTCGCCTCGCCGACTCCTCGAGTCCGCACTCGATCTGCTCGGCGCTCTCGATCCCGGAGGTGCGCCAGAAGCCGTTCGTCACGCCCGACGCGAGCACCAGCACGTCGTAGGGCTCCGAGAGCTCCGTCCCCCGAGCACTGCGGACGACGACGCGCCTCTGCGCTGCGTCGATCCGCGAGATCTCGCCATGCACCCGCCGCACGCGGTCGAGCTTCCGGTACCGCGAGAACGCAACGAGGTAGTCGCGCTTCCAGCGATCGGGCCGGGTCAGGCGCGTGCCCACCTCCTGCCCGCTCACCAGGCAAGGCTTGGGGCTGATCCCGACGACGTCGAACGCCCGGCCGAGGTGGATCGCGACGAGCAGACCCGTGTCCCCCAAGCCTGCGATGACGACGCGCTTCCTCACCACCGGCGGAGATCTACCGGGTGAGGTGGATCGTGCAAAGGCCGCGGGGCCGGGGGCGGCAAGCACCGCCCCCGACCCGCAGCCCCAGGGCTACGGCTTCACCCAGACCGAGATCGGCAGAATCCACTTCTTCGCCGACGGGTCCCAGATCGGCTGCTGCTGCGGCGGATCGGACGGGCCGGAGAAGTTGTTGCCGCAGGTGCTGAGCGTGATCGGCATCAGCGGGTCCTGCAGGATCGCGTCGAAGTCGCCGAACCCCTTGAAGTTGAGACACCACCGGTTCGGCTGCGAAGCGATCGGACACAGCATCGCCCGCTGTACGCCGCCACCTGGCTGCTTCTTCGCCTGCTTGTTCACGTACGTGTAGCACTTGCCCGTGTCCTGCAGGTCGCCCGGCACGAGCGTCTGGAACTGGAACGCGCCCCCGACCGAGTTGTCGTAGCCGAAGGTCAGGTCACACGTGCTCGGATCGTAGTTCGCGAGCTCGAACGACAGGCGGCTGCTGCCGTAGTCGAGCGTGCCCGCGCGATCGATCTTGATGATCTGCTTGTTCGCGTGCGAGCAGACGTCGAACCCGCCGCCCGGGGTCGATGCGAACAGACCCGCCGTCGTCCCCTGGCCACCGCCCAGGAGGCCCGGCAGACAGGCGGGAACGTCGGTGATCAAGAACAGGTTGCTGCTGTCGTCGAAGCTCGGAGCACCGGGCTGTCCGGCCCGGGCGAAGACCTGCTCGCCCGGAACGCCGTCGGGCACCTGCGCGGTCATGTCCAGACGCAGGACCTCGACCGCGGTCGTGCCGTTTCGCGGGAACGCGATCGGCGCGTTGAACGTGAGCGTTCCCGAGTACCCGTTTCCGTCGTCGACGAAGCTCGCCCCGGCGATGATCGAGTCGATCGCATTGAACGCGAAGCGGTTCATGAGCTCGGTGCCGGCCGCGCACGTCGCGGCGCTGCACGAGTAGAAGACCTTCATGCTGGTCCCGGGCTGGATGTCGCCCGCGGGCGGGTCGCCCGGGGGGAACGGGACGACGAACGTCGACTGGTTCGTGATCTCGACCGAGATCTCGACCGGCATCCCGTCCGTGAACGCACCCGGATCGCATCCGGGCGTGAACGGCGGCGGTGCCGCAGGGTTCTTGCAGTAATGGACGTCGACGTCGAGCGCGGCCGAGCAGCTCTGATTGGGCGGCTGTGCGTCCGCCGGTGACGGCATGCAGAGCATGCCTACGAGGAGGACGGCAGTCGCTGCGGCGCACCATCCCCCGCTCTGGTGGGTTCTTCTCGCCATTTCTTCCCTTCCTGTCGTGTGGGATCGTTCGACGGGTCGACGAGACCGGTCGCGTCGATCGAGCCGTGCGGAGTCGTGAGCCGGCGGCGCGTCCGCCCGCCCCGTGGTTCCGCGGTCTGGAACGTGCGCCTCGGGAGTCGCCCCCAGGAGGGGCGACGGAGGAGTGCGGCGCCTGGAGCACATGCTCGACACGAACACGTCTCTCCTTGTCGGCTGCTGGCCGAGAACCTATAGGCACGCCGTTGCGGGCCGGCTCGGCGCCGGCGGCCCGAGAGCGTCCGCCCCGGGGCCGGACGCGAGACCCGCGCGCGTAGCATTTGGCCCCGGACCGCGTACCATCCGGGTATGGAATCGAGATCGGAGGGGGCGGGCTCCTTCGACGCACACGTCCGCCGATCCGAGCCCGGGGGTCTCGTCCGGACCACGCCACGCACCCTCCAGCTGAACGTCGGCAAGCGGTGCAACATGGCCTGCCAGCACTGCCACGTGGACGCCGGGCCGAAGCGGACGGAGATCATGCCGAGGCGCGTCGCCGAACGCGTGGTCGAGCTCCTCGAGATCAATCCCGGGATCGCCACGCTCGACGTGACCGGCGGCGCGCCGGAGCTGAATCCGAGCTTCCGATGGCTCGTCCGGGAAGCCCGTCGCCTGCGCCGACACGTGATCGATCGCTGCAACCTGACCGTTCTCCTCGAGCCGGGACAGGAGGATCTCGGCCGGTTCCTCGCGGACCACGGCGTCCACGTCGTCGCGAGCCTGCCGTGCTACGGCGAGGACAACGTCGACGCGCAGCGCGGGGCCGGCGCGTTCGACGGGAGCATCCACGCGCTGCAGCTCCTGAACGAGCTCGGCTACGGACGAGGCCCGCTGCGGCTCGACCTCGTCTACAACCCGGTGGGGGCGTTCCTGCCGCCGCCACAGGCGAGCCTCGAGGACGAGTACCGCCGGGAGCTCCTCGAGCGGTTCGGCGTCCGCTTCGACGGGCTGCTCACGATCGCCAACGTCCCCATCCGGCGGTTCGCATCGTGGCTCGACCGGTCCGGCCGGCGCGAGGCGTACGCGCAGCTTCTCGCCCACGCCTTCAATCCTGCGACCGTCCCGGACCTGATGTGCCGGTCGCTCGTCAGCGTCGCCTGGGACGGCTCGGTGCACGACTGCGACTTCAACCAGATGGAGGCGCTACCGCTCGGAGCCGGGGGGCGGACGGTATGGGACCTCGACGATCTGGACGCACTCCGCGGCGCGCCGGTCCGGACGGCTCCGCATTGCTTCGCGTGCACCGCCGGGGCTGGCTCGAGCTGCTCCGGGGCCATCCGGTCGAGCCCGGTCCGGCCCAGTTGACTCGACACCCCGATCGAAGTTTCAAGATCCTCATGCCGGATGCCGCCGTCGAGGATCTCCCGTTTCATCTGAAGGGCAACTTCGCCCCCGTCCTGGAGGAGCTCACCGTCACCGATCTCGAGGTGACGGGCACGATCCCTCCCGAGCTCACCGGGACGTACATGCGCAACGGCTCGAACCCGAAGAGCGGGTCGTCGCCGCACTGGTTCTTCGGCGACGGGATGATCCACGGCGTCCGCATCGAGGGCGGCGAGGCCAAGTGGTACCGCAACCGCTGGGTGCGCACGAAGAAGTTCCTGAACGACTACGGTGCGGCCGCGCCCGAGACGATGATGGATCCCGAGGCCAGCGCGGCCAACACTCACGTGATCCCGCACGCCGGGAAGATCCTCGCGCTCGAGGAAGGTCACTTCCCCTACGAGGTCGGTCCGGAGCTCGAGACGCTCCGCTGCCAGGACTACGGCGGGCGGCTCACGTCTCCTTTCACCGCGCACCCGAAGCTCTGCCCGGCGACGAACGAGCTCCACTTCTTCGGCTACAGCCCGGTGAAGCCGTTCGTCACCTACCACGTCCTCGACGCGCAGGGAGACCTCGCGCACAGCGCCGAGATCGAAGTACCCGGCGGGACGATGATGCACGATTTCATCCTCACCCGAACCCACGCGGTGTTCATGGACCTGCCGGTCGTCTTCGACATCGAGAAGGCGATGAGCGGCGGCGTGCCGATCTACTGGGACGAGAGCTACGGCGCGCGCATCGGCGTGGTGCCGCGGTTCGGGACGAGCGCCGAGGTCCGGTGGTTCGAGATCGACCCCTGCTACGTCTTCCATGCGGCGAATGCCTTCGACGACGGCTCCAAGATCGTCGCCGACGTCGGGCGCCACGCGTACATGTGGCGCGACTCGATGGACGACTTCGCGCCGTCGTACCTCTACCGCTGGACGTTCGACCTCGAGACGGGCGAGGCGAAGGAGGAGCAGCTCGACGACGTGTCGCACGGCTTCCCGCGGGTCGACGACCGCGTCGTCGGTCTTCCATATCGCTACGCCTGGGCCGTCGGCCCTCGGAGCGAGGGTGCGAACGAGGCGATCGCGGGGACCATCGTGCGGTACGATCTCGAGAAAGGCGGAAGGATCGTCCACGACTTCGGCGAGGACCGACACCCCGGCGAATTCGCGTTCGTCGAGGCGTCTGCCGCGGCCGGGGAGGACGAAGGCTGGGCACTCGGCTTCGTCTGGGACAAGCCCAGCAACACGAGCGAGCTGGTGATCCTCGACGGGGCGAACCCCGCAGCCGCGCCCGTCGCGCGCATCCACCTCCCCACCCGCGTGCCGTTCGGGTTCCACGGAAGCTGGATCCAGGGGTAGACGCCGGGACGCGTCGGCGCGCCACGCCGCGCCGCACGCCCCGCGTCCACGTCGCGCTCGCCCACGCCGCTCCCCCTCCGGCGGCCGCGCGGCGCGGCGATTCGCAACGAGCCACGAAGAAGATCGGAGGAGAGTCCGTGAAGCCGACCGAACCCGCCTACGACGCGATCGGCGATCGCTACGAGGAGTACGCGAGCGCCGCGACGCTGAAGCAGGCCGAGCGCCATTCGATCCTGCAGATGGCGGGCGATCTCACGGGAGCACGCGTCCTCGACCTCGCGTGCGGCACCGGCTTCTACACGAGGCTCTTCCTCGAGAAGGGCGCGACTTCGGTCCTGGGCGTCGATCTGTCCGAAGAGATGGTCCGGGTCGCGAGACGGATCGAAGCGGACCGGCCGATCGGAGCGAGCTATCGTGTCGGAGACGGAGAGCACCTGGGTCGACTCGGCGCGTTCGATCTCGTGACGGCGGTGTGGCTCCTGAACTACGCGGAATCGTGCGAGCAGCTCCGCGCGATGGCGCGAGGCGCCTGGGAGAACCTCGAGTCCGGTGGACGATTCGTCGCCTTCACGATCAACCCGGCGTTCGACTACCGAACGTCCGAGAGCGACAAGTACGGCGTGCGGATCGTCGGCGAGTCACCGGAGGACGATCACGTCGTCTGCCATGGAGAGTTCACGCTCGACCCTCCGGTCGCGGTCGACGTGCGGCGCTTCACGACCCAGCAGTACGAGGCCGCGCTGACGGACGCGGGCTTCTCCGGGATCGAGTGGCGCGCCGCGAGCCCATCGAGCGACGACGTGGCCACCCACGGCGCCGCCTACTGGGCCGACTTCCGCGAGAACTGCATCGGCATCGGCATCGTCGCGACGCGGTGAGCCGCCGCGCGGGCATCCCCCGGCGACGGGACGGCGGCTAATCGCAGCGATTCGTCCGGACGATGATCTCTCGGACCCAGCGGCGCCCGGAGACGACCCGGCGCCGAGCGAAAGAGAGAGATCCATGTTCGACCCGAAGAAGCTTCGCCGACCGATGCTCGTGCTCTGCGCGCTGGTCTGGAGCGCCTGCAGCGACACGAACGTGACCGAGGAGGAGTGCGGCGTCGAGTACGACCTTCCCGCCGACATCCCCGTGGCGCTCTCGAACGCGACCCAGAGCACCTTCGACGAGTACTCCTGGCGTTCGTTCCTCGCGCTGAACGCGCCCGAGGTGGGCGGCCGAGTCTCTCTCGACGGCGACAACCCGACCCAGGTGAGCGCGTGGTCCTCGACGGTCGATCTGATCGAGTGCAACCTGAGTCCCGACGGCTGCATCTGCCCCGACGGAGACTGCCAGAACCCGGGCAGTCGACACTATCCGGACGAGTGCCGCGACATCCCGGGCTTCGAGCGCTACCGCGTCCTGTCCGGCATCGACAAAGCCGACGACAGCTTCCTCGAGGCCGAGACCGGTGGACTCAGCAACAGCCCCGTTCTCGACGCGAACGGCCGCTTCCTGCGCTACGAGATCCTCGTGGCCCCGGCGACCTACCGCCACATCGTCGAGAACCGGCTCTACGATTGGTCGACCCTGACCGCGCAAACGTCGAACCTACTCTTGCCGTGCGGCGTCGCCGACTACACGGGCGGAGATCCCGCGAACCCCGGCATGGGGGCGCTCGTCGTGAAGCACGCGTGGATGGACGGCGCGCTCGCGGACGCGCGGTACCACCAGGAACAGGTCCTCGTCTACGATCCCGAGTACCGGACGAGCAACGGCGAGGCGACGTGCGACCTCCGCACGATGTCGCTCGTGGGCATGCACATCGGTCACAAGACCGTGAAGCAGCCCACCTGGCTCTGGTCGACCTTCGAGCACGTCCGCAACGCTCCGGATTGCGCCGGCCTCCCGCCGACCGGGCAGCAGGAGGCCGTCGTAAACACGGCGTGCCCGTCCAACCGAACGCAGGACTACAACTTCGCCCCGCGTCTCTGCGACGGCGACCGGTGCGCCACGTGCAACGCGACACCGCAGTCGAACGCGCCCGAGGGGAGCTGTCTCGTCCCGGGCACCACGAGCACGGACGACGGCTGGTGCCTGGACCTCGCGCCCAACCCGACGCAGGGCCTTTCCCAACTCTGCACGCAGGTTCCGGTCGCCGACAACTATCCCGATGCGGCCCGTTGGAACGCGGTGTGCCAGGCGACGCTCGGCGACGGGTCGGTCTGGAGTCAGTACGAGCTCGTCTCCACGCAGAACTACGTCTTCGATTCGGAGCCCACGACGTGCCAGAACGTCGTCGCGGAGACCTCGACGACCGAAGGTCGCACGAAGCAGCGTCCGCAAATCGGCATCTCGGCCGACCCCGACGATGGGGACGCGGTCTCCACCCGCCCCTGGCTGGGCAACACGTCGATGGAATCCTACGAGCGATCGAACTGCACGGCCTGCCACGCGAAGGCCGACCTCCAGACGGACTCGGACCTCGAGATCAACACGGACTACATGTACTTCCTCGCCGTCGAGACCTGTGCGGCGTGGTGCGACGCGAACGACGTCTCTCCGTGCAGCTGTCTGGACTGAGCCGTCAGTTCCAGCCGAGCCGCTTGCGCTCTTCCTTGTTCATCCGCTCGAGCAGACGAGATCCCTTGCCCACGTGGCGGTACGCGCCCCCCTCCGAGAACAGCTCCTCGTAGGGCTCGGGCGGCGTCGGCGTCTCGGGCTTCTTCTGCGAGATCGTCGTATCCAGGGCCTGCTCGACCAGATCGGTGTCGTACATCCGAATCGCGTCGTAGTCCGTGAGCAAGGCACAGACCTCGACGCAGATGTAGCATCCGATGCACTCCTGGAACCGGACCTGAACCGGCTGGTTGTCCCCTCGCCCCGGCAACGTGCCGGGCTTCAGAGGCTCGATGCATCCGACTGGGCAGAACTCGGGGCACTTCCCGCAGGGGAAGCACAGGTTCACGTCGATGAACGCGATCTCCCGAGGACGCTTCTTCTTGGCCTCCCACTCGTCCGGCCAGAGCGCCTCCGGGATGCGAGATTCCTTCAGCTGGCTTCGAACGCGCTCCGCGCGAGGCTCGGTCTTCTTCTCATTCTCCACGGTCGACCTCCTTCTCGGGGGCACGGACGAGCCGTTCGCCGCTCCGCCTTCCGACCTCCCGGCCCGACACGAGCTCGTCCGCATGAATCGTCGATTCGTCTCTCGAGTTCAACTCGCTCTCCCTTCTGGTTCGGACGAGGCGGCCCGCGCGGGCGATCCCAGCTCGTCGTCGGGACGCCTACGACGAGCGGAGACCCGCCACGGCGCCCTCCTTCGCGTAGAGAAGACATCCCTCGCGCGATCGCGCCCGGACCTGCGCACCGTCGGGAAGTCGCAGCCACGCGCCCGGACCGTACCGGCCACCCTCGTCTTCGAACGCGCCCTCGAGCACGAACACCTCGCGGCCGCCCCGCGCGATCCACACGGGCGGCTCGGCACCCGCCGACCAGCGCTCGAGACGGGTCGTCTCGGGAAAGTACGCGTCCGCGAAGAGGGTCTTCACCTCGACCCCTTCGACGGCGCCTTCCGTCCACGCCAGGTCGTTCGTCCGCGTGCGCCGATAGGGACGACCGTCGCCGGCGTACTGTCGCAGCTTGACCAGGAGGAGGCATCCCGGCTCGGAGTACGGCGCGTGCCGATGGCCCTCGGGGTTGAGCAGGTGCGCTCCGGCCGTCGCGTGGCCGTCGTGGTCCGAGAACGTACCCTCGAGGACCAGGATCTCCTCGCCCTCCGGGTGGTCGTGCTCGGGGAAGCGGGCGCCCGGCCGATACCGGACCAGAGACGTCACCTGGCCGGATTCGGCCAACGCGGTTGTGTAGAGCAAAGTTGATCGGGCCTTGGTGTAAGCAATCTTCATGTCCGCCAAACGATGGGCAACGGCCTGAAAACTGCCAATCGGAACATCGAATTGCTTGCGGGTCGCCGCATATTCGCTGGTCCGGCTGAGCAAGGCTCCCATCGCCCCGACCGCTTCTGCCGCCAGCGCGATGATTGCTGTCGAGATGATCTCTCCAATGTCGACATCCTCGAGAAGGTCGCTCGCAGAGATGCGGACGCGATCAAATTCGATATGCGCCGCGCTTCGACCATCGATCGTGTCCAGAGCCGTAATGGACACGCCGGCTGTACCGGGATCGACCAAGGCCAATCCGATTGCCCCATCCTCCCCTGCCAATCGGACTGAAACGATCAGCAGATCGGCCTGCGCACCGTTCAACACGAGACGTTTCTCACCAGTAAGGGCAAATGCATCGCCATCGGCCTCCAGGCTGAGCTCAATTGACGACGCGTCAGCCGTGCCCCTGCCCTCTTCATGCGCAAAGGCGGCAATCGTCTCGCCCGAAATGATCCCGCTCAACCGATCGCCCAGGCTGTCGGATTGGCTGGCTGCCAGGGTACGGCCCGACAACAGT
>JAUIFY010000329.1 GCA_030430245.1 bacterium | reverse complement strand
CGACATCATCCCGCAAGTGACCAAGGCCATGGCGTGAGGAGCCGGGAGTGAATGCGAGGCACAGGATGTTCCGCCTTCGGGCGTTTCATTGGCTCCCGGTCTCATCGAGACCGGGCTACCTTTGTCATTGGCTCCCTTATCCGATGCAGTCCTTGAGCGCGGCGAGGACGAGATCGACGTTCGCCTGGGTGGCGGCGTGGCCCATGAGCCCGATGCGCCAAACCTTCCCCGCCAGCGCCCCCAGACCGGCACCGATCTCGATGCCGTGCTCGGCGAGCAACATCCCGCGCACGGCCCCATCGTCGACGCCGTCGGGGATCGTCACCGCGTTCAGCTGGGGCAGACGTTCGGCCTCCGGAACGACGAAGGCGAGCCCCATCGCCTCGAGCCCCGCGCGCAGCGCCTCGTGGTTGCGCCGGTGTCGCGCCCAAGCCTTCTCGACGCCCTCTTCCTCGAGGAGGACGAGGGCCTCGTGCAGGCCGTAGAGCGCGTTGATCGGCGCGGTGTGATGGTAGGCGCGCTTGGCGCCCTCGTCCCAGTAGCCCGACAAGAGGGTCACGTCGAGAAACCAGCTGTGGGCCCTGGTCGTCCGGCTCGTCGCCGCCGCCATCGCGCGCTCTCCGAACGAGACCGGCGACAACCCGGGCGTGCACGACAGGCACTTCTGGGAGCCGGAATAGACGGCGTCGACGCCCCACGCGTCCACCTCGAGGCGACATCCCCCCAGAGACGTGACCGCGTCGACGATCGTCAAGCAGTCATTCTCTCGGGCGATCGCGCAGAGGGTCTCCGCATCGGAGAGCGCTCCCGTGGACGTCTCGGCGTGGACGAAGGCGACGATCTTCGTGTCGGGCGCCGCGGCGAGCGCCTCCTTCAGCTTCTGCGGGTCCACGGCACGACCCCACGGGTCCTCGACGATCGTCGCGAGGCCGCCGGCGCGCTCGACGTTCTCCTTCATTCGCCCCCCGAACACCCCGTTCTGACAGATCACGACCCGATCCCCGGGCTCGACCAGGTTCGCGAAGCAGGCCTCCATGCCTGCGGAGCCCGGCGCCGAGATCGGAAGGGTCATCGCATTGCGAGTTCGAAAGGCGCTCCTCAGCAGATCCTTGAGGTCGTCCATCATCGCGACGAACGACGGGTCCAAATGACCGACCGTCGGTCGGGCCATCGCGGCCAATACCCGCGGATCGACGTCGGACGGACCGGGACCGAAGAGGGAACGCTCGGGGGGATGAAACGACCGGGACGAGGCTGCCATGCGGGAGAGCATACGCAGCCGGACGGCCGGCGCAAACCCGCGCCGTCCGTGCACTTTTTTCGAGCCTGCCGCGTTGACACCCCGCGGGGCGTGCTTATCTCCCAGGTGCACCACCAAAAGCCATCATCAAGGAGGAACGCACCATGCTGAGGACGCAACGATTCGGATTCGGTCCCGCCTGGAGCCCCTGGCGAGACTTCTCGCGAATGCAGAGCGAGATGGATCGGCTGTTCCAGAGCGCCAACGATTCCTATGCACCGGGCTTTCCGCCCGTGAACGTCTACACACGCGAAGACCAGGTGATCGTGAGCGCCGAGCTTCCGGGCGTGCCGGCCGACAAGGTCGACATCTCGGTCCTGGACGACACTCTCACCATCAAAGGGGCACGCGCGGCCGAAGAGCGCCCCGAAGGCGTCACCATGCACCGTGAGGAGCGCGGCTCCGGCGAGTTCGCGCGCACTCTGCGCCTTCCCTTCCGCGTCGAAGCGAGCTCCGTCGACGCCAAGTTCGAGAACGGCGTGCTCGAGATCACGCTGCCTCGCGCGGAAGCCGATCGCCCGAAGCGCATCGCCGTCCACGGCGCCTAGGAGATCTTCAAACAAAAGAAATTCCGAACGGAGGAACGAGAGATGAACACCGCACAGAACGAAGTCGCCACGAGCGCCGCCGCGGTCCCGGCCGTCGAGGCACCGGTCAAGACCTTCCGGCCCCGCGCACCGCGCGTCGACGTCTCGGAGTCGGCGGACGCCTACTTCGTGACGGCCGACGTGCCGGGTGTTCCGATGGACGCGATCGAGGTCACGATCGAAGAGGGCCGGCTCGAGCTGTCCGCCAAGCGCACGGCGACCGAGCACGAAGGCTACCGCACCGCCTTCCGCCAGTTCGGCGAGGGCGACTACCGGCGGGCGTTCACGATTCCCGAGACCATCGACCGCGAGAGCGTCCGCGCCGACCTTCGCGACGGCGTCCTTCGAATCACGATTCCGAAGGCGCAGCCCGCGAAGCCGCAGAAAATCCGGATCAGCGCGGGCTAGAAGCCCACCGCCGGACGGGTGAGGCGCCGGCCCGACACGGTGGGCGCCTCACCCGTTCCCGATCATTCGCAGGAGCTCGGCCTCGTCGATCACGGCGACGTCGAGCTTCTGTGCTTTCTCGAGCTTCCCTCCGGCCGCTTCCCCCGCCAGGACGTAGCTCGTCTTCTTGCTGACCGAGCTCGTCACCTTGCCGCCGGCGGACTTGATTCGCGCCGAGGCCTGGTCTCGGCTCATGCTCGGCAGCGTCCCGGTGATGACGAAGGTGAGGCCGTCGAGCGGCTGCTCGCCGGCGTTCGGAACCGTCCGGTCTTCGGCCATCCGGACCCCAGCCTTGCGGAGCTTCTCGACGACGGCTCGGTTGTGCGGACTCTCGAACCAGTCCACGACGCTCTGCGCGAGGATCGGCCCGATCCCGTCCACGGCCTCGAGCTCCTCGGCGCTCGCCGCCGCGATCGCCTCGATCGACCCGAAGTGGTCGACGAGGGTCTCTGCGACGACTCCGCCCACGCCCCGGATTCCGAGCGCGGTCAGCGTCCGGGAAACCGGCCGATCCCTGGCCGCCGCGATCGCCGCGATCAGATTGTCGATGCGCCTCTTCTTGTAGCCCTCCATCCCCTCCAGCTGCTCGGCCCGCAGCGAGAAGATGTCGGCGACGTCCTCGATCATTCCCTCGGCGACGAAGAGCTCGGCCTGCTTGATGCCGAACCCCTCGATGTCCATCGCTCCCCGCGACACGAAGTACTCGACGAGGCGAACGAGCTGCTCCGGACAGGCGGAGTTCACGCAGTACGTGGCGGCCTCCCCTTCCAGTCGTCGGGCCGGCTCGCCGCAGACCGGGCAGGTCCGGGGCATCTCGAACGGCGTCTCGTCTCCGGTGCGGAGGTCCGGCAACGAACGCAGGACCTGCGGGATGACGTCTCCGGCTCTCTTCACGACGACCCGGTCGCCCTCCCGGATGTCACGCTCGCGAATGTAGTCCTCGTTGTGGAGCGTCGCGTTGCGCACGGTCACCCCACCCACTTCGACCGGCTCGAGCTCGGCGAAGGGCATGAGGACTCCGGTGCGTCCGACGTTGACACCGATGCGCTCCAGCCGCGTGACCACCTCCGACGATGGGTACTTGTACGCGATCGCCCACCGGGGCGCGTTGCCGACGGCGCCGAGCCTCTCCTGGAGGGCCGCATCGTCGATCTTGATCACGAGTCCGTCGGTCTCGTACGGTAGCCTCGCCCGCTCCTCGGCCCACGACGCGCACTCCGCGATGACGTTCTCGATCGAGGTCCATCGACGGCTCTCGGGCGTCACGGGGAAGCCCAGTCCCCGCAGGGCTTCGAGCGCCTCCCATTGCGAGCCCACGTCGAGGCCGTCGGCATCGATCACCTGGTACGCCCAGAGGCGCAACGGGCGTGCGGCCGTGATCGCCGAGTCGAGCTGTCGGAGGGAGCCCGCAGCGAAGTTCCGCGGATTCGCGTACGTCTTCTCGCCGCGCTCGGCCTGCTCGGCGTTGAACCGCTCGAAGTCCTCGCGCGTCAGATAGACCTCGCCGCGAACCACGAGACGCCGGGGCGGCTTCTTGCGACCGGACGCCGGGATCCGCAGCGGCAGGCTCCGCACGGTCCGCAGGTTCGCCGTGACGTCCTCGCCCACCCGCCCGTCGCCGCGCGTCGCCCCGAGCCGGAACCGCCCCTCCTCGTAGTGGAGGACCACCGTCAACCCATCGATCTTCGGCTCGGTGACCCACGCGAGGTCGGTCCCACTCGGCAGCAGACGGAGCACCCGCTCGTTCCACGCCGTCATGTCCTCCGCACGAAACGCGTTTCCGAGGCTCAGCATCGGCGTGGGGTGCTGGACTTTCGCGAAGCGGTCTTGCGCGGTGCCACCGACACGCACCGTCGGACTGTCGTCCGAGCGCAGATCGGGGTGCGCTTCCTCCAGATCCACCAACTCGCGCCAGAGCACGTCGAACTCCGCGTCGCTGATCTCCGGAGCATCGAGAACGTAGTACAGATGCTGGTGCCGGCGGATCGCCTCACGGAGTCGCTCCACCCGTGCCGTGTCCTTCTTGCTCGCCATGACGGTCCGCGCGCAGTCTACGAACGAGCCGAGCCGACGTCGAGGGATCGCAGCGCCTCGCGTGCGGCGCGACGCACGCCCGGGTCGTCGCTCCCCGCGAGCTCTTCCAGACGGGGGCGCGCGGGCGCGCCGATCTCTCCGAGCGCGCGAACTGCCGCATGGCGCACCCGTGGATCGGCGTCCCCGAGGCTCCGGCCGATCCAGGGCAGCGCATCCACACCCATCCCCCCCAGCGTGGCCAACGCGTCCTCACGGACGTTGTGATCGGGCGACGCGAGAGCCGGCTCGAATGCCGGCAGAGCCGGCGGCCCCGCTTCGGCGAGCGCCGCCGAGGCCTCCTCGCGGACGCGGATGTCGGGGCTCGCGAGCGCCTCGGCGAGCGCGTCGAGCGGCCGCGGCTGGATCGACGCGAGGGCGCGCGCCGCCTGGAGCCGCAGCCCGGACTCGGGGGATCCCAGACGTGCGCGTAGGCCGGGCACCACCATCGGGCCGAGCGCCACCAGGGCGTCACGCGCACGCGCCCGCTCGTAGACGCCGCCCTCGTCGAGGAGACGGAACAGCGAAGGCAGCGCGCCGGGATCGTTCCGGGCGAAATCGGCCTCGCATCCGAGGGCGCACACGACCAGCCCGATCCCCACCCATCGCACGCAGCAGAGATAGAAGGCGCGCCGTGGGCGGGCAACGCGACGAGCCCTTGCACTCACGTCTCCATGTGATCAACTGCCGTGAGGTCCCGAGGCCGATGCAGTCATCCCAAGGATCCGCGGCCCGACGAACCGACGTGACTCACGTGGCGACCGAGGTCTTCACGCACGCGGGTGTCGAGCTCGAACAGCCGGCCATCGGCTCGTTCCGGCTGGCCGACCCGACGCAGTCGCGCCACGCGTTCGCGCAGTCCATCGCACTCGGCCTCTCCGCGCAACCGCGCCGGCTGAGCTGCCGGTACCTCTACGACGACCGCGGGTCCGAGCTGTTCGACCAGATCACCGACCAGCCCGAATACTACCTGACGAACGCCGAGGCGGCGCTCCTCGCCCGGCACGCCTCCGAGATCCGGCGACTCGCCGGCACCGCGACCCTCGTCGAGCTCGGCTCCGGAACCTCGACCAAGACGCGACACCTGCTCGACGCCTGGACGAGCAGCGGGCCCGCGACCTACGTCGCCGTCGACATCTGCCCCGGCATCGTCGCGCAGTCGTGCGAAGCCCTGGCCGAGAGCTACCCGTCACTCGACGTCCGCGGCATCGCCGGCTCGTACGAGCAGGCCATGCCCCGGCTCTCCGGCTTCTCGCCGCTCACGGTCGCGTTCCTCGGGAGCACGATCGGAAACCTGGACGACCCGGAGCTGAGCGCCTTCCTCGACCGGCTCGCCGCGGGCCTCTCCGCCGGCGACCACTTCCTCCTGGGGTTCGATCTCGTGAAGGACGTCGGCGCCCTCGAGGCCGCCTACAACGACGCCGCCGGCGTGACGGCGGCGTTCACGAAGAACCTGTTCGTGCGCATGAATCGCGAGCTCGGGACGGACCTCGACGTCGAGCAAATCGACCACGTCGCCTACTACAACCAGGACCGCGAGCGGATCGACATCTTCGCCCGCTTCAACCGGGAGGCGACGGTCGAGCTCCGCGAGCTCGGCCGAAGCTTTCGGATCGCTCCCGGCGAGATGATCCAGACGGAGATCAGCCGCAAGTTCCACGTATCGGACATGTCCGATCGCCTCGCGAGACACGGATTCACCCCCGTACGCTCCTTCACGGACGACGAGAATCGGTTCGGGATGCTGCTCGTGCGCCGGAAGGCGGCCCGGCGCGACCGCGACGACGCGCGCCGGCGGCTGCGGGGACAGCTCGACGCCGAACGGTCCCGCACCCGCGACCTGATCTACCCGCTCACCGAGGAGGAGCTCACCCGTCAGCACAGCCCGCTCATGAGTCCCATCGTCTGGGACCTCGCCCACATCGCGAACTTCGAGGAACAGTGGATCGATCGGGCCGCCGGTCGGGTCGACGACGATCCGACGCGCATGGAGCGGGATCACACGTTCGACGCGACCGCCCATCCGCGCGCGACGCGGAGCGACCTCGAGCTTCCCGACCGTGCCACCTGCCTCGACTACCTCGCACGCGTGCGCCGGGCCACGCGCGCGGCCCTGCGCAGCGCCGATCTCGACGGCAACGACCCCCTCATGCGCGACGGGTTCGTCTTCACCATGCTGGCGCAACACGAGGCGCAGCACACCGAGACGATCCTCCAGACCACGCAGCTCATCCGCGATCTGGGCTACGAGTCCTACCTCCGACG
>JAUIFY010000328.1 GCA_030430245.1 bacterium | reverse complement strand
GATGGGGAGCAGCTGCTTGCTGGTCGCCCGGGTGACCGGGTGAAGTCGGGTGCCGGAGCCGCCGGCGAGCAAGATCCCTTTGATCTCGCTCATGGACTCGGCGGGCTCTCGGTGAGACCCAGGCGCTCGCGCTGGTAGGTGCCGCTCTGCACCGCCTCGCACCAGTCTCGGTTCTCGAGGTACCAGTGCACCGTCCGCCGGAAGCCCTCCTCGAAGGTGTGGCGCGGCTTCCAGCCGAGCTCTTCCTGGATCTTCGTCGGATCGATCGCGTACCGTCGGTCGTGTCCGGGCCGATCCGTGACGAACGTCTTGAGATCGGCGTAGCTCGTCAGGCCGCGAGCTTGCATCGCTGGGTTTTCTCGTGCCGGGCGCGCCTCTTCGAGCAGGGCGATCAGGTGGTCGATGAGTTGGAGGTTGGTCCGCTCGCAGTGCCCGCCGATGTTGTACTTCTCGCCCTGGCGACCGGCCTCGAGCGCGCACAGGATTCCGTCGCAATGGTCCTCGACGAACAGCCAATCGCGGACGTTGCCGCCGTCGCCGTAGATCGGGAGGTCGCGCCCCTCGAGCGCGTTCAGCAGCGTGAGGGGGACCAGCTTCTCGGGAAACTGGTAGGGCCCGTAGTTGTTCGAGCAGTTGGTGACCAACGCAGGGAGGCCGTACGTGTGGTAGTAGGCGCGGACGAGGTGGTCCGCGGCGGCCTTCGACGCGGAGTACGGGGAGTTCGGCGCGTACGGGGTCGTCTCCTCGAACTCGCCCGTCGGGCCGAGGGTTCCGTAGACTTCGTCGGTCGACACGTGGAGGAAGCGGAACTTCGCACGAGTCTCGTCGTCGGCCGAGGCGTGAAGCTCGCGCGCGGCTTCGAGGAGCTCGAACGCTCCGACCGTGTTCGTGCGGAGGAAGCAGCCGGGGTCGTCGATCGATCGATCGACGTGGGACTCCGCCGCGAAGTTCACGACCCATCTCGGCTGGTGCTCGGCGAACAGCGCGCGGACGGCGGCACGATCGGCGATGTCGCCCTTCACGAATGCGAAGCGGGGATCGTCCTGCACGTCGCGCAACGACCGCAGGTTGCCGGCGTACGTGAGCTTGTCGAAGACGACTACCCGTGCCGACGTCTTTGCCAGGGCGAGCCGTACGAAGTTCGCCCCGATGAAGCCCGCACCCCCCGTCACGATCATGGTGTCCACGACATTTGCGAATATCGGATGCGCGGGCATGGTGCGAGT
Organism: bacterium; assembly: GCA_030430245.1. GTDB lineage: Bacteria > Desulfobacterota > Binatia > UBA12015 > UBA12015 > VGTG01. The sequence continues at coordinate 5,554 of JAUIFY010000328.1, read as the reverse complement.
CGGTCAGAGCAACCCGGGAGCCGGTTGGTGGGCCGGCTCGAGCAGGTCTACCAGCGTCTTCACCGGATGGAAGATCGAGGGCGGCACCTCCACGAACAGCGTGTTCCAGTCCGACATCCCGCCGTTCCAGAGGCCGGGGTGCTCCAGGGCCCGAAGAGCTCGGCCGCCACTGGACTTTTCGGCAATGAAGACCGCCTCGGGGTCGACGTGGCGGTGGAGGTCGAACGGGGTGTCGTCGTGCCGCCGGAGGCCGAGGACCATGTCCGCCGGGCTGAAGTGGGTGGCTCGGCCCTGGATGGCGCGCTGCTCGCTCGACGTCTGATCGACCTGCGCCGTCTCGACGATCTGCGCAGAGACCGAGTCGTCGCTCGCTCGGACCCAGAACGGTCCCCCGCCCGGATCTCCCTCGGCGCGAAGCATGGCACATACGCGCGTGGGCCGGTCCAGGAGGCGGCGCACGTCGGAGGCGCGTTCGGTGCTCCGTGCGACCTCGATGCCCAGCGTCGTCCGCAGCAGATCGGCGCCCGCGTCGACCGCGCCGGCCGCGTTCGCATCGATCGCGCGCACGGCCGCGAAGAGCCTCTTCTGGAGCTCGACCAGGCGGCCTCCCAGCAGCCTCCTCCAATGGACGACTTCGGCGCGCCAGTCGTCGTGGACGACGTTGTCGATGTTCTTCACGTACACGACGTCCGCACCGTCCGTCGCCAGGTCGGCGAGGTTGGAGAGGAGGGAGCCGTGGCCGCCGGGTCGGAACAGCAGAGCGCCGGCGTCGTCGCGAAAGAGAGCGCCCTGACCGTCGACCGCGATCGTATCGGTGGAGCTCTTCTGCGTCGAGAATCCGACGCCGTAGCGTGCCCCGAGTCGGTCCTCGAAACCGGGGCCCGCCTCGGCGAGACACGCCTCGAAGCGCGCCTGATGCTCGGAGGACACCGTGAGGTGAAGGCGCGTCGCCCCATCCGCCGCGGCGGCGATGGCGTGCGCCTCGACCAGGTGCTCCTCGAACGCGGTTCGGCTGCCGTCTCGGTAGGTGTGGAAGGGCAGCAGGCCCTTCGGCAGCTCGGGCAGTCCCAAGCTCTCCGGATCGAGCACGGCGGAGAGGAGGGCCGACAGGTCGCCGGAGCGGACGCAGGCGGCGAGTCCCACGCTCCGGGGCCGTAGGACGGCCTCGAGCGCCGGCGCGAAGGCGAACTTCTCGACGCCGTCGAAGAAGCGTGCCGCGATCGCGTCGTCGGACCCGCTCCCCAGCTGGTCCCGGCGCTCCACCCCGCGGCTCCGGATCGCCAGCAAGCTCTTGAACATCCGGCTGGCCGCGCCCGAGGCAGGCACGAAGTAGGTCATGCGTCCCGCCGCGGCGGCGTCGCGCTGCGCTTCGAGGAGGCCAGCCACCTCGCCGTCCGGAATTTGGTGGACGCCGTCCCCGACGGTGCAGGGACGATCCAACCGGATCGACGGCCGGGCCCCCCGGAGAAGCTGCAGCTGCCGCAGGATCTCCGCTTCGGTGACGCCGTGCCGCCGGGCGTGCTCCAGATCGTGAGGCTCGAGTCCGGGATCGGGCTTCATGCTTCGAGGAATAGCAGACGTACGGTCGGCAGTAGAGGCGCGTTGGAGGCCCCCCTCTGGTCTGGTAAGCGAACGGGGAGATCGCTCCCATGGCGACGAGCCCCCCGATACATCCCCCCGGCGACCACGAGTCGTCGACCGCGACCCGCATCCTCGACGTGGCCGAGGAGCTCTTCGCGCAGCGCGGCTTCGCGGCCGTGTCCGTTCGAGAGATCGCCGGGCGAGTGGGGCTGAATCAGGCGAGCATCTACAACCATTTCTCGAGCAAGCAGGCCTTGTACGAAGCGGTGCTCGAGCGGGGCTTCGCTCCCATCGTCACGCTGCTGCGTTCGGGCTCCAGCGAGTTGACCGGCCCGGCCGAGAGCGACGAGTTCATCGAGGCTCTGGTCGAGCAGCTCTGGCAGACGCCGAATCTTCCTCGCCTGCTCCAGCGCGAGATTCTCGACGACGGACCCTACTTCGAGCGCCTCTCCGAGCAATGGCTTCGGCCCATCGTGGCGGCGGGTCGGGAAGCGATGGGCGCAGCCGTGCCCCAGCTTCGCGAGAATTGGGCGGACGAGGACATCCCGTTCGTGATCTTGACGATGTTCGGGATCATCTTCGGCAACTTCAGCGCTGCCGCGCTCACGCGACGGGTGTTCGGCGCGGAGCCCTTCTCGGCCGAGTCGCGTCGGGTACACGCCGACTTCGTCAAGAAGGCCACGCGTCGGCTGATGCGCCAGCCGGACCCGGAGTAGGGCGCCGCCCCACGCGTCAGGGAGCCGTACGCGCCTCCCGTGGCTCGACGAGCCACTCCTCCAGGAAGTCGAGGATCAGGAGTTCGGCCTCGGGGCCCATCTTGTGCCCGAGATCTTCGAACTCGACCCACTTGAACCGATCGGCCAGTCCCGCCTCCTCGTACACCTCCGAGAAGCGAGCCGCCGTCGCCTCGACGCAGGCCGCCGGGATGGCGCGATCCTGCGCGCCCGACACCAGCAGGACCGGCCGCGGAGGGAAGTTCGATGCGCGGGACAGCGGGTCGATCGACTCCAGCTCGGCTGCGTAGTCGTCGTCGAGCACGATCTCGCCGGCCGCGAGGTACTTCTCCTGGTCGTCCAACGCCAGCGAGGAGGACTTGAGGAAGATCGGATAGCCACCGCACGCGACCTGGATCACCCCGGCGGCGATCGACGGGTTCTCGGCCATCGCCTGCAACGCCGTGAAGCCCCCGGTGGAGCTGCCCGTGATGGCGATGCGAGACTCGTCGACGTCCGGCATCCGGCGGATGTAGTCCAGAACGACCGGAACGGTCTTGTGTGCCTCCGTCGTGATGACGCGGAAGTAGCCGCGGCCGATGATCCCCGGACGCTCGGAGCGGAGCATCCAGACCCCCACGGGCTCCGGCGTCGGCACCGCCGGTACGGCCGGGGTCGGCTTGGGCTTCTGGAAGGCCTCGACGGCCGCGACGATCGACCAGTTGGTCTTCCAGCGGACGACCCCGATGCCCCGTGAGAGCAGCTCGCGGTCGGGGACGATCGGGCTCAGGACGACCGGGTAGGGGGCGCGGCCGTGATGGGGCAGCCCCACGTTGACCGTGATCCACCCCTGGTTGATCGTCTGCTCCGTCCAGCGGCCCGGCGGGGTCGGTTTCGGCGCGAGCCGAGGCCAGCCAGGGGCCGCCGGCTTGCAGCCCGAGCTCCCGAGGAGCAGAAGAAGAGGAGCCACGAGCGCGAAGAGCGCTCGGCAGCCCACCGATCGTCTCGACATGGACACGCAAGGATGATCCCTTCTTTCGAGCCAAACCGAAAGGGTTGGCGTGCGCTTCGGGTGCTCGTCGCCCTCGCGAGCCTGGCCAGCGGCCCGGTCGCGTGTACCCCGAGTCTCGTCGAGACCGCGATCGAGGCGCGCGGCGGCGCGCTCGACTCGTACGGAAAGTCCGTCGATGCCGAGGTCTTCTTCGGCATTCCCGGCACGTGGAGCTGGGAGGTCGCCTACCGCGCCCCCGAGTCGTTTCGCTGGTCCCTCGAGACGTACGGGGAGGAGCAGCACCTCGTCTTCGACGGAACGAACATGCGGCACCTTCTGGGCGGAGCGGCCTTGCCGCCGGTCGCCGCCGACGACGCGGTGCGGAGCCAGGCGGGATGGTTCGCCGTCACGTCGCTGGACGTGCTCGAAGAGCCGCGGACCCGTTGGCGCGAGCTGTCGCAGTCGGAGCTCCCCGAGGGCATCGCGCGGGGTCTCGTGGTGGAGCTGGCCGGAGCGCCCGAGCCCTTCCGGCTGTACTTCGACGACCGCACGCTCCTGGTCGGGGCGAGCGGACGCGTCGCGATGGCGCCGATCGGCGCCGGGGCGCTCGAGGCGACGTTCTCGCAGTTTCGCGAGGTCGACGGCTTCCTTCTCCCGTTCGCCGGGGCGTACGAACTCAACGGCACGCCGCTCATGCGCGAGACCGTTCGGGAATGGCGGCCGAACGACCCCGCGCTCGAGGCACCCTCCGCGTTCAGCGTTCAGTAGGGGCCCGTGATCTCCGTCTCTTGCTCGCTGCGGTCTTCGCGCTTCCCGAGCGGCACGTAGTGGCGGAGATCCTCGCCCAGGTAGACCTGGCGAGGACGGGCGATTCGCTCCTGGTTCGCGAGCATCTCGGCCCATTGAGCCACCCAGCCGGCGGTGCGGCCGATCGCGAACAGGACCGGGAACATCTCCATCTGAAAGCCCATGGCCTCGTAGATGGTGCCGGAATAGAAATCGACGTTGGGGTAGAGCTTTCGCTCGACGAAGTAGTCGTCTTCCAACGCGATGCGCTCGAGTTCGAGCGCCACGTCGATCGCCGGGTTCTTGCCCGTCACCTCGAAGACCTCGTAGGCGATCTTCTTGATGATGCGCGCTCGAGGGTCGTAGTTCTTGTAGACGCGATGGCCGAAGCCCATGAGGCGTCGCTCTCCGGCCTTCACCGACTTGATGAGATCCGGAACCTTGTCGACGGAGCCGCACTCGTGGAGCATGCGCACGACGTCCTCGCTCGCGCCGCCGTGCCGGGGGCCGGAGAGGGCCGCCGCGGCGGCGGAGACGACCGAGTACGGGTCCGCGTGGGCGCTGCCGACCACCCGCGCCGTCGTGGTCGAGCAGTTCTGCTCGTGGTCGGCGTGCAGGATGAACAGCACGTCGAGCGCGCGCTCGAGTACCGGGTCCGGACGGTACTTGAGCTCGGTCATCTTGAAGAGCATCGAGAGGAAGTTGCCCGGATACGAGAGGTCGTTGTCGGGGGGAACGTACGAGAGCCCTCGGCTGTGGCGGAAGGCCAGCGCCGCGATCGTCGGGATCTTCGCGATGAGCCGGCGGGTCTGCACCCGACGTGATTCCTCGTCGTCGATGTTCTTCGCGTCGGGGTAGAACGTCGACAGCGCGCCCACGGTGCCGATCAGGATGCCCATGGGATGCGCGTCGTATCGGAACCCGTCGATGAAGTGCTTGACGTTCTCGTGCACGAGCGTGTGCATCTTGATGTTGTGCTGCCACATGTCGAAGTGCGACGCGGACGGCAGGTGACCCTTCACGAGCAGGTACGCCACCTCGAGAAAGCTGCTCTGCTCGGCGAGCTCTTCGATGGGGTAGCCGCGGTAGCGAAGCACGCCGCCCTCACCGTCGAGGTAGGTGATGCGGCTCTCGCACGTCGCGGTGTTCGCGATGGCGACGTCGAACGTCCGCAGGCCGGGCCCGTCGGGCGACGCCTTGATCTTGTTGAGCTCGGACCCCCGGATCGTGTCGCGCTCGATCGGGATCTCGTACTCCTGGCCGGTGCGGTTGTCGATGATCGTCAGCGTGTCACGCGACATGGCCGCCTCAGTCCATTCCGAGCTTGGCTCGTCCCTCGGGGGAGATCATGTTCGGGTTCCAGATCGGCGTCCAGACGATCTCGACGTTCGCGCTGTCGATGTCCGGTAGCGTCTCGATCTTGTACTGGGCATCGGCGGCGATGTTCGGTCCCATGCCGCAGCCCTGGGCGGTGAGGGTCATC
>JAUIFY010000016.1 GCA_030430245.1 bacterium | reverse complement strand
CTCGGAGACTGAGCGCGGCACACTCGAACTCTCGTGGCTCGTCGCCGAGCTCGACTGGGCCGGCCACGCGCCGCTCGCTGATCGCGGCGTCATGACTCTGCATTCGGGTGAGACCATCGAGCAGCACGACTGGCGCCGCGTCTTCTGGCGAGAGCTTCAGTCCGGTCTCGCGCTGGGAGCGTTGCTGGGCTCGATCGGTCTCGCGCGCGTATTCCTGTGGCAGCAGATGTTCGACTCCTACGGACCGCATTGGCTCCCGCTCGGCATGACGATCGGGTTCGCCCTGGTCGGCGTCGTCCTCACGGGCACGCTCTCGGGGTCGATGTTGCCCTTCGTTCTGCGCTGGTTCGGAGCGGACCCGGCGGCGTCGTCCACCCCGTTCGTCGCGACGCTCGTCGACGTGACGGGCATCCTGATCTACTTCACGGTGGCGTCGCTTCTGCTCGCTGGAACCCTCCTCTAGGGAGGGGTACCTTCGTGTCGATGACGAAGACGACACGGTTCCTGGCCGCGGCTGCGGTGTCGATGGCGCTGGTGGGTTGTCCGGGGGGCGGCGCCCAGGAGATGCTCGAGACGGCGCAGCTCGAAGAGGTGCAGGACAACCTCGAGAACGCGCGCAAGATCTACCGAAAGATCGTCGAGCAGTACCCCGATTCGCCCCAGGCGGACGAAGCCCGCGGTCGGCTGGAAGCGCTCGCGGCGGAATGAGAAGTCCCTCGCGCCCGTGCGACGGCGGCGACAGGGCATGGCTCGCGTGGCTGATCCTGTGGGCCCTCGTCGTCGGCGCCGCACCGGCGGCGGCGCGTGAGAGCCGCCGGGTTTTCGAGGTCGAGCCGTTCCTCGTTCCCACGACTTCGGCCGAGCTCGAGGACGACACGCGGCCCGTGGCGCGGGACGCGCTGCGCGAGGGCACGTCCGTCGCCGTGCGCGCCGCCGGGGGCGTCGTCGGCGCAGAGGCTCGTCTCGAGGCCTGGGTCGGCGTTCGCGGAGCGCGCGGGGGCGAGTGGCACTTCGAGCTGGTCGCCCGGAGCGGGGAAGCGTCCGCGACGAGCCGTCTCGTTCTCGGCCCGACGGCCGCCGCCGGCTGGCACCGGATCGTTCTCGATCCGAAGAAGCTCGTCGGGCGGGAGGTGCGGGTCGAGCTCCGAGCGCGGCCGCGGGGGGCCGAAGGCGAGGGGACGCCGTTGCTGGGAGCCCCGCGGTGGCTCGTCGCGCGCTTCCCCGAGAAGCCCGTTCGCAACGTCGTGCTCGTGTCGCTCGATACGCTTCGTCCGGATCGGATGTCGATGTACGGTGCTTCGCGACCGACGACCCCGCGGATGGACGAACTCGCGGACGAGGGAGTTCGATTCGAGTCCGCATTGGCGCCGGCGACGTCGACTCCGCCGTCGCACATGACGATGCTCACGGGCACCGAGCCGTGTCGACACGGTGTGTGGGGCGTCCGCGCCGAGGACACGATGTCCGACGAGATCGACACGCTCGCCGAGCATCTGAGTCGCGCCGGCTATACCACGGCCGCCGTCACCGAGAACGCCTACATGTCCCCGCCCTACGGGTTCGCCCGCGGCTTCGATTCCTTCGTCGAGCTGAAGCAGATGGTCGCCGACGGCAACTCTCCCGCTCCCGGCATCATCACACCAACGGGCTACGGCCCGAAGACGTTCCGCGCCGCCGAGACCTGGATCCGGGAGAATCGCGATCGGCGCTTCTTCCTCTTCGTTCACACGTATCAGGTCCACGGGCCCCGTCGTCCCGCCGGAGCCTACGCGAAGCTGTTCGACGAGCCCGTACCCACACCGCAGCGAGGGCCGACATACGATCCCGCGTTCCACGACCTCCGCCGGTACGATCAGCTCGTCCGTCAGCTCGACGACCTCGTCGCCGGGCTCGTCCGGCAGATGACGTCGCTGGGGCTCGGCGACGAGACGATCCTCGTCCTCACGTCGGATCACGGCGAGGCGTTCTTCGAGCACGGGGACCATGGGCACGGCTGGTCCGTCTACGGAGAGGTCCTCCGCGTGCCGCTCATCGTCTGGGCACCGGGGCTCGCGAAGCCCGGTGTCGTTCGAGAGCCGGTCGGGCTGGTGGACATCGTGCCGACCGTGCTCGATCTGCTCGGTCTGCCGCTTCCGGCCGTCGTCGACGGGACGAGCCTCGCCGGCGCCGTGCGGAATCCGTCGGGCGCCGAGCCGCCCCGACGGACCCTCTACGCCGAGACGGCCCCGGGCAACGCTCGCGCGGTGCGCTCCGGCTCTCTGAAGATCGTCCGTCGGAAGGGCGAAGTGGACGCGCTTTTCGAGCTCGATCGCGATCCGGGCGAGGCGAAACCGATCGATCCGGCCGCGATCACCGGCGCCCGGGTTGCGGCGCTGCGCGCCGAGCTGGATCGCCGCGCGGACGCCTGCGACGCAGGCCGCGAGGCCGCCGCCGATCGTCGCGACGCCACCGCACCGCTCGACCCCGAGCGTCGCAAGAAGCTCGAAGCTCTGGGCTACGCGGAGTGACTCTGATAGGGAGAGGAGCGATGCACACGTTGAAGCGAATCGAGACGTTCGTGTGGACCGCGTTGCTCGGCGGCTCCCTGCTCCTCCCCTCCCTCGTGATGGCCGACGACTGGGAGAGCTTGCCGCCGGGGCCGATCCGGGACCGGATCGAGCTCATGGAGAAGGTCGGTGACGACGCGAAGACGATCAACGACGCGCTGAAGGCGGGCAACCCGGCGGACGCCGCGGCGCCGGCCGACAACATCGCCGCGCTCATGCCGAAGTTCGACGAGCTGTTCCCCGAGGGCAGCACGGGCGAGGACTCGCGTGCCAAGAAGAACATCTGGGCGTCGTGGGACGAGTTCCAGGCGTTCTCCACGTACCTGAAGGACGCCGCGACCGACGTTGCCAAGGCGGCGCGCGACGGCGGCGACGTGAAGTCGGCCAGCCGGAAGATGTTCAAGAGCTGCAAGTCCTGCCACAAGAAGTTCCGGTTGCCGAAGGAAGACGAGGAGTAGGAAGCGGGCTCAGCCGGGGGCCGGGGTCGATTCGGGCTCGATGCCCGACCGCGGGGCGCCCCCGTCCGCTCTCCGCACGCACTTCTCGAGCGCTTGGATCAACGCAGGCACCGCGAGGGGCTTGCCCAGAAAATCGTCCATACCCGCCTGGAGGCACGCCGTGCGCTCCTCCTCGAGGACGTTGGCGGTGAGGGCGATGACCCGGGGGCGCTCTGCCTCGCCGGGGTGGCGTTCGCGCAGCTTCCGGGTCGCTCCGATGCCGTCGAGCTCCGGCATTTGTAGGTCCATCAGCACCACGTCGAAGGTCTCGCGCTCGATCGCTTCGAGGGCCAGAGCGCCGTTTTCGACGACCTGGGTGGAGTAGCCGATCCTCTCCAGGATCTTGACCGCGACCTTCTGGTTCACGCGGTTGTCTTCGGCCAGCAGAATCCGAAGTGGGTGCCTCGCGCCCATGTCGGCGGGGAGATCGGATGCCGGCTTCCTCGCCGTCTTCCTCGCGCCGAAGATCCCGGAGAGGGTCGATGCGAGCTGGCGCGGCTTCGCCGGCTTGGAAAGCGTTGCGGCGAAGTGAGCGCGGCTCTCCTGGTCGCCCGACTCCTCGAGGATCGCTCCCGACGAGCTGAGCAGAACGAGAGGGAGCCCCGCGCGCTTCTTCAGCGAGTGGATCCTGCGCGCGAGCTCCGCGCCGTCCATCTCGGGCATGAACATGTCGAGAATGGCGACGTCGTACGGGTTCGCCGTGAGCAGCTCGCTCGTCGCCTGCCGGCCGCTCTCGCAGAGGGTGGGCTCCATGCCCCACGACGCGGTCACGCGTTCGAGGATCTGTCGGTTGGTCGCGTTGTCGTCGACGATGAGGACTCTCTTGCCCTGCAGGACCTTGGCCGCCTGCTTCTCGGTCATCGCCGCGCCGTCGGGAGCGCGCTTGGCGAGGATCGTGAAGTGGAACGTCGAGCCGGCGCCTTCCTCGCTCTCGACCCACATCCGGCCGCCCAGGAGCTCGGCCAGACGGTTCGAGATCGCGAGACCGAGACCGGTGCCGCCGTACTTTCGCGTGGTCGACGCGTCGACCTGTGTGAAGGAGTCGAAGAGCATGCCCATCCGGTCGGCGGGAATCCCGATCCCGGTGTCGCGCACGGCGAAGTGGATCTCGTAGGGGCCGGTCTCGAGCTTCTCCGCCTCGACCGCGAGGTGCACCTCGCCCTCCTCGGTGAACTTGACCGCGTTGGAGAGCAAGTTCAGGAGGATCTGCCGCACGCGCGTCGAGTCGCCGACGACGTTGCGGGGAAGGTCCGGCGACGACTCGTGTAGGAGCTCGATCCCGGCCTCCTTGGCCTTGATCGCCAGCACGTCGACGGCCTCCTCGATCGTCGACTGCAGATCGAAGGCCGTCGCCTCGACCTCGAGCTTTCCGGACTCGATCTTCGAGAAATCGAGGATGTCGTTCAGCACGGTGAGGAGCGAGTCCCCACTCTGGCGAATCGTGGCCGCGAAGTCGCGTTGCTCGTCGGTGAGCTCGGTCCCTTCGAGGAGACCGGCCATGCCGATGACCGCGTTCATCGGGGTGCGGATCTCGTGGCTCATCGTCGCGAGGAAGGCGGAGCGTGCGCGGCTCGCCTCCTCTGCGGCACGCGTCGCCGCTTCGGCCGCATCGCGTGCCTTGGCGAGGTTCCGGTTCGCCCGCTGGAAGTGGTCGAGGGCCGCGTTCTTGAGGGACTCGTAGATCGTGCCCAGGACCAGCACCATCACGAACAACATGACCGAGAGAACGAGATTGACCCGGTCCTGGACCCCGGGGGCCGGCGGCTCCGGGAACTCGAAGCCCTCGAGGTGGAGGTAGAAGAGCAGGCCTGCCTCCAGGCACGCGAGCACCGTCCAGAAGACGCCCCAACGCACCCCGGACACGAGCACGGCGACGAGCGGCACCAGGGCCTGAATGCCCAGGATGGGGCGCCCGAGGCCGCCCGTCTGGAACGCGACGAAGGCGATGGAGAAGAACGCGAGGGCGGCTCCGAGGTTCCCGGCGAGCGTGAGTGATCCCGTCGAACGGAGGATCGCCGGGACGGAGCCCGCAAGGGCCGTCGGGAGGGCGATCGCCAACATGCGTGGGCTCAGGGGCTCGGGCTCGATCGTGAGCAGGAAGACGATGCCCGTCACCCCCAGGCCGAACATCGCGCCCGTGAACGTGAGAAGGAGGCGTGCGCGCCGGGTGGTATCCGGGCCCTGCCGTCGAAGCCGGGCCGGAATGGCCCAGTCCGTGAATTTCTCCCACACGCGCTGCTCGTCCGTTTCCGGGTTGGACGCAGGTCCGGCCCCGTTCCCTCTTGGAGGACATCGGCACGTGCGGGGGCGGAGATGAGGGAGAAAGCGCCGGAAATCGGGGTCAATCCGTCGTCGGAACGAGCACCCAGAAGATCTTCCGGTGCATTCCTCCGCCGGGGGGATCGGCCTTGATCGTCACGCGGGTCTTCTTGCGGAGGCGTGCGAGCTTGTCGGGAACGGGCTTGCAGACGACCGGGACCCGCCCCGACTCGCCGACCACGAGGCCATCGGGGGCCTCGCACTTCATCCACGGGTGGCTCGAGAGGAACTGCAGGATCCCGTCCGTGCCGCGGGAAACGTCGTACTCGAGGATCGCGTGGGCGACGAGCTCGGCGGGGCCCGCCGGGAACGTGGTCGTGAGCACGTGGCCGTCGTCGCTGACGTCGCTGCCCTTCGGGATTCCCGCTTCGGCGTCCCAGCGGGCGTCGACGAGCTTCGCGCGGAAGGCGTGTACGTCCGTCGCAGCGAGCGGAGCGAGTGTCAGAAGGATCAGCGAGACGAGTCCGATGCGGTTCATGCGTCCTCCATGGCCGACGCCATCCCGTGTGCGATGAGGTGGCGGTCGCCCACGGGTTCGACGCGAAGCCACCCGAGGCCGGCTCGGTCGATCTGGGCGGCGACCTCGTCGGGCCGGTAGGCGGCGTGAAGCGAGTTCTCGAAGTCGCGACGCAGGACGTCGGGCTCCTCCGCGGCGTACTGCTCGACGAGCGCGCGAGCTTGCGTGGCGCTCGTCGGCCGCATGAGGTCCATGAGGAAGACGGCCGTGCCGGGGCGCGCGAGAGCCCGGATGGTGTCCCAGAGAACCGCGGGCGACGCGAGGTGATGGAGGAGACTGTTCGAGACCACGGCGTCCGGGCTCTCGGTCGGTAGGTCGTCGGTCGGGAGATAGGCGTGCCGGAGGTCGATCCGGTCGTCGAGTCCAGCCGCGCGCGTCTGTTCGCGGCCGACCTCGAGCATCGCACGAGAGCCGTCGAGCCCGATCACCCGCGCGGCGGGAAACGCGCGGGCCAGACGGCGGGAAACGTCGCCCGGTCCACAGCCGAGATCGAGGAGCACGCGGGGTGCGGCGCTGGGAAGGCGTTCACGGAAGAGCGCGACGAACCGGTCGTGGGGCTCCGCGAAGTCGGCGTACGCGTACGCGCGCGCCTGCTCGTCGTCGTCCATCAGGTCGGGCTCGGGAGTGCGCTCCATCCACGCTCGTCTAATCACGAAGGAGCCGCGGGCGCCACGGAGCCTGGCCCGCGCTCGGGGCAACCGATACGGGTGAGTACGCATGGACGAGCGGCGCACGGTTGCATGGGCACACGTCGCCGTAGCCGCCACCATCGGGATGTGGGGCTACAGCGCGGTCGCCATCAAGGCGGTCTCGCCCGCGGGGCTCGTCGTCGCGTTCTATCGACTGTGGTTCGCGATTCCGCTCCTCTGGCTCTCGGCCCTCGTGGTGCCCTCGATGCGTCGCCGGCTCGGCCGGGACTGGTTCTTCGGCTGCCTCGCAGGTGGGGCGTGCTTCGGCCTCCACCAGATCCTCTTCTTCAGCGCGATGAAGATGACCAGCGTCGCGAACGTCACGATCATCGGCGCGCTTCAGCCGGTGCTCGTCCTGCTCGTCGCCGGGCCCATGTTCGGCGAGCACCTCCATCGGGTCGCGATCCTGTGGGCCGGTGTGGCGCTCGCGGGAACGGCACTCGTGGTCGTCGGATCGGCCGGCTCCCCGGTGGTCTCGATGTCGGGCGACCTGCTCGCCTTTGCGAACCTCTTCGCGTTCACCGGCTATTTCCTCGTGTCGCGCAAGGTGCGCGAGCGCGTCGGTCCCTGGGAGTACGTCGTCGGCATGACGACCGTTTCGGGAATCGTGGTCACGGCGGCCGTGGCCGTCGTGCAGCCGGACCTGGGCGCACCGACCGGTCTCGAGTACCTCGTGCTTCTCTCGCTCGCCGTGTTCCCGGGAACGCTCGGGCACGTGCTGACGAACTGGGCGCACGCTCACGTCGCCGCGTTCTCGATCTCGATGATGTTGCTCGCGACACCGGTCGTCGCCAGCGCCGCGGCGTACTTCTTTCTCGGTGAGGGGGTGACGCCGCTGCAGTTGGGCGGGGGACTCATCGTGCTCGTCGCGATCGGTGCGACGGTCGCGCAGGCGGACGCGGAGGTGGGCGAGGAGCTGGCCGAGAGCGCCGCCGAGACCGACGCTCCCTGACGTGGTATCCCTCCCGCGGTCATGGGGCTTTCGCGGGTAGGGCGGGGATTGGCGCTGGTGCTGATCTCCGTCGGGGTGTTCCTCGTCCTGGGCGAGATCACGCTGCGGCTCTACCTGACCACGCGGATCTTCTACGACGTCGAGATGTCGCGGTACGCGCAGCTCCTGAAGATCGAATCGCCGAATCCGAAGATCGGCCACGTGCATCGCCCCGGGGGAAGGGCGCGCCTCATGGGGGTCGACGTGGAGATCAACTCCGTCGGACTCCGCGACGACGAGCCGCGCGCGGACGGGGAGGGCGTTCGCCGGATCGTCTTCCTGGGGGACTCACTCACATTCGCGTGGGGAGTTCGTCGGGAGGACGGCTTCGCGCACCGACTCGAGGCGGCGCTGGGCGAGGAGCGGCCAACCGAGGTGCTCAACTTCGGGACCGGCAACTACAACACCACCCAGGAGGTGGAGCTCTTCGCCGAGAAGGGCCTCGCCTACGAGCCGGACGAGGTCGTGGTCTTCTACTTCATCAACGACGCCGAGCCCGTACCGCAGAAGTCACGATGGGCGTTCCTCGCGAACTTGCGAATCGTCACCTTCTACTGGTCCCGCCTGAAGCAGCTCTCGGCCCGTCTCTTCCCCGGCCAGACGTTCCGGGAGTACTACGCCGCGCTCTACGCCGCGCTCTACGAGGAGGGGCAGCCGGGCTGGGACGAGACGAGATCGGCCTTCGAGCGCCTCGCCGAGCTTTGCCGGTCGCGGGGGATCGGGCTCCGCGTGGTGCTCCTGCCCGAGCTCCACTCTCTGGACGAATATCCGTTCGAACGCGAGTATCGGAAGGTGACCGACTTCCTCGAGAGTCTGGGCGTCGAGGTCCTCGACCTGACGCCCTCGTTCGCGGACGTGCGCGACCCGCAATCCCTGTGGGTATCCCCTGACGACGCGCATCCCAATGCAGAGGCCCATCGGCGGATTGCAGAGGCCAGCCTCGACTTTCTCTCAGCCCCTTCGGAGTCCCCGTGATCGCCTTCCTGAAGAAGTACCGCTGGTATCTGATCGTCTCGGTTCTGGTCTACGCGGCGGTCTCGGTGTGGCTCTTTCTCGCGACCGAATCTCCCCAGGCGACGCCGTTCGAGTACCAGGTCTTCTGACGCCCGGAAGGCGCGCGTCACCGGAGCGGGATCAGGTGCCCTGCGAAGTTCCCGCGCAGCACGACCTTGCCGCTGTTCACGAGGTGGGTGACCGTGGCGAGCACCTCGCTTTCGCTGTCGGTGATCTGGGTCATCGTGGTGACGAGGTCGAGGAGGGTGGTCTCGATCTGAGTCGGCATGGTGGGACTGTTGGTTCGCAACGGCCGTGCCACGGACCGAGACGAATCGCGCCTGCGGGCGTCTAGCGCACACCGCAACGCGACGTCTGGGTCGGTCGCCTACACAGGGCCCGTTCGCCCCCGGCGGCGCACGGCGCCCCCGCGAGAGCCCGCGCCGTCGTGTGCTCCGGAGAATGCGACGGCGGTCGCGTGGCGCCGCAGCGTTCCGCGGGCGGCCGGGGCTTTTTCCACCGCGTGTCCTTCGGTGTGGCGCTCGTGCCGGTGTCGGCCGTGGGGCCCCGCCCGCGAAGCCCTCGGAGCGCGCGAGCACGCACCGCGGCCGACGTGGAATCCGTGCGTTTCGGTCACACGGGCCTGGGTCGTGCTCTGCTGCCACACTTCCGGGAGTGAGCGGGCTCAGCTGCGGTATCGCAGGAGGCGGAGTGCGTTGCCGACGACCGCGAGCGTGCTCCCTTCGTGGAGGACGATCGCCGTCCCGATCCCGGCGATCCCCAGCACCGACGAGGGCACCAGCACGGCGACGACGCCGAGGGCGACGACCAGGTTCTGTGCGATCACCCTTCGCGTCCGGCGGCCGAGCCCGATCGCGAAGGGGAGAACGCTCAGGTCGTCCGCCATGAGCGCCACGTCCGCCGTCTCGAGGGCGACGTCCGTGCCGGCGGCTCCCATCGCGATGCCCACCGACGCGCGCGCGAGGGCCGGCGCGTCGTTTACTCCGTCGCCGAGCATGCCGACGTCGCCCAGGCGGTCGCTCAGCTCGTCGACGGCGGTGAGCTTGTCTGCCGGAAGGAGGCCCGCGCGGAACCGTTTCAGGCCCACTTCGCCGGCGATCGCTTCGGCGACTCGCGGGTTGTCGCCCGTGAGCATCACGAGCTCCGCGATGCCGAGAGCGCGGAGGTCTTCGAGGGTCTGGCGAGCGTTGTCGCGCGGTCGGTCCGCGACGGCGATCGAGCCGAGCAGCCGCTCTCCCCGGCGAACGAAGACGACGGTCTTACCCTCGGCCTCGAGGCGCTCGGCGGCCTCGATCTGAGCCGCGATGGGCCCGGCCCCGTCCTCTGCGAGAAGCGTCGGCGTGCCGACCGCCACAGATTCGCCGTGGAGTCGCGCGCGGAGGCCCTTGCCGGGAATCGTCTCGACGTCCTCGGCCTCGGCCAAGCCGATCTCGCGGGCGCGCGCCGCCGCGACGATCGCGCGGGCGAGAGGATGCGTCGATCCCTGCTCCACGGCCGCCGCCGTGGCGAGGAGGACGTCCTCGGTCTCCTCCGCGGCCGGTCGAAGGTCGGTGACCTCGGGCGAGCCCTTCGTGATCGTGCCGGTCTTGTCGAACGCGATGGCGCGGAGTCGGCCGAGGTTCTCCAGGTGCACGCCGCCCTTGATCAGAACCCCGCGATTTGCGGCTCGCGCGATTCCCGAGAGGACCGCGGCCGGGGTCGCGATCGCGAGCGCGCACGGCGAGGCCGAGACGAGCACCGCCATCGAGCGCAGAAACGCTTCGGACCAGGGAAGCCAACCGAGGAGCGGGGGAGCGATCCAGACGACGGCGACGGTCACGAGCGTCGCGGGCACGAAGAACCCCGCGATGCGGTCGACCAGCATCTGCGTCGGGGACTTCTGCGTCTCCGCCTCGGACACGAGGGCGACGACGCGTGCGAGTGTGGAGTCGGCCGCGAGCCGCGTGACCTCGACGTCGAGCGTTCCGTCGCCGTTGACCGAGCCGGCGTACACCGCGTCTCTCGGGCCCTTCTCGACCGGGACGCTTTCGCCGGTGAGGGCGCTCTCGTCGACCGACGAGTGGCCGCCCGTCACGGTGCCGTCGACCGGGACGCGCTCGCCCGCGCGCACGACGACGACGTCGTCGCGTCGGAGCTCCTCGACGCCGACCTCCGACGTACGTCCGTCCCGTCGGACCCGGGCGGTCTTCGGCGACAGGTCTCCGAGAGCGGTGATCGCTCCGCGGGCGCGGTCCATGGCCTCCTCCTCGAGCGCGTGCCCGAGGCTGAAGAGGAAGAGCAGGAGGCCTCCCTCGGCCCACTCGCCCAGCACCGCGGCTCCACCCGCGGCGACGGTCATCAGGAGATCGATCGTGAATCGGCCCTTGACGAGAGCCTTCACGCCGTGGCGAGCGATGTCGTAGCCGCCGAGAAGGTATGACGCGGCGTAGATGGGGATCGCGATCAACGAGCCGAAGCCCGCCGTTTCGAGCCCGAAGCCGACGGCGAGTACGATGCCCGCGGCGATCGAGCGTGCGAGCTCGGCGTGTCGTCCCAGCCAGGTCTCCGGTGCCTCGCGCTCCGCGCGCACCTCGTAGCCCATCGAGGCGACCCGAGCTTCGACGTCGCCGCGCGAAACGGATTCGGAGTCGAACTCGACCCGCATCTTCTCCGCGGCGTAGCTCACGGAGACCTGCAGCACTCCCTCCATTCGTCGGACGACGTGCTCGATGCTCTGCGCGCAGTCGCCGCAGTCCATGTTCGTGATCAGCAGCGTCTCGTGTCGGTAGCGTCGCGTGAGCTCCGTGCCGGCGTCCTTTGCGAGCCGCTCGACCTGCGCCAGCGCGACCAGATTCGGGTCGTAGTGGAGGCAGAGGCGGGGTTCGGCGGCGTCGTCGCCGTCGAGATGGGCGCTGGTGATCCCACGCAGTCCCTCCAGCCGCTCGACCAGGCGCTCGATGCACTGGTCGTCGTGGCCATCCACTTCGGGCAGGACGACGGGGAGCTCGAGAGAGACCCGGGGCTCGCCGCCGTGTGCATCGGGCGTACGGGACGTGGACATGGATCGCTTTCGGAAGCTTGTCCGAAAGGCTCGATCCTCACAAGGGCGCGCGACTTTCGCGTGGGGAGGCGAGTCGATAGGAACATGCGGCGATGTCTCCGCGAGAGCCGGTCCGGGGCGAGACGCCATGGGCGTTCTGCGCCTACCTTCTTCTGGCTCTGTGGTGGCTTTGGCCGCTACCGACTTCGGCGGCCGATCACATGCTCTACTTCGTCCGGGCGAAGTTGAACCACGCGGACGTCGATCTCGAGGTGTGGAGCATGGCGTGGGGTGCGCACGCGCTCCTCTCGGGCCCGGCGGGCATCTTCGACGCGAACTCGTTCTATCCGTCGCCTCTTCCGCTCGCGTACTCCGAGCACTTCCTCGGCCACCTGCCGTTGTTCGCGCCCACGTATTGGCTGACCGGGAATCCGGTTCTGGCCGCCAACGGCGTGATCCTTGTGCTGCACGGTCTCTCCGGCCTCGGTCTGTACCTGCTGGCTCGTCGCTTCGTCTCGGCGTTCTTCGGGGGGTTCCTCTTCACGTTCTATCCGACCCGGCTGGAGCATCTCGGGCACTACCACATGCTCGCGACGGGTTATCTTCCGCTGGCCATCTTCTTTACCGAGCGTTGGCTCGAAGAGGTGAAGGCGCGCCATGCGGTGGGCGTCGGTCTCGCGATCGGGCTGCAGCTGCTCTGCTCGTTCTATCTCGCGTACGCCGCGGCCCTCGCGTACGGCGTGTACCTCGTGCTGGCGCTCGTCCGCGTTCGCGCGTCGCTGGATCGCCGGCGCGTGACGGGGCTCGCTCTGGCGCTCGCATGCGCCGCGATCCCGTTCCTCGCGAGCGCGATTCCGTACCTCACCTTGCGGCAGTGGGGATTGATCCCCGACTACGCGGGGGCGGGCGAGGAGCAGCCCGGTCTCGAGCCGTCCATGACCCGGAGCCACGTGGCCGAGCACCTGATGGGGCGGGGGCTCGGGCTCGCGGGCTCGCTTCTGGCGGTCGTCGCCCTCGTGCCGCCGTGGCGCGGCGGCATCTGGCCCCGGGCCTTGGCGCTCTCGATCGGACTGCTCGGTATCCTGCTCGGCTTCGGTCCCTGGATCGCGATCGCGGGAGAGCGGATCCCGAGCCCGTATCTTCTCTTGCAGGAATGGGTGCCGGGCTTCTCCGCGATCCGATCGTCGCGTCGATTCCTCGTCGTCGCGCAGCTGGGCATGTCGTTGCTCGCGGCACTCGGACTGGAGCGGCTTCTGGCTTCGTGGCGGGGGCGCGCCGCCTGGGTGGCGTCCGCGGTCGCGATCGTTCTCGCCTACGCGAGCTTCCCGTCGTTGCCCGAGGTTTCGCTCCACGAGCGGCCGGTGGGGGATTCGGTGCCTTCCGCGTATCGCTGGCTCGCGGTGCACGGACAGGGCCGGCCGCTCCTCGAGTTCCCGACGGGGAACCAGGTCGCGCTGGCTCGACGCATGTATCTGAGCCACGCGCACTGGCTGCCCCATCTTCAGGGGTACAGCGCCTACGCGCCGTGGGCGTCGCGCTACCTTCAGCGTCTGGCCGCCTCCTTGCCGTCGAAGCAGGCCGTGCGGGAGCTGACCGACGCGGTCGACGTCGGTTGGATTCTCGTTCATTTGGACCAGCTCGGTCCCCGGGCGCAGGCCTGGGAGGGAGAGCTTCCGCCCGGGATCCGGAAAGCGAAGCGCTTCGGCGACGACCTGATCGTCAAAGTGAATCGCCGGCCGGCGAAGGATCCGGCCGCGCGCCTGTTCGACCCGGAGAAGACCATGGGGGGAGTGCCGCTCGAAGCGCTCGGCCCGGAGTGCCCCGGGCGGATCGTGCTGGAGAAGGAGCTCCCTCCCGTCGTTCCCAGCGGCGCGCGCTTGGATCTCTGGGTCCGGGTCGAGAACCACGGCGACCGGCCATGGCCCGGGCTCGCGTTTCTCCCCCCACACGCCGTGCACCTGGTCGCGTGTGTCGCCGTTCGGGGCGGGGAGTGTTCCGCGCTCGGTGTGCCTCTCTGGGCGGACGTGTTGCCGCAACGGAGCGTCCGGACCGCCACGATGATGCGCACGCCGCTGTTTCCCGGCGACTTCGAGATCCAGCTGCGCCTCGGCCAGCCGGCCGACGGGCTCCTCGACGACTGCGGCGTCGCCCCCCTGATCGTCCCGATCCGGGTCGCGGTGGCTCTGCCCGGCGGACCCTCCGGAACGTATCGCCACAGCTGCGAGCAGTGCACGTGGGATGGACACCGACTCGCCTGTCGTTGCATGGATGGCGCCGGTGGTTGGAACGAGACGGCGGCGACCGATTGTGAGGCGGGGTACGGCAATCGCGACGGGAAACTCGTGTGCGAGGAGTCGTGACGATGTGGCGTCGCCCGGGCTCCGGCGGCTAGGGTGCCGAGGCATGTGTCGATCGGTCTGCCTCGTGGTCCTGGCGGCTTCCGCCCTGGTTCCGCTCTCGGCTCGTGGAGAGGCGGATCCGTACACCACGCGGATCGAGCTCTCGGATCCGAACGCGGGCGCGCGGACCGAGATCACCTTCTCGTTTCGCGCGGCCGGCGAGGTCGTCGAGAAGGTCGACGTCATCGAGATCGATTTGCCGGCCGGTGCGTCCGTCGACGCCGCCGCGTTTCAGCGCTCGTGCCCGGTGGAGACGCATGGTCCCGAGGCGGGTCGCGCCTGCGCTTCGAGCTTTCGCGACGCGCGCGTCGGGGAAGGAGAGATGACGGTCGACATGCTCGGTCGCCACAGGGTGAGCGCCGACGCCTACCGCGTCGAGGGGGGGCCGGAGGGCGCCAATCTCGTCTTCTTCTTTCCGGCGGGCCAGGTGTTCGGTGTGGGAGCGCAGTCGATCTTCGGATCGGTCACCCTCGACGGAAGCGATCCGGCCCGCATCCGGATCTCCGGGATCCAGAGCCAGCTCGATCTGCCGTTCGGCGCGACGGCCGAGCTCGAGAAGGGGCGCTTCACGTTCGCCGGCGAGGCGGGAACTCCGGCGTTCTCGGTGCCGGCGGGCGTCGCAGCCGCGAACGCCGAGTTCGGGACCGTCCTCCGGTGGGACGGCGGCAGCCAGCGCCAGCGCGTCCACGCGCTGTCCCGAAGGTAGGAGCGAACCATGGCGACCCGGATCGGAATCGGTTTCAGCCTCACCCGCCAGAACATGGCGACGGCGGAGCAGATCTGCGGATTCGCGGATCGGGTGGAAGATCTCGGCATCGACTCGATCTGGCCGAGCGACCACACCGTCTCGCGTCAGCCGAGCATCGACGTCCATTGCCTGATGGCGCTGTTCGCGGGGCGGACGACGCGCGTCAAGATGGGGCCGAGCGTGCTGTCGATGCCCGCCCGCGACCCGGTTCACATGGCCAAGGTCTACGCCTCGCTCGATCATCTGACCGGTGGCCGCCGTCGGATCATCTGCGCCGTCGGACTTGGAGGGGATCCGCGAGAGTGTGAGGTCGTCGGCGTGCCGCGCAGCGAACGGGGTGCCCGGATGCGTGAGGGCGTCGAGGTGATGCGCAAGCTCTGGGTCAGCCCGGACGTCACGCACCAGGGGCGCTTCTACCGCTTCGAGAACGTCACGATCGAGCCTCGACCGGTGGGTGGCCCGCTCGACGTCTGGATCGGCGGGAACAGCGACCTCGCTCTGAAGCGGGTCGCTCGCTACGGCGACGGCTGGATGCCTTCGTTCCTCTCGCCGACGGAGTTCCGAGAGGGGATGCGGAAGCTCGCCGGTTTCACGAAGGAGACCGGCCGGACCATCGACGACGACGAGGCCGGCGTGTTGATCCTCGCTCACGTGAGCGACGACGCGAGTGCCGCCCGGAGCATCGCCGATCGCTATCTCGCACGTGCACCGATTCCGGAGAAGGCGTTTCGGGAGCGGTCGGCGATCGGTACCGTCACCGAAGTACGGGAACGAGTGCAGGCCTACGTCGACGCAGGCTGCCAGAAGTTCGTGCTGTTCCCGGTTGCGGGCGGCGACGAGCTACTGGAGCAGACCGAAGCGATCGGAACGCAGATCATTCCCCATTTCCGCTGAATTCCAAGGAGGAACCACGATGCTCGAGCTCACTCGTGAAGGTCCGGTCTTCGTATTGCGCCTCGACCATGGGGAGAATCGCTTCGACCCACCGCTGTTGGTCGAGATCACGAAGGCTCTCGACGAAGTGGAAGCGGCGGAGGCCCCGGCGGCTCTCGTGACGACCGGCACGGGGAAGTTCTACTCGAATGGGCTCGACGTCGAGTACATGACGGGGCTGCAGCCGGCCGAGGTGAGCAGGTACGTGTGCGACGTCTTGAAGGTCATGGGGCGCATCCTCACGTTCCCGATGACGACCGTCGCGGCCATGAATGGCCACGCTTTCGGTGCGGGAGCCCAGATCGCCGTGGCGCACGACTTCCAGGTGATGCGGGCCGATCGCGGGTACTACTGCATGCCCGAGATCGACATGCGCGCTCCTCTGCATCCGGCGATGGTCGCGATCCTGCAGGCGCGGCTGCCGGTTCGGACGGTGCACCAGGTCATCGCGACGGGTAAGAGATTCGGCGGGGAGGAGGCGGCAGCGCTCCAGATCGTCGATCGCGCGGTGGCCGAGGGTGAGGTCGTCCCGACGGCGGTCGCGATGGCGGCGGAGTTGGCGGCGAAGGCGCATCCGGCGATGCACGTGCTGAAGCGCGACATGTACCAGCGCGTGATTCGCGCGCTCGACGAGCCGGTGCCCGGTCTCTGACGCGGGCACGCCGAGCTACTTGCCGGTCTGGGACAAGTACTCGATGGTGAACATGTTGTCCCGGAGGTCCTCGTTGTAGTCGATCTCGTCCAGCTCGACTCGAGTCACCCAGTCCCGGCTCGGGCTTTCCATGTCGACCCGGACGATCGACGGGATGCCCTCGACGGACTCGATCTCCTTCACGTTCATCACCTTCAATAGGTCGTCGCCGAAGAACTCGACGCGCATGGGAAGGAGCGTGCTCGCGTCGACCCAGGTGCGGAGGCGATCGTAGGCGAAGGCGCCTTCGTCGAGGGTGGTCGCGACGACGAAGCACTGGCGTTCGTCGCCACACGGGCGCGTACCTTCGAGGACGTGCTCTCCGTCGAAGTCGAGAAAGAAGACCGCGACCAGGTCCTCGTAGGTGAACATGCTGCCCTGAAATCTCTCGCTTCGGATCGACGGCGGCACCCGGCGTACGCGGCGCTGCCCGGGGAAGTAGACCCAAAGGGAGTCGGCTTCGGACGCATTCTGCCAGGCGAGGAAGCCGGTGCCTTGTAGCTCGAGAGGCGACTCGAAGATCCAGAGAACCTTGCGCGCGTTCTCGACGTGTTTCTCGTATCCCCGTAGGCGCCGCACGCGCTCTCCGCCCGCGGGGTCGACGACGCGCATGGTGACCCTCATCGACTTGTCGCGAATCGGGGAGAGCACTTCGCGTGCGGCCTTCAGAACCTGGTCGCCCGTCTCGGGTGCCGCTTGGGCGGGAACGGAGAAGAGCACGAAGACCAGGATCAGGCGCGCGACAGCGGTCGTCGTGTGCATCGAGCGGGTGTCTTATCGCAGCGCTCCTGCGCAGGGAAGTCATTCTTGACGCGCGGCCCCCTCGGGGATCGAACGTTCCCCCCGACGTCGTGCCGCGATGCGCACGATGTCCAGGATCGTGGACAAACCGCGCGATCAGCCGGCGAGCTCGGGTTGGCTCTCCGGTGGTGGGGTCGGCTCGAGCGCGTCGAGAAGCACTCGTGCTTGACGAGCGTAGTGCACGAGCCCAAGGGCTTCGCAGCCGGCGAGCGCCGCCTCGAGATTCTCGCGCGCGATCGCATCTTCGCCTCGGCAGAGGGCGAGATGCCCGAGTCCGAGTCGGGCACGAGCGGCGACCGACCGCGCACCGATCTCGTTCGCGAGTGCGAGGGCATCGGTGTAGGAGCTGTATGCACCGCAGGGATCGCCGTCGTGTCCCGCGACGAGTGCCTCGCCCTTCGCGAGATGGAGGCGGGCGGCTCGGAGCCGCCCGCCGGCGCGCGTGGTCGCCAGATCCGCGAGCTTCCGCGCCCGTTCGACCTCGCCACACACGATGAGGGCGCTGATGATCATGTCCATGTTGATGGCGAGGTCGCCGCTCGTGAGGAGGCCCCGCTGCATCAGCTCCGTTTCGCCGGGGCGGTTCGCGGCCTTCCCGAGCGAGACGCGTGCGAGGGCGCGGATCGCCGCACCGGAGCGCGCCGCTCCAATGTTGTCGATTTCGACCGCCAGGGGGATCGCACGGTTCGCCCAGTCGATTGCCTCTTCATAGCGCCCCACGACGAAGCAGAGGGAAGCGAGGCCTGCCGTCGTTCCGCTCTCGATCGTCCGATTCTTCGCCTGCAGCGCGAGGGTCAGAGTCTCGCGCGCGAATGCCTCGGCGGCGTCGAAGCGGTCCGACTCGTACAGGACGCGCTGGCGAAAGAAGCGCGCGCCCATGTAGGTGTCGGAGAACCGCTCTCCCCGCTGGAGTCGCTCGAGCTCGGCCAGCGTTTCGGTGATCTGCCGCTCGGCATCGTCGAAGCGGCCGTCGAGGAGATAGCCGAAGGACAAGGACCGCATGAGGGTCGCGGCCGCGTGCTCGTTCCCCGCCGCGCGGGCGACGGCGTAGCCCTCCCGGATGAAATCGAGCCCCTCGCCGAACCGTTCCTGGCCGCGGTTCATGACGAACATCCCGTGGCTCGAGAAGAGGCGGGCCAGGGCGTCGGTGTCGTCGAGCTCGCGGGCCAGCTCGATCCCCCGGCTGGCGGCGCGGTCGACCATCGTCGCGTTCGCGGTTCCGTACATCACCGTGGTGTGGCTCAGGCGCAGTGCAGCGCGGAGCGCCCAGTGTCGTAGCTCGCGGCTCCGTGCCCCCGGCTCCTGAAGAGCCGCTTCGGCGATCTCCCAGGCCTCGGCGTAGAGCCGGATCGCGTCGCCGTAGGAAGGGATGGACTCGGCACGCTCTCCCGCGCCGATGAGGGCCTCGATGCCCCGCTCGGGGTCGTTGCCGCGGGCGAAGTGGCGTCCGACCTGCGCTTCCCGCGTCGCCAGGGGTTGGTCTTCGTCGCGGCGAAGCAGCTCCGCGACCCGATCGTGGAGTCGCCGGCGCTCCCGCAGGAGCAGGCTGTCGTAGGCGACCTCCTGCGTGAAGCTCTCGCCGAACCGGTACTCGTCGGCGCCACCGGTGTTCTTTCGGTGGAGAATGCCGGCGCGCTCCAGCTCCGTGAGCTCGGCGCCGACGTCGATCTCTTCGGAGGCGAGGAGGCTCGCGAGGGCGCCGGTCCGGAACTGACGTCCGAGCACCGCCGCCACCTGTGCGACGCGTTTCGCGTTGGGACGCAGATGATCGAGACGGGCCGTCATCACCTCCTGGACTGTGGCGGGAATCTCGATGTCGTCGACATCGCGCGTGAGAAGGGCACGTCCCCCGGCGCGCTCGATCGCGCCCTCGTCCACGAGCTTGCGGGTGACCTCCTCGAGGAAGAACGGGTTTCCTTCGGCGCGCTGCACGATCCGCTCCTCCAGAGCACCCGGGAGCTCGCCGCCGGCGACCGCGCGCACGATGTCCCGGGATTCGTCTGGTGGAAGCGGGCGGAGTCGGAGTCGTGTCACCGCTCCGTTGATCTGCCAGTCGTGCTCGTAGTCCGGACGGTGCGTGACGACGAACATGGCTCCGAGTGCTTCGATCGAAGAGAGGATCTCGTCCAATCCGGCGCGCGATGCGTCGTCGATCCACTGGACGTCCTCCAGGATCATGACCAGGCGCCCCTGAGCCGCCGCGCGGATCATCATGGATTGGTACGCGTTGCCGATGTTCTTCGCGGTGATCTCCCCGGGCTCCGCGGCGATCGCCTCGGTATTGACGCCGAGGAACCGGCACAGATACGGAGCCTCGGCTTCCGTCGTGTAGCCCGGCTGGACGAGAAGGGTGTCGACCTTGCGGACGATCTCCGCATCCTCGTCGCTCGCCGCGGCGCCGACGAACGTCCTCAGCATTCCCTCCCAGACCCCGTAAGGAGTGCTTCGGCCGAGCGCGGAGCAGCGGCCTTCGAACAGAATGGGCCCCTCGTCCATGAGGTGACGGCGGAACTCGTACAGCAGGCGGGACTTTCCGGAGCCGGCCGCTCCGACCACCTCGACGATCTGGAAGAGGCCGCGATCGAGTCGGTCGAAGCAGGCGTCGAGCTGATCGAGCTCGGCGCTGCGGCCGACGAACGGCGTCAGGCCGCGCGCTTCGGCGATCTCCATCGGCGTGACCGCGTCGGCTCCGCCCCCGACCTCGTGCGCCACGATGCGGCCGGTCTTGCCGCGGACCTCGAACGGCGGCAGTCGTCGCAAGTCGAAGCGCCCCTGGACGAGCTGCGCGGTCGCATCGCTGATGAGCACGGTTCCGGGCCGCGCGAGGCCTTGGAGCCGCGACGCCAGGTTCGTCGTGTCGCCGATTGCCGTGTAGTCCATCTTGAGGTCGTTGCCGACCGTGCCGGCGACGACCATGCCCGTGTGGACGCCGATCCGGGCCTCGAGCGGAAATCCGAGCTCGTCTTCGAGCGTCGCCGAGAGTCCGACGAGCGCGTCCTGGATGGCGAGCGCCGCGCGCACGGCGCGCTCGGGCTCGTCCTCGTGTGCGATCGGTGCGCCGAACAGCGCCATCAGGCCGTCGCCGGCGAGCTGGTTCACGAGCCCCTCGAAGCGCGAGATCTCCTGGAACGTCAACGCGAGATAGCGATCGAGCAGGTCGCGGAAGACCTCGGGGTCGAGGTTCTCCGCGATGGCCGTCGAGCCGGCGAGGTCGCAGAACAACACCGTGACGCGCTTGCGTTCCCCGGTCGCGTCGGAGGCACTCCGAAGCTTCTGCGCCAGCGCTTCGGGCAGGTGGCGGAGCCGTTCATCCACCGGCGGTGTCCGTGTGATGGGCGCCGTCGTCCCGTCCGCCGTGAGCGATGTCCCGCAATCCGGACAGAACCGAAAGTCCGGCGCCACCGCTGCCCCGCAATTCGGGCATTCCCCGGGCGCCTTCTCGCCGCAGACGTGGCAGAACTTCTTGCCGGCGATCAGCTCGGTATCGCAGCCCGCGCACCGCATCTGCACGAGAGCTTGCGGGTAGGCGACGTTCGTTGCAACACCCCCGTCACCTGCGGGCCTCCCGCCTCGGGGCGAAAGACGCCGGAATTCGCTGATGCGACGCCGCTGGGTGGAGGTGCGTGCCACGGGCGTCGAAACGGGCGCGGGGTTGCAGCGAACGTCCGTGGAAATGCTAGGGAAGGCCCCCATGGCTCGGTACGATGGCAAGGTCGTTTTCGTGACGGGTGCCGCTTCCGGCATCGGTCGCGCCACGTGTGTTCGCTTCGGATCCGAGGGGGCACGGCTCTACGGCGTCGACGTCAACGCGGATGGTCTGAAGGAGACCGCGTCGATGGTGCGCGATGCCGGCGGGTCGATGGAGATCGCATCGTGCGACGTCACGAAGCGGGACGCCTGCTTCGCCGCGATCGCGGACTGCGTCGAGCAGCTGGGCAAGCTCGACGTGCTGCTGAACGTCGCCGGGGTCGTCCGCTTCTCGCACGCGACGGAGACGACCGAGGAAGACTGGAACCTGATGCTGGCGGTCAATCTGTCGGGGCCGTTCTTCCTGTCGCAGGCGGCGATCCCCCACCTGATCGCCACGGGCGGCAACATCGTGAACGTCGCGTCGAACGCGGGGCTGATGGGCCAGGCCTACACGGTCGGGTACTGCGCCAGCAAGGCCGGCTTGATCAACATGAGCAACGCACTGGCGATGGAGTTCGTGAAGACCGGAGTGCGCATCAACTGCGTCGCGCCGTCGGGCGTGAACACGAGCCTCGTTCACGGAATCCAGTTTCCCGACAACATGGATGGCGCCCTCATGAAGCGGTATCAGGGGTTCCGCCCGATGAGCACCGCCGAGGACATCGTGAACGTGATGGCCTTCCTCGCGTCCGACGAGGCCGTGGCCGTCCATGGCGCCGTGTGGGCCGCCGACCAGGCCGTTTCCACTGGCTGATCCCCGAAGAGAGGACGTAGAGATGAGCACCGAGCTGTTCGACCGCTACGCCGTCATCGACATCGACACCCATCTGACCGAGCCCGCCGACGTCTGGACGTCGCGTCTCTCGTCGAAGTGGGGCGATCGCGTTCCGCACATCAAGCGAATCGACGGCCGCGACCTCTGGTTCGCCGGCGATACGCCGGTCGGGCTGCCGGGTGCCTACTCGATGGCCGGCCACACCGGAACGCCTCCCGACTTTCGCAATTCCTTCGACGACATTCCCGAGTCGATGTACGACGCCAACGCGCGTCTCGCCTTCATGGACGACGAGAAGATCTTCGCGCAGGTCCTCTACCCGAACGTCGGGGGCTTCGGTTCCGCGAACTTCCGGAAGCTGGACGATCCCGAGTTGGTTCTCGATTGCGTCCGCGCCTACAACGACTTCCTCCTCGAGTTCTGTTCCGCCGACGCGAACCGGCTCATCCCGGTGATGGCGACTCCCTTCTGGGACATCGACGAATCCGTGAAGGAGATCGAGCGCTGCGCGAAGCTCGGCTACAAGGCCGTGCTCATGTGCAACACGCCCGAGGCGCACGACCAGCCGGTCCTTCGTGATCGCCATTGGGATCCGATCTGGGCGGTGGCCCAGGAGGCGGGGATGAACATCAGCTTCCACGTCGGTGGCGGTGATCTGAGCGATCTCATGCAGGACCAGGCCAACATCGGATGGAAGGCCAACTTCGCGCGCGTATCGGTACTCGCGTTCATCGACAACGCGCGGTGTCTCACGGAGATCGTCTTCGGCGGCATCTGCCACCGCTTTCCGAAGCTCAAGATGATCTCGGTCGAGTCCGGGGCGAGCTGGATCCCGTTCGTCGTCGAGGCGATGGACTGGCAGTGGGTGAACAACGGCGTGCGCGAGGAGCATCCGGAGTACGACCTGCTGCCGAGCGAGTATTTCCGACGCCAGATCTACGCCAGCTTCTGGTTCGAGGAGAAAGGCATCGCGAGCGCGATCGAGCAGTATCCGGACAACCTGCTCTTCGAGACCGACTACCCGCATCCCACGTGTCAGGCCCCGGGGCCGGCCAGCGCGGGCACCCACCCGCGGCTCTACGCGGAGAAGGTGCTCGCCGGCCTCCCCGACGCGACGCTCCGGAAGGTCCTGACGGACACCGCGGCCGAGCTCTACGGCGTGCGGCCGCCTGCGTGAAGCCCGGCTCGCGAGGCCGCGGCGACCGGGACCAGGCCGGACCGCTCGCCTACGACTCGGTCCCGACGATCCCTCCGCAGTAGGGGCGGTCACCCGTTCGACGGCGCGAAGCAGGGGCCCCCGCCGCAGACGTCGATCACCGCGCCGCCGGTCTTCAGGAACTCCGACTTCTGCAGCCGCGCGCTCGGCTGTCGCCTCGGACACTCGTGCGGGTCCGAATCGCGGATCTGCGCGCAGATGCCCAGGTCGGCGAATGCCGGGTCGTCCGGATCGAGTGGCTCGGGAGGAACGTTCTCGACGGGCGGTGCCGGGTTGCCGCTGTCCCACATGATGACGGCCGAGCCGTCGAACGGATAGGCGGGGATCGCCGGGATGTCGAAGAAGGGCTGGACGTCGGGCACGATCTTGGTCGGCGCCAAAGCCGGCTGGTGGATGTGGGCGCCGTTCGTTCGCGCCGCGACCTCGACCGTCACGTTCGCCACCTGATGGTCGGCGAACGCGACGTGGTAGAGGAGCTTCTTCGGTGGCGTGCCGGGATAGGTGTCGGACGTCACGTGGCCGATGTGCCCGCTGGGGTCCGTCTGGTCCCACATCGTTTGCGCGAGGGACAGGAGGAGCGCCCGATCGAGGCCGTCGGGATACGTTCCCTGCAGGACGGCGAAGAACGGTGCGAAGTCCTTGCTCCGGCTGAGAAGCGTGCTGTAGTTGATGCCCGGCACCCCGAGAACGAAACGCGTCACGTCACGTTCCACCGCGGCGAGGACGCCACCGAGGATGCCGCCCTGGCTGTTGCCGTCGTAGAACGTCGCGCTCGGGTCGATGACGGACTGCCCGCCGACCTGAAATGCCGGATGGGACGCGAAGCCGTCGGGATGGCGGAGCATCCGGCCGAGGACCATGAAGTTCAGGATGCCCTGGTGCTGGCGGTCGATGAACTTGGGGAAGTTCGAGTAGTTCGTCAGCACGTTGAAGACGGTCGGGAGGTCCTCCTCCGAGAAGCCGCTCCAACGCGTGCCGCACACGATGAAGTTGTGCTCGCTCGACATGTCGCGCACGTGGCTCGCGCCGGTCTCGCCTTCCGAGCCGAGCAGCCCGTGTCCGTAGAGCAGGCCGCGCCCCGGTACGGCGGGCGAGGTGCCGCCGGTCGTTGCCGCGTAGGGAACCAGGCACCGGAAGCGTGCCGTGAAGAAGTCTCCGTCGTTGAACGGAAGACCGTTCGCGTCCCGACGCAGGGTCGACCCCGGCGCGCCCCCGTTCGTCAAGTAGAGCGGCACCTGGAACGTCCCGTCGATTCGCCGGAAGATGTCGGCGTTGAGGGGCTCGATCACCGTCTCCACGTCGAAGCTCGGCGCCGCGGCGCCGAGGACGCCGTCGAGCGCGTCGTCGCGCATGTGGAGGAGCTTTCGCGACACGCTCTCCGTGCTCTGGGTCGTGAAGTCCCACGCGAGCTGGAGGTCGCTGCGCGGGATGCCGGCCGCCTCCAGCTCGGCGAAGAGTCGCTCCATCGCCGGCCGCCGGGCTTCGACCGAGAGCTGACGGGTCGGCGTCCGATCGCGGTACGCGGCGAAGGTCGCGCTCGGCGGGAGAGGCGCGCCGTCGCCATCGCGCATGCCGCGCATCGCCACGAGGTAGCGATGGCCGTTCTTCAGGTTCTTCCCGACGCGGAGCAGGACCGCGCGCTCGGAGAGGTCGGGCGGGACCATGTCTCGCTCGACCCAGTGAAGCTGGCGTTCGCCCGTCTCGGAGTCGACGAGAACGACGCTCGCGCCCGGCACCATCGATTGCGCGATGTCGGCGAGGGGAGCGACGCCACTCGCCTCGAGATCCGCGTCCTCGAGGTGGGCGAGGCCGAGTGGGCCCGTCGAGAAGCCGTCGAGCTCGTTCCATCGATCCGGGTCGACGCGGCTTCCCACGTTGTTCGCGGGCAGCGCCGTCGGCCCGAGTGCGAGCCGCCGGCCGCTGGGCGCCGTCGGGTCGGTGCGGGTGAAGTAGTCGTTCGGGAACGGGAACAGGCACTGGGAAGGGTCGAGCGGATCGCACGGCGCGGCGGCGACGGCCGCCAGCTGGGATCGCGTTTGCGCGACGAACGTCGCGGCGTCCATGCCGAGGATCGCCTCGACGTCCGGGCAGGCGGCGTCGATGCGCGTGGCGGCCTTCGCCGCGAGCTCGGCGTGGCGCGCCTCGACCGTCGCCAGATCGCAGGCCCGCTTCCCGCACGTGCCGGTCGCGCCGAGGAGGCGCGTGAGAAGGCGTCGTCCTTCGCGTCCGACGGCCCGTCTGCATCGTCGCTCGAGTGCGTTCCCCGAGTCGTTCGCGTAGGTCGTCGCGCGAAGCGTCTCCACCTCGCGCGCACAGGTCGCTCGAAGGTGTTGCGCGAGTCCCGCCTGGTCGAGGGGCGCGTAGCCGGCGGCCGCGATCGCTTCCTCGGAGCGACACCTCCGGCGGAGCGCCTGCTCGAGTCGGTCGAGCGCGTTCTCCGTGCGCCCGTCCCCGGGGGCGCAGGCCGCGCCGGTGCGCCAGTGGCACCCCAGCTCGGATTGCGCGGCCTTGCCGACGCATCGGCCGAGGAGCCGGGGAACGGCGGACTGGCATTCGGCTGCCGGATCGGCGGCTCCGCTCGGCTTCGGCAGGAGCGAGAGGAGCAGGAGAACGACGAGGGGGCGGAATCCGATGCGTGCCATTGCCCCGAGGCGTATCAGAGCACACGCCGGAACGTCAGCCGGTTTTCTGGCGAGGTCTCCTCGGACGCGACAGACGAACCGTCAGTTCGCTCGGAGCTCGGCGCAGTCGACGCAGCGGAAGCTCTCCGGCGCCGCTTCGAGGCGCGCCGGCGCGATGGCTTCGCCGCAGTCCGCACAGACTCCGTAGGAGCCGTCGTCGATACGCTGGAGCGCCGCGTCGATGCGGGCGAGGCGATCACGTCCCTCGGCGTCGAGCGCGTCCAACACCTCGTCGTTCTGGAGAACGCTCGCGGCGTCCTCCGAGTCCGAGCCCAGCGGCGTCCGCTCGCGCCGCAGGTTGGCGGCGACCTTCGAAGCCCTCCTGGCCAGCTCCTCGCGCTCCTTCTCGAGCGCCGCGCGGACTTCCTTCATCGATTGTCCCATCGGTCGATGCCCCCTGGCCGTCCCGCATTCGCAAGAGGCGTGCCTCGACGGGGGGTGCTCTTTCGGGTCGGCACCCGAGCCGGATTCCCGGGGTTGCGACGTCGACCCGCGCGCGGTCCCAGAAACGCGAACGCGGGCGGGGGCTCTTCGGCTCGCGTTCGGTGTGTCCTTCGACGGGCCTGGGCGGAGCGGCACCTTCTCGGCCTGCCGGGCCCGCCCCCGGGGGAGGATCTCGCCGAGGGCGCGTGGTACGAAGATTGCCGCATCGGCCTCGTTCGCACCCGGCGGCATGCGCCGTGCGAGATCGACGACGAAGTCTCGTCGGAGCTGAGAGCGCACGTATCGGAGGAATCGCATGAATCTCGACACCCTGGTTTGGAGAGCTCTGGTCGGCCCCGCGCTGCTGGCCGGCGTACTCGCGGTGGCGTCCCCGCCCGCCCGAGCGGATCTGACGGCGATCCAGGAGGTGCCCGAGGGCACGATCCTCGGTGAGGACAACTGGGAGATGGCCAAGGGACTCCTTCCCGACGAAATCCTCGCGCTCTACCGGGACGGGGACTACGCCCATCCGATCCGGAAGCTGCAGGGGAAGAAGGGCAAGATCGTCGATCCACGCCTCGTCGAGTACGCGCAGAAGAACGCGAAGAAGTTCACCATCAACGACGACGGCACGGTCGTCGACCGGGAGACGGGCAAGCGGCCGCCCGTGATCACGGGGTGGCCTTTCCCCGAGATCGACGCGGACGACCCGAAGGCCGGATACCAGGTCCTCTGGAACTACATCTACACCCTCCAGTGGGCGGGCTCGTTCCACACCGTCTCTCCGCTCAACTGGGTCGATCGAAACCGCGGGATCCTGCGGCGGATCGCGCTCGACACCCACTTCAAGTACTACGACGGCCAACCGCCGGAGGTTCAGGAGACGCTCGGAGAGAATCCGCTCGGCATCCTCAGCCGGACGATGGCGATCGTGAAGGAGCCCTCGGATCTGGAAGGTCTCGTCGCTCTGAACTGGCGCTACCGTGAGGGCGAGCAGAGCGACCAGGCCTGGACCTACGTGCCGGCCCTGCGCCGGGTTCGCTCCATCAACCCGGCGAATCGGGCCGACGGCTTTCTGGGCTCGGATCTCTCGCAGGACGACGGCCCGTACTTCGACGGCAAGCCCGAGGACTTCAAGGTGAAGCTCGTCGGCGAGGGTTGGATTCTGGGGACCTTCGACAATCCCGGCCTCGACAAGGTGACCATGCCGGTGAAGCTCGACGAGGACACGGAGGTGTCCGATCTGATCGACGGCAGCGAGACCGGTTGGCGCGTGAGCTATCCCGATCTGCCGCTGATCGCGTCTCAGGCGGAAGACTGGGATCCGAACGAGGACCAGGTTTCGTGGTCCCCGAGCCAGGTCGCGCTCCTCCCGAGACCGGTCTGGATCATCGAGGCCGAGCCGAAGAACCCGTACTACATCTACGGGAAGCAGATCATGTACATCGACAAGGAGAACTTCCGGGGATACTGGAAGAGCAAGTTCGACTGGAAGGGCAACGTGATCGCGAACTACGCGCCGCCCGAGTCCCTCATCCACGAGATCCCGGGTCCTCCGGGCCACATGCGATTGGGCTACAGCGGCGGCGTCGCGATCGTGAACAACTTCAAGCAGGACCGTGCGACCGTCTCCGGCTTGCCCGTCGCGGATACCGAGTGGTGGGTACAGATGGACGACGAGTTGTTCGAGACGTCCAGGATCATTCGTCAGGGGAAGTGACCCGCGTGCTCCGCGCTTGGAGTGCGACCGCCGCGGAGAACGTGAGCTGCCCAGCCGCACTCACATCCGATAGCTGAGCTCCACGCCGACCGTTCGCGGAGGCTGGTAGAAGCGGGCGATGGTGCCGAAGGACTGGGCGCTTCCGGTCACCTGCTCGAAGTACTCCTGATCGAGCAGATTCTGTCCCCAGAGAGCGACCTGCGCCCGGTCGTTCATGAAGTCGTACGACAGGCGCGCGTGGAGGAGGTTGTAGCCGGGCTGGGTCGCCTCGGGGAGCTCCGGCCCGGCGTAGAGCACCGAGCCCTGGTAGGTCCAATCCACGCGCGGCGTGATCCACCCATCGAGCCAGTCCGGTCCGCCGACGCTCACCGGATGCGAGTATTGGACGGCGACGTGGCTCTGGATCTCCGGGACGAACGGGAATCGTTGGCCGGAGCGGTCCACGACGGCGCCCCCGTCGACGGCGCTCGGCGCCAGGAACTGGTCGAACGTCGCGTCGAGCAGCGCGAGATCCGCCTGAACCAGCCAACCCTCGAACGGCAGCAGCACGCTCTCGATCTCGAGCCCTTTGGTCGTCGATTCCGCCGCGTTGTTGACCGCGAGGCTCACCTGGGGCGGTCCGCCGGGAATGAGGGGAGGGCCGAGGACGACGCTCTGGACCTGTTGGTCCGTGTACTTGCCGAGGAAGAGCGCCACGTTGACGGTGAGCCGGTCGTCCCACGCGATCGTCTTGGCTCCGAGCTCGAACGAGTCCAGGAACTCGGGTTGGAAGGCGGGGAGTGAATCGGTCCCGTCTTCGCGCGCCATGCCGTTGAAGCCACCGCTCTTGAAGCCCCGGCTGTACGAGAAGTAGCCGAGGAGATGGCTCACCCCGGCGTCGTCGAGCGACCCTTCCGGGGCACGTACGGACAGCGCGGCCATCGGGGTCCATGCGTCGAAGATCTCCGACTCGGACACGTCCACGAGCTGCAGCGCGTCCTGCGTGGGGTTCTCGGGGGGGAGCGGGGGGCGTACCAGGTCGAGCGACAGGCCCTTCTTCTCGCGCGTGTACCGCACGCCGGCGGTGAGGCTCAGCCAGTCGACGACGTCGTACGTCGCCTGCGTGAACAGGGCCCAGCTCCAGTTGTCGACGATCGTGTCCTTGTCCGTCGTCGCGCTCGTGATGTCGCCGATCGGGCTCGGGCCGGGCGTGAGCGGCCCGGGGAACGTACGCACCGACTGGTACTCACTCGCGTCCTCCCAGAACCCGTAGACGCCTCCGACGAACGAGAGCGCGTCGTCGAGGGCCGTGCCAGTCGCCTGGAGCTCCTGGCTGATCTGTCGAGCGTGGCCATCGCGGCCCACGAAATCGCCGTCTCCACCGACCGAGGATGCCTGCGCGACCGGCACTCCGGTCATGTCGTAGTCCTCGCGAAGCCGCGGAGTCTGCTGTCGCCACGCCGTGAGGGAGCGTAGCTCGAAGTCGTCGATCGGTCCGACCGAGCCGGGGTTCCATCGGATCGTCCCCCACGTGCCGTAGCTCTCGACGTCGTTGATGCCCGCCACGTTGGACTCGAAGCGATAGGGTTCCGATTCGGCGCACCGCGCGTAGTACTCCTCGCGGGGTGGCCACAGCCCCTGCATCACGGGAGTGTCTTGGATGAAGACGCACTGGCCGCCCTGCGGCCGCGCGTGATTGCGGGCCCAGGATCCGCTCACGTCGATCGTCACCTCGTCGAGCGGTAGAAAGCGCAGAGAGCCGAGAAACGCGAGCGAGTTCCGGTCGGACCAGTACTCGTCTCGGAACGCGTTGTAGGTGTGTCCGCGCGTGTTCGAGGATCCGAACGCGACACGCGTGAAGAGCTTGTCCTCGAGCCAGCCCGCCGAGACCGGCACGTTCAGGCTCACCCGGGTCTGGATCGTGTCGCGACTTCCCGCGCGGACGAAGGCGAAGGCCTCCAGGTCCGGGCTCGGCTTGACGGTCGTGATGTTGATCGCGCCGCCGATGGTGTTCTTGCCGAAGAGCGTACCCTGCGGACCGCGAAGGACCTCGACCTGGCCGACGTCGACGATGTCGATGATGCTGCCCTGTGCGCGCGCGAGATACACGCCGTCGACGTAGATTCCGACGCCCGGATCGAACGTCAGGATCGGCGAGTTTCCCTGGCCGATGCCGCGGATGAAGACCGTCGCATCCTGTCCACTCCTTCCGGAGAGGAAGGTGAGGTTGGGGACGAGGTCGGTGATCTCGTCGAG
Source organism: bacterium (assembly GCA_030430245.1). Classification (GTDB taxonomy): domain Bacteria; phylum Desulfobacterota; class Binatia; order UBA12015; family UBA12015; genus VGTG01. Next base: position 10,418 of record JAUIFY010000016.1, on the reverse strand, counting down.
CCGCGTGACCCCGGCGGCGCGGAGTGTTCCCTCTCCGAGCGACGTGACGGCGAGTGGCGTGTCGGCCAGGAACTCTTCGCGCTTTCGCGCCCGGACGGTGATCTCCTCGATGCGGTCCTTGGCGCGTCCGGTCACGCCGAAGACCTCGCCGCTTCGCTCCGCGGCCCGGCCTTGTGCGGTCTGCGCGTCCAGGGCGTCCTCTTCCCCGCCGACGGAGGACGGCGTTTCCAGGTCCTCGAGGAGGCGGCCCGAATCCTGAATGGGCTCGGCGTACGCGCTCGCGGTCAGGACGAGGAACGCAACGACGATCGGTAGGGCCGGCATGACGGACTCCCTTCGGCTCGTGTCGTGGTCGGGTCGAGCCGGACGCCCTACATTGCCGATTCGGGCCCGAGATTCCACCGCTCGCCCGCCGAGGCGCAAGACGGCCCCCGCCCGCGGGCGGGGCGCGCCTCAGATGCCGAGTGGTGGCCGGTCGATCGACGGGTGCGTCGCCAGAAACGCCGCTGCGGCCCGCAGCACGGTCGCATCGTCGTCGGGCCGGGCGACGAGCTCCCGGCCCACCGGCATGCCGTCGACGAAGCCGGCCGGGAGCGAGATCGCGCGAGAGCCGAGCAGGTTCATGTGCCCCGTCGGGCACGTGGATCCCGGGGCGTCGGTCTCCGACGCGGGCCAGGCGGCGTACTCCTCGCGGGTCGGAGCGATCCTCGGGGAGGTCGGGCTCGCGACGAGATCGTGTCCGTCGAGCGCGGAGAGGAGTCGCTCCGCCATGTTCCGACGAGCGTCGAGCGCTCTCTCGAGATCGCCCCGCCACATGGGATCGGTCTCCGAATCGCGTGCGAGGGAGACCTCGATGGACGCCGTCGGGCGAATGCGGTGGGAGTTCGTCAAGGCGTGGTTCGGGGGCTAGCTCGGACCGGATCTCGTCGCCATCCGCTGGTCGACGCCGGCCAGAAGGTCGGCGCACTGCTGCCGCACGCTGAAGCTCTCGAGGGCGTAGCGCGCCGCAGCCTTCCCCTTCGTGGACTTCCAGTCCTCGCGGAGCGCGGTGGTGATCGCGGCGGCCAGAGAGCGGGAGAGGGCCTCACCGTCGCTCGTTTCGGGGACGAGCGCGCCGACCTCGTCGCGTACGAAGTCGCGCGGGCCGCCGGAGTCCGCGCCGATGACGGGAGTGCCGCAGGCCATGCACTCGATGAAGACGAGTCCGAACGGCTCTCGGTAGGAGGGGAAGCAGCCGACGTCGGCGGCGTCGTACAGCAGCGCGAGTTCCGACTGGCTCCGGGGGCCCAGGAAGTAGGCATGGCGCAAGCCGAGCTCCTCGAAGGCCAGGTCCTGCAGCTCCCTCTGGGCTTCGAGCGGTCCCGACCCGACGACGATCGTCGCGATCTTGTCGCCCGATGCTTCGTACACCGCCGCCGCGCGGAGCAGGGCGTCGAGTCGCTTCCAGTCGGCGAACTTGCCGCAGAACACGACGACACCGTCGAAGTCGCCGTCGCTCGCGACCGGCTCGGGGGGACGCGAGGAGCCCTCGTACGGGACGGTCGTGAACTCCGCGAGCACCGCGCTGCGATCGCGGGTGTCGCGAGCCCGGAACACGTTCTGGTCGTAGCCGTTCGGTGAGAGCAGCACGCGCTCGCGGGGGAACTCGGGGAAGATCTCGGCCAATGCGTCGGTCTGCTCCCTCGAGATGGTGGCGCAGACGTCGACGCCTCCCGGTACGTCGGGGTCGAACACGGCCTCCTGCTTCATGAAGGGGAGGAAGCGCCGGGGGAACTCCTCGGGCGCGTCCCCGGCCTTCTCCCTCGCGAACATCTTGAGCGCGGTTCCGTGCACGAAGCAGAGGAGCGGCATGGCGGGCCTGCCCAGCCGGGCCCGCATGCGTAGAACGTCGCGCATCACGACGGGGTTCAGAAAGCCGTGGTGTGCGATCGCGAGCCCGAACGGCTGACCCCGCTCGTGCTCGATGTCGTCCATGTACTCCGCGACGAATCGGGTCAGGCGGCGGCGGTACGCGATGAAGTCGTCTTCGGACATCGCATGCCAGCGGTACGAGCTCACGGGCGAGACCGACTCGCAGATGGGAATCGGGTGATCGAGACGAAACACCGCGACGTCTCGGCGGTCGGACGATTGCACTGGCGAAGGAAAGATCGAGTACGATTTCGTGTCTGGCAACTGATCGTAGGCGTGGTGGTGGGCCTCGTGAAGGATGCCCGATCCTGGCGCGAACTCGTCCCCTCGCTGCCAATTGTTCGTGCCGAGCTGAAGGATCATCCGCTCCGTGCCCATCTCGATCTCCAGCCTGGAGGAAAGGCGTCCCCAGGAAAAGCGCAATCGGCCGGGGAACGCCGCCGACGAGCCCTGCCGTGGCGCGGGGCTTCCGTACGCGGACGACGGCGGTGGGGAGAGTGCGTCCGCCCAGGATCGGAGCACCTGCTCGCAGGTCGAGCAGTGGATTCGCCCGCGGCACGGTCTCGGCACGAGCTCTCGAGGCGATGCCGTAGGCACGTCGCTTGCAACGGATGGGGTGTGCGGCCGGAGGAGGGACGCTTCGCGGTCGACGAGGAGGCTCGAATGAAGAGTTCGGAGGTCGAGGCGACGCCGGCGTCGCCCTCAACGGAATCGCTCCCCTCGCTGGAATCCCAGCACGTGGCTCTGCGGGCTCTGGGCGAGCAGCTCGCCGACGTGCTCGACGCCCTCTGTCGTCATCCTCGCATCCGAACCGGCCGATCCGACGACCGGTGGCTGAACGAGAAGCTCGACGAGTTCCGCCGGGTCTTGTTCTCGCACTTCGAGTGGGAGGAGCGGTCCGGGTTGTTCGCGGGCATCGTCGCGCAGGCGCCGCGCCTGGCCAAGCAAGCGTCGAGCGTCGTGGCCGAGCACCGAAGGCTGCGCGGCGAGCTCGATGGACTGATCGAGGAGAACCTGCAGGGTGCGGGAGAGCGCCACGTGCGCGACCGCTTTCACCGCATTCGCCTGCGGCTGGTCTACCACGACTACGCCGAGAGCTCGTTGCTCCAGCGGGCGTACCTCGAAGACCTCGGCGGCGGCGACTGAGGCCCCCGCGCCGTCAGGCGGCGCGGGTGGCGCCCTCGTCCGGGCTCACGGTCTCGAGGACTCGAACGCAGTGCCGCAGCCATGCCATCGGAGGGTTCAGGTAGTCGTCGTGGATCGCGCGACACAGGTGCGCCGTCGATCGCACGACCCAGTCCAGCGTTGCCGGGATGCCGCGGCGTTCGATGTCGCCGATGTCCATCTGAATGAGCTCGCCACGAAACCGCTCCAGGGACTGGCGGGAGCGCCGCGGCAGCGCCAGGGGATCCTCCCGGCGGAGTCCGCGCAGGAGGAACCGCGCCTCGTCGAGATTGTAGACGACCGATCTCGGCAGAGACGGATCGAACACCAGAAATCGTGTCACCTCGGTGAGGTTCAGCGGCCGTCCGGCACGGAAGAAGGGCTCGAAGGCGCAGGTCGAACGGAGCGCGGCGAGGAGGGCGGCCGACTCCCCTTCGGCGGTCTTGTGTACGCGGGGGTGGTGGATGGCGAGGAGTCGGGCCGTCAGATCCGTGCGCTCCACGGCTCGGCCCAACTTCATGAAGGTGAACGCTTCGTCGTGGAGCATCGAGGCGTGCGACACGCCGTGGAACAGGACCGCGGTGCGCGTGAAGTGCTCGTAGAAGTCGTTGCGACTCTCGTCGTACGCGCGACGTGCGTCGTTGCTCCGCAGCCACAGCCAGAGGTCGTTGATGGCCTCCCATGCCTCGTGGCTCAGGATCTCGCGAATGGTACGGGCGTTCTCACGAACGGACTGGACGCCGCGATGGAGTGACGCCGGGTGACTGCCGTCCCAGACCAGGTAGTGCTCGACCCGGTCGGCGTCGTCGACCGATGGGTGGTCCGGCAGGCTTCGGTAGAAGCCGGTCCGGCCGACGAACTCGAGCAAGGGCCGCCCGCGTTGCTGCGTTTGGGGGCCGGCGTCGATGTGGAGGGAGTGGTGCACGCCGATGAGGCGCGCCAGCGAGTCCACGCGCTCCAGGTAGCGCGTGAGCCAGAAGCAGCTATCGGCAACGCGTGAGATCATGCGTCCTCCAAGACCCAGGTGTCCTTCGATCCGCCCCCCTGACTCGAGTTGACGACGTACGACCCTCGCACGAGCGCGACGCGGGTGAGCCCGCCGGGAAGAACCCAGCTGCCGTTTCCGGTGATGACGTAGGGACGCAGGTCGACTCGGCGCGGTTGGATGCCCTCGTTCGTCCAGGTGGGACACGTCGAGAGCTCCACGATGGGTTGGGCGATGTAGTTGCGCGGATTCTCGGCGATTCGTCCTCGAAAGAGCTCGATCTGCTCGCGGCTCGCCGTGGGGCCCACCAGCATGCCGTAGCCGCCCGCCTCGCCCACGGCCTTCACCACGAGCTCTCTCAGGTGGTCGACGACGTATCGGCACTCGTCCGGCCGATCACAGATGTAGGTCTTCACCTGACGGAGAATGGGCTCTTCGGAGAGGTAGAACCGGATCATCTCGGGGACGTAGGGGTAGATCCCCTTGTCGTCCGCGACGCCGTTGCCGACGGCGTTGATCAGGCTGACGTTGCGGGCGGCGTACGCCTTCATCAGGCCCGGCACGCCCAGGGCCGAGTCGGCGCGGTAGAACTCGGGGTCGAGGAAGTCGTCGTCGATTCGGCGGTAGATCACGTCGACCCGGCGCGGTCCGTGGGTCGTCCGCGCGTAGACGCGATCCCGCTCGACGAAGAGGTCGCTTCCCGAGACGAGATCACAGCCCATGCGCCGGGCGAGGAAGCTGTGCTCGAAGTAGGCCGAGTTGAACGGGCCGGGCGTCAAAACGACCGCGTTGTCCGGGCCCTCCGCGCACGGGGCGACCGCGGACATGGCGGCGCGCAGCCGAGACGGATACTCATCGAGCGGTGCGACCCGTCGCTCCCAACGTTGCGGGAGGACCCGTCGCATGACGGCCCGGTTCTCGAGCACGTACGAGACCCCCGATGGAGTACGCACGTTGTCCTCGAGCACGACGAGCTCTCCGTCCGAGCCACGGACCAGATCGATCCCGGCGATGTGAATTCGGACCTTTCCGGACGGACGCACGCCGACGAGCGAGGGCACCCAGGCCTTCGAGGAGTGAACCATCTCCCGTGGGACGAGTCCCTCGGCCAGGATGCGACCGTCCCCGTAGATGTCGTCGAGGAATGCGTTGAGCGCGCAGACTCGCTGCACCAGGCCCTTCTCGACGCGGTTCCACTCCGTTCGGGTGATCACGCGCGGGATCAGGTCGAACGGAAAGATGCGGTCCGGATCGCCGTCGTCCTCGTCGTAGACCGAGAAGGTGATCCCGCCGCGCAAGAAGGCATTGGAGGCGAGTCGCTGCAGCCGCCGGTATTCCGTCCGATCCATGCGCCGAATCGGGTCGGCGACTCCGACCATGTGCGGGTGCGGCGTCCCGTCGGCGTCGAACATCTCGTCGAACGTGCGGGGGAGAGGGTGGTAGCCGCCGAAGAGATCCGCGGGCTCGTCTCCGTCGAGCCTCGTCCCGGACCGAAGAACGAGGGCCTCCTTCCCGCTCACCTGTGGCTCCATCATCACCTGGGCGTGGACGCAAGTCTGATGCCCGACGAAGACGACCGATTTCCCGGGGGCCTCGTGTTCTCTTGCCGCCGACAGCGGCAATCGGCTGCGCAACTCTTGGGCAGCGCCGACCGGGGGCCTCCCGGCTCGTGACTAGCCGCTGTTCCGTAGTCCGGTGGCGAGCCCGTTCAGGGTGAGCTGGATGCCGCGCTGGACGAGCGGATCCCGGTCGCCCGCGCGGAACCGTCGGAGCAGCGAGACCTGGAGGTGGTTCAGGGGATCGAGGTACGGGAAGCGGTGGCCGATGCTGCGCGCGAGCGAGACGTTGTCGGAGAGCAGCGTCGTCTGCTGGGTGACGGCCAGAAGCATGCGGACCGTGCGGTCGTGCTCGGCCGTGATGACGTCGAACACGCGCCGGCCGAGACCCGTGTCCGGAACGAGGGCGGCGTACCGACGCGCGATCTCCATGTCGGACTTGGCGAGGACCATTCCCATGTTCGAGAGCACGGTCCGAAGGAAGGGCCAGCGAGCGTAGAGCGCTCTCAAGCGCTCGATGCGATCCTCGTCCGTGCCGACCCATGATTCGAGCGCCGTGCCGGCACCGAACCAGCCGGGCAACATGATCCGGCACTGGCTCCAGCTGAAGACCCAGGGAATCGCTCGCAGGTCCGCGATCCGATCGGAGGACCTGCGCGAGGCTGGTCGACTCCCGATGTTCAGCGCGGCGATTTCGGAGATGGGGGTGGCGGCACGGAACCACTCCGGGAACCCCGGCGTTTCGTAGACGAGGGACCGGTAGGCATCGCAGGCCCGCTGGGCGAGGTCGCCCATGAGGGCGTACGCCTCGGGTGCGTCGGCGCCGAGGCCTTCGACGTCGAGGCAGCTCGCCTCGAGCGTCGCCGCGACGAGGGCCTCGAGGTTCCGTCGCGCGAGGTCGGGCTCGGCGTACTTGGCGGCGACCATCTCGCCCTGCTCGGTGATGCGGAGCGCGCCGGCCACGCTTCCCGGCGCTTGCGCGAGGATCGCGTCGTAGCTCGGTCCGCCGCCCCGCCCGACCGTCCCACCGCGACCATGGAACAGGCGCAAACGCACGCCGTGCTCCCGCGCCACTGCGACGAGGTCGAGCTCGGCCCGGTAGGTCGCCCAGTTCGCGGCCAGGTATCCCCCGTCCTTGTTGCTGTCGGAGTACCCGAGCATGACCTCCTGCACCCCGTCGCGGGAACGAACCCACTCGTTCCAGAGATCGATCGTCAGGAGGTCGCGAAGCGTCGTCCCGGCGTTCCTCAGGTCGTCGATCGTCTCGAAGAGTGGAACGATCTGCAGCGGCAGGGGAACCGACGTTCCCGGGCGGAGCAGGCCGACTTCGCGGAGGAGCAGTGCGACCTCGAGCAGGTCGCTCACGGCGTCGCACTTCGAGATCACGTACTGGGGGATCGCCTGCGGTCCGAGGCGCTCGATGGCCTCGTGCGCTGCGTGGAGGATCGCGAGCTCGCCGACCGTCTCCTCGGACAAAGCGGCTCGTCGGCCCACGAGGGGGCGGGCCGTCCGGAGCTCGGCCGTGAGGAGCGCGACGCGCTCGTCCTCGCCCATGTCCGCGTAGTCAGCCGTCAGGCCTGCCTGTGCCAGGAGCTCACCCACGACGACCTCGTGGACGTCTGCGTTCTGTCGGAGGTCGAGGCTGCACAGGTGGAACCCGAACACGTCGACGGCGCGGCGCAGCGCGGCCAGTCGGTCGTCCGCGATCGAGCTCGCGCCGTGACTGCGCAGCGATGCGTCGACGACGGCCAGGTCCCGCGACAGATCTTCGGGCTCGAGGTACGCCGACAACGTGGCGTGCGGCGCCCGTCCCGGCACGTCGCCCACCAGATCGGCCGCGGTCGCGGCCAGCCGGGCGTGCATCCCGCGCAGCGCCCGCCGGTACGGTTCGTCCTGGCGGAACGGGGACGTGTCTTCGGACGCCTCGGCGAGTGCGAGCAGCTCCGGTGACGGCGAGACCAGTCGTGTGGACATGGACAGATCGCGCCCCAGGCGATCGAGCTCTCCTAGATGGTGGCCCAGTGCCACGGTCGATTGCCGGCCGACCGCGTACCGAACGACGTCGGCCGTGACGAACGGGTTGCCGTCCCGGTCGCCCCCGATCCACGATCCCATGCGCAGGACGGGTCTGGACGGGGGATGGGCGTCCGGCCAATGACGCCGGATCTCCTCGGTGAGCGCCTGATGGATCGCCGGGGCCTCCTCGAGCAGCGAGAGCTCGTAGTAGCCGAGTGCCTCGTTGATCTCGTCGCGGAGTCGAAGTCGGGAGAGCCGCACCATCGCCGTCTGCCACAGCCGGAGGATCTGCAGGCGGAGCGCGCGCTTCCACTCCGTGCGCTCCGACTCCAGCATCGAGGGGCGATCGCGCCGGTCGAGCAGTCGCGCGATCTCGCGGTGGGCGTCCAGTACGGTCTTGCGCCGCACCTCGGTCGGATGCGCGGTGATGACCGGTGCGACGAGCGCATCGGCGAGGACCTCCCGCACGCGCCGCGGGTCGACCCCGTCGTGGCGCAGGCGGTCGAACGCGTACCGGAGGCTCCCGGGCTGCGGAGGGGAGCCCAGGAGTCGGTGGTGCCGCCGCCGTCGAGTGTGGTGGACGTCTTCCGCGACGTTCGCGAGCAGGTGGAAGAGGATCAGCGATCGGATCACGTGAAGGGCATCACGCTCTTCGAGAGCGTCGAGTCGCGCGAAGAGCGCCTCCTCTCCGGAGCCGTTGCGTCGCGCCGAGATCGCCTCGCGTCGCGTCGCTTCGACCAGCTCGAAGACCCCGGACCCCGCGTGCTCGCGAATCACCTCGCCGAGGAGGCGGCCCAGGAGGCGGATGTCCTCGCGGAGCGGGGCCTCCTTGTCGTGGTCTTCCGGCGAGCTTCCGAAGTCGAGCCGAATCGATGCGCCGGCACTCACGGCGAAGCCTCGCAACGCCGGTGCCTCGCGGCGAGGGCGGATCGGACGGGGCGCATGTCGCGGAGGGGAGCAAAGCCGCGTCCAACCCGAGCTTCTTGCCGGGAGGCGTTTCTCTCCGCCGTCCGGCTGTCCACGGGAGGCGAGCGTTGCCCATCGGCTCGGCATCTGTGCGCGGATTCGGCACCACCCGCGCGGGTGGCTGGCACTCGGCCCCGGGATGGCGTACTCGGCGGGCGAGCCTGCGGAACATGAAGAGTGCCATCCGGATCCTCCTCGGGGCCGTCGCGGTCCTCGTCCTCGTGATCGTCGTGCGGACCCTCTCGATGTCGTCCGACGCGCTCGAGGTTCCCCGCGTCGAGATCGACCTGGACGAGGACGCGATCGCGGGCCGCCTCGCGGAGGCGATCCGGTTCGAGACGGTCTCGCCGGGGCCGCCCGCCCTCCGTGATCCCGAGCCCTTTCGCGCGTTCCTCTCGTGGGTCGAACAGACGTATCCCCTCGTCCATCGGAAGATGAAGCGCGAGGAGCTCGGTGACCTGAGCCTTCTCCTCACGTGGCCGGGAACGGATCCGTCGGCGCCGCCGGTCCTCGTCACCGCCCACTACGACGTCGTCCCCGTGAACTCGGGCAGCGAGGCCGATTGGACGCATCCCCCGTTTGGGGGGGAGATCGCGGACGGCTGGGTCTGGGGACGCGGTGCGCTCGACGACAAGGGTGCGATGATCGCCATTCTCGAGGCGGCCACCACGTTGCTGGAGGAGGGCTTCCAGCCGCGACGGACGATCTACCTCGCGTTCGGCCACGACGAGGAGATCGGAGGACGCGACGGGGCGGGTGCCATCGCGGAGCATCTGCGAGCGCAGGGAGTCCGGCTCGCGTGGTCGCTGGACGAGGGGTCGTTCCTGATCGATGGCGCCTATCCGGGCGTCGACGTGCCCGTGGCGAGCATCAACGTGGCGGAGAAGGGCTACACGACCCTCGATCTCGTGGCGAAGGGCGCGGGAGGACATTCGTCCATTCCACCGCGCGAGACGGCCGTCGGCGTGCTGGCGCGGGCGATCCTTCGCCTCGAGGAGAACCCGATGCCGGGAGGCGTCTCCGGCGTGACCGCGCAGATGTTCGAAGCCCTGGGCGGGCACATGCCGTTCCTCTACCGCGCCCCGCTCGCGAACCGGTGGCTTCTCGGCGGAGCTCTCGAGGCGCTCCTCGGCGGGAGCGGCGCGTCCAACGCGATCCTCCGAACGACGATGGCGCCGACGATGCTGGAGGGCAGCGTGAAGGAGAACGTGCTGCCCACGGAGGCGATCGCGACCATCAATTTCCGGATTCACCCGCGCGACTCGTTCGAGGAGGTGGTCGCGCACGTGAAACACGTCGTCGACGACGAGCGTGTCGAGGTTCGGGTTCGACGCGCAGGAAACGAGGCTTCCGAGATCGCGAGCACGACGGCGGGCGGATACCGGACGATCGCGCGCTCGGTCGCGGAGGTGTTCGGGCCCGTGGCGGTGGTGCCCGGTCTCACGGTGGGCGGCACCGATTCGCGTCACTACGGGCAGGTCGCGGACGACGCCTACCGTTTCAATCCGATGGTCGTCACGCTGGAGGACGTCGAGGGCTTCCACGGGACGAACGAGCGGATCTCGATCGAGAACCTCGCCCAGGCGACGCGCGTGTACGCGCGCATCTTCCGCAATGCCGGCTCGCCCGAGGGATGAGGGGGGCGGTCACTCCTCGAGCAGCGAGCGAGCCCACTTGTAGTCGGCCTTGCCGTTCGGGGCGCGCTGCACCTCGTCGACGACGACGATCTTCTTCGGCGCCTTGTACGCGGAGAGCTTCGACTTCGTGAAGCTCCGCAGCTCCGCGTCGTCGACCTTCGAGCCCGGGGCCACCGAAGCCAC
>JAUIFY010000327.1 GCA_030430245.1 bacterium | reverse complement strand
CGAGCTCGTCTTCATCCATCGGAAGCTCGCCGGCACCTACCTCCTGTGCGCCCAGCTCGGCGCTCGCGTCCCGACCGGAGAGATGGTGCGCTCGCTCGTGTCGGAGAGCGGCACGACCCCGCACCCGGCGTAGGGCTACGGGTCGCCTTCGTCACGCCCCTCCTCCTCCAGAACGCGCAGGACGTGCTCGACCTTCATGTCCAGCTCGTAGGCCAACGAATGGGCGAAGTAGTCGAGCGGCGCGTCGGGGAACTGCGCCCGAAGCCGAACGGCTCGAAGCACAATCTCGCGGCGCATCGGTGCGTGGCTCGGATGATTCATGCCCGGGTCGTCGTCGTTGATGGGGCCATGGACCGAGTGTCGTACCGATCGGCCCGTCGTCAACGCCGATTCTGCGCCCCGACCGACGGCACTCGCACGCTAGATCCGGCCCGCCTCCGCGGAGGGCGGGTTCAGAGGCACGACCTCCGCGCGCGGCGCCGGCTCCTCCGAGACGGCCGACGCCGTCGCCTCGTCGTCGTCCGCCACATCGGTCCACGGGCACGTGGCGTCGACGATCGACATGAACGACTGCGCGAACAACGCGGAGAACGCGCTCAGGTCGGGGACGAGATCGTAGTCGGCGTTGAGGCCGACGTGGAGCTTCCCGTCGTAGCTGAACAGCGCGATCCCGAGCCCCGTGCCGTCCAGCAGCGGAACGAGAGGGTGCATCTCCTGAAGCTTCGCGCCGAGCATGTAGAGCGGAAACTGAGGCCCCGGAACGTTCGTCACGATCATGTTCATGGGCGCCGCGGCGGCCCGGGCACCCGCCGAGAACAGCATCGGCGGGGCGTATTCGGCGAGCTGCATCAGCAATTCGACGCCGAGGGCCTGCCGCGAGTCCTTGAGCCTCTGCGTCTGTGCGCTCAACCGCTGGAGCACACCCTGCGGGTCACCGATGTCGATCGGGAGCGGAACGATCCAGGCCGACACCCGATTACCGAGCGTTCCACTCTCCTCCCGACTGCGGACACTCACGGGAGCGGACACGCGAAAGTCGATCTCGCCCGGGCGGATTCCGCGGCGGATCAGGTATTGCCGCACGGCTCCGGTGACGGTGGCGAGGACCACGTCGTTCACCGTGCAACCGGCGGCTCGTCGGATCGACTTCACGTCGTCCATCGGAAGCGTCAGCCAATCGATGCGGCGATGCGGACCGAGCTTGCCGTTGAGGGGGGTCTCGGACGAAGGCGCCACGAGATTCATCGCGAGATCGCCGATGGCTTGCAGACGCGCTCCCACTTCCCGCGCGAGGTCCGGGGTGGCCCGCCCGAACGCGCCGACCCGCCCGACGATCTCGACCGGTGCGAGGGCGAGTCGCTTCGCCGCGTCGAAGAGGAGCTCGCGCGCCGTGGGCGCCGGCCGCGGCAGGAACTCCCGGGCTTCTCCGATCTCGTGCTCCGGCGTCGGCGACATGAGGATCTCCGCGATGTCCGCACCCGAGATGCCGTCGACCATGCAGTGGTGGATCTTGTTCACCACCGCGAAGCGGTCGTCGGAGAGCCCCTCGATCAGCCACATCTCCCACAGCGGCCGCGAGCGGTCGAGCATCCGCGTCGTGATTCGCGCCGTAAGCCGCTTCAGGTCGTCGATTCCACCCGGCCGCGGCAGAGCCGCATGCCGAACGTGGTAGTCGAGATTGAAGTGGGGATCGTCGACCCAGACCGGGCGATTCTCGATGGGCACCCACTGCAGCTTCTGCCGGTAACGAGGCAGACGGTGGAGCTGGGCTTCGAGCGCCTGCTTGAACTTCCGGATGTCGACGCCACCCGACTCGCTCCGCATCTCCCCGAGCTCGTAGATCGCGACGGCTCCGACGTGGAGCGGAACGTTCGCCTTCTCGGCGACGAGGAAGCTGTTGTCCTGCGCCGACAGCCGTTCGTACATGTACCGCGACATCCCGATCCCTCCTTCGCCCGCCCAGCTCTGCCGAGGCGGGCTCCCGACTCTCGGAAGGCTGCACCGAACGTGCCAAGGTCGTCCCGTCCACTCGCGCCGATTTTCGGGCGCCGGGGGCCGGGCCGCGGCGCGTCACTGCATTCGTTCTGGGCAGTGCACGCAACGGCCGCACTCAACGGAAGCGAAACCGCAGCGCCGCGATCGAGAAGAAGACGGCGGAGAACCCCGCGAGCACGCCGACCTCCGCCAGAACGTCCGCCGTCGCTCCCCCCCGGAGCATGACGTCGTGATAGGCCTCGAGGGCCCAGGCGTGGGGAGTCGCACGGGCCATCGCCTGCATCGGGCCGGGCATGACGTACGACGGCACCATCAAGCCGCCCAGGGCGGACAACGTGATCGTCGACGATACCGCGAGGGCACCCACTTGAGCCTCGGTGCGTCCGAACGCCGCGATCAGCAGACCGAGACCGGTCGCGGTCGCGGCCAGCGCCAGAGACACGAGCCCGAGGGCGACCGCGTTTCCCAGCGTGTGATCGAAGAGCAGCTTGCCCACCAGGAACATGAGGGCGATCTGCACGAGATTCACCAGGAAGTAAGGGATGAGCTTCCCGACGAGCAAGACCGCGCGGGGGACCGGCGTCGTGAGGAGCCGGGGCAGGATTCCGTCGTCCTGCTCGCGCACGACACTCGTCGCGAGCGTCAGCGTGATGAAGAAGACACCGAAGATCGTGTACGCCGGCACGCTCTGCTGCGTCGCGCTCGGTCGCCGCGACACGACGACTCCGGCGGGGGACTCGATCCTCACGGCGACGACCGACGACGGGTCGATGCCCGCCAGCCGTTCGTCCAGCGCACCCTCGAGCGAGTCGAGCAGCTTCTCCGGCGGCGCGCGCTCCCCGCGCTCGTCGGCCCAGCTCTGCAACGCGCCGCGGAGCTCGTCGGGAACGCGGTCGAGAAGAACGAGCGACCGCAGAACCCCCTCCACCGCGCCGCGCAGGGGCCCCACCACGTGCAGGGACGTGGCCGGATCCGCGATCAGGGTGGCTCTCGCCGGCGCCTCGCCCGGCTCCGACAAACCCGACGGCAGGACGAGGCCGATCGCGACGATGCGGTCGCGCACGAGCGCCTCCGCGCGGGCGCGATCGAGCGGGCCCTCCTCCCACGCCGTGACGACGTCGATCCCCGGGGCCGCGCGCAGCTCGTCCACGACGCGACGCCCCAGCGCCCCCTCGTCCTCGACGGCGACGGCGATCGCGATCGGCCGTTCCGCCGTGCCCGCCTCGAACACATTGGCGAGCGCGAAGCTCATCACGACGATGAAGAACGCCGGCATGAGGAACAGGAGTGCGAGGGCCGGGCGATCCTGCCCGAGAAGCTGGAACTCCTTGCGCGTCAGCGCGACGAGCTGCCGGATCATCGCCCAGCGCTCCGCCCGTCCCGAAGGCGGCGCCCGGTGAGCCGCAGGAAGACCGCCTCCAGGCTGGGCTCGGGGAGCTCCAACGACGCGATGCCGAGCCCGTGTTGCGCCGCTCGTTCGGCGACGGTCGAAAGGGCCGCTTCGACCTTCGGCACGACGAGCTCCATTCGATCTCGGGCGCTCGATCCCTCCGTCGCAGCTCCCGTGGCGACCACCTCGTCGACGAACCCGGGAGGAACCTCTCGCTCGAAGCGTACGCGGAGACACCCCGACCCGAACCTCTCCACCAGAGCGTCGGGCGCATCGCATGCGAGCACACGGCCTTCGTCGAGGATCGCGACGCGGTCGCAGAGCCGCTCGGCTTCTTCCATCCGATGCGTCGCGTACACGACGGCCGCTCCCGAGCGTGCGACTTCCTCGAAGCAGTCGAGGAGCGCTCCGCGGCTCTGCGCGTCCACACCGACGGTCGGCTCGTCCAGCACCAGCACTCGCGGGTGGTGGAGAAGTCCGATGGCGACGTTGAGCCTGCGCTTCATGCCCCCGGAAAAGGTGCGCGTGCGCTCGTGCGCACGCTCCGACAATCGCACGAGGTCGAGCGCTCGATCGATCGCGTCGCGCAGCGACTTGCCCGAGAGCCCGTGCAGCTCCCCGAAGAACGCCAGGTTCTGATGCGCGGTGAGCGGGCCGTAGAACGCGAGATCCTGAGGCACGACGCCGAGCCTCCGCGTCGCCCGAATCCGATCGGCCTCGGGGTCGTAGCCCCCGATCGACACCGCGCCCGCGCGGCGTGGCAGGAGACCGCACAGCGCCCCGAAGAGCGACGTCTTGCCCGCCCCGTTGGGTCCGAGCAATCCGACGAACTCGCCTTCGTCGACGCGGAGGGACACGTGGTCCACGGCCACGTGCGCTCCGTAGGTGACGACGAGCTGGTCGATGCAGATCACGATGCTCTCCGCCGGGCCGGGCGCAGCAAGCGCTCCAGGCGAATCCGGTTGTAGCGCTGCGCGACGATCAGCGGCAGGTTCTCGCACGACGCGTAGAGGATCATCAGCCAGCCGACCCAGACGGGATTCCAGAAGAAGAACAACGGCGCCCAGATCATCGTCAGAACGTGCGTCGCCTCGGCGCGACACGTCTCGCGAGAGAACCGCTCGAGGTACTCGGATGTCGAAGCGGCCAGGTGGCTCTTGCGGAAGCTGCGCCATCGCAAGATGTCCGCGCCATCCGGAAGGACGTCCTTCCACCAACGAACCCCCATCCACTCGTAGATCCGTCCTCCGAGCTCCCAAGAGCGCTCGCGAAACGGCCACCGTGCAGGAGAGAAGCGGTCGACCGGAAGGGACACCATCGCCGCGACGACGCCCAGGTGGATGACGAACCACGCAACGATGTCGAGCAACACCGTCCAGAAGGTGGGGAGGTGAAGGACGCGCAGCTCGCTCATCTCGACGCGACCTTCCTGCCCTTCCACTCGCGCCGCCCCCAACCGGCCGTTCGAGCGAGCGACAACCCGAAGACCCCGATGAAGAAGACCATCACCAGCGGGAAGGCGATCGCGGGCCACCAGCCGTAGTTGCCCGCGCGTCCGAGCATCCAGCGCATCTGCGCTGCATACGCACACGCCAGGGCGAGCCATCCCGCGCTCTCTCCGGGCGCACCCAGCGCGAAGGCGGTCGCGTGACGCGTGGTCGAGACACCCCCGACGACCCACGCGACGACGGAGAGCAGGATCCATGCGGGCACCGCCCCCGCCCCGGAGGCGAATCCCCGGGCGAAGCCATCGATCATCTCGCGAAGCCCCCCGGGATACATCCGATAGAAGAGCACCCCCCGGCCCCCGAGGGAGTGGACGCGATGTCCCCGCGCGGCGAACGCACGGCCGAGCGGGAGTCCTTCCAGCACGGACGCGCGGGACCGCTCGTGTCCCCCGATCTCGAAGTACGCCTCGCGCTCGACGAGCAGGCTCGGCCCGAATGCCGTTCCCGTCGCGAGCCTGGCGCCGAGAGGCGTGAAGGCCCCCGAGCCCATCAGCGTGATCAGATTGAACAGGGCGCTCAGGCGCTCGTACGCCCGCTCCATCCGATGATACGGCTGGATCGTGAGGACGCCTCCGATCTCGTCGTGGTGAGCCGCGATCCGCTCCAACGCGCCAGGTGCGAGCCACGCGTCGGCATCCAGGAAGAGGAGCCGGCGGCCCCGTGCGTGTCGCGCTCCGTGCAGGCAGGCCCACGACTTCCCGGCCCACCCCTCGGGAAGGGGTGGACACGACAGCACCGTCGCACCCGCCGCGGCCGCACGGGTCGCCGTCTCGTCGACGGACCCGTCGTCGACGACCAGGACCTCGAGCGGAGCGGACCCGCCGAGACTGCGGACCAGCCGCTCGATGTTCTCCGCCTCGTCGCGCGCGGGCACGATCACCGAGATGTCCCTCGGGCCGGAGCGACGCGCGGCCGCGACCATGGGAACGCGCCACAGAAGGAGAAGCCCCACGGCCCAGCACAGAATGGCTACCGGAAGCACGCGCCTACGTTGGCCGATTCCGACCTGCGTGCAAGCGCCCATTCCTTCTCGCGCCTCGCGCCGGAGACGCTCCTCCGGAACGACCCCTCCGACCGGAGACGCCCCTCCGGAACGACCCCTCCGACCGGAGACGCCCCTTACGGATCGACCCCCTCGACCGAGCCGACGATGAGGGAGACGAGCTCGGGCGCGACCCCGATGGGGGCGGTCATCTGGATCGAGATCCCGGGGTGCCGCTCCCGAGCGGATTCGACCAGGCGCGGCACGTCCTCTCGTGTGTGTCGTCCCGGCAGAAGGAAGAACGGGTGAACGACCACGCGGCAGGCGCCCGCCGCGACGGCCCGGTCCACCGCCTCCCCCACCGTCGGACCGCACACCTCGAGATGCGCGGTCCAGAAGACCCAGTCCGGGCGTTCCTTGCGGAGCGCGGACGCGATCCCTTCGAGATGCTCGTTCGCTTCCGCGCGCCGGCTTCCGTGATCGACCAGGATGACGGCTTGCGCGGCCATGCCGAAATCTTAGGGCATCCGCGACCGGCCGCCACACCGAAAGCCGGTGAGCGTGGGCCGCGCGAGGCGGTCCCGCTACTGGATGAGTCCGGTGAGGTGGCCCCCGGCCGTGAGCCTCGCCAGGAAATCGGCCTCGTACGCTTCGTCGGGCGTCTCGCGGACCATCCGATCGAGAGCCTCGGCATCCTCACCGACCAGGATCCGCCACTTGTCGCTCCGGAGGCCGTCGAGAATGATCGTGGCGGCCGCCGCCGCGGTCGTCGGCGCGTTGTTCTGGAAGTCGAGCATCCTCTGGTGGACGAACGCTCGCAGGTCGCCGTCGGAGATCCCGCTCGCATCGATGCCCCGCGACGAGATCATCTGCCTCAGGTCCTTCAGCTCCTCGACGCCCATCTGCTCGGGCGTACCGTGCCCCAGGACGCGACGCGAGTTCATCATGATCGCC
>JAUIFY010000015.1 GCA_030430245.1 bacterium | reverse complement strand
TGGCTCACCAGCGTCGTGCTGCCTCCAGCGACGTCGCGGAGGAACACGTCGCGCTTTCCGTTCGCGTCGGAGCCAACGAGATCGTCCGCCGTACTGGCGAAGACGACGAACCGGCCGTCGTCCGAGACCCACGGGTATCGACTGTGATCGTTCGCTTCGGCCCCCACGGAGTCCACGCTCACCCGGATGGTCGAGATCTCCCCGACCTCGTCGAAGATGCCGTCCTCGTCGGTGTCACGGTCGTGCAGGAAGGAGTCGATCTTCCCGTTCCCGTCGGCCGCCACCAGGTTGTCCGAGTTCGAGTCGTAGACGAGGTAGCGACCCGACGCCGAGATCTGGGGGTTCTCGGAATCCCCGTTCCCGACGGCTCCCGCCGAATCCACACTCGCGACGATCGTCGTCCCGGCAACCGCATCGAAGATCAAGATGTCCGACTGACCGGAGGACTTGTTGCCCTGGAACGCCACGTACTCCCCGTCGGCCGAGACCGAGGCGACACTGCTCGCACGGGTCCGCTCGAGTCCGAATTCGTCCACGCTCACGCGAATCGTCGAGATCTCGCCGGGTTCGTCGAAGATCCCGTCCTCATCCACGTCCCGATCGTGCAGAAAGACGTCGCGGACGCCGTTCCCGTCGGCCGCGACGAGGTTGGTCGCGGTCGAATCGAACGCCACCCAACGCCCGTTCCGAGAGATCGACGGGTTCTCACAGTCGCGATCCGCCGCGACCCCGGCGGAGCTCACGCTCACGCGCACGGTCGTCCCCGAGACCCGGTCGCGCACGAAGACGTCGGTCCGCCCGTTGGTGTCGAGGGCGATCAGGTCCGTCGCCTTGCTCGCAAAGGCGACGTAGCGACCCTCCTCCGAGATCGAGGGCGCATCGGAGACGTCGTTGCCGGGATCCCCGCCGACGTCGACGCTCAGGGCGATCGTCGGCTGCGCCGGGGCGGCGGAGGGCCACGCGAGACGGAGCAAGAGCGACGCGAGCACGAAGCCGGTGCCGCGAAGGAGTGACGAAGGCGAGTGGCGGCTCGTAGGCAAGATGTCCTCCCGGGGAGGCTCGTCAGTCACAGACGAGAATCGGACCTCCCGACGTGCTGCAGTTCTGGTTCTCGCCGTAGCGGACGAGTCCGTTCTCGTGGCTGACGGTCACGCTCCCGACCGGCATGAAGAGCACCGTTTCCGAGAGCTTCTTGAATCCGATCTTCACCTTGTAGGTGCCGGGGAGACCCTTCTTCTTCGGCTTGAAGGTCGCCTTCTGCTTCTTGTCCGCACTCCGACACTTGATCTTGCCCTTCTTCTCGATGCACTCCGCCGGCGTGAACACTCGGGTGAACGCATAGCCGGAGCCATCCTTCAGCGTGATCGTGATGTCACCCTCGGCGTCCAGGACATCCCCCGCCTCGGGGTTCGCGACCAGGCTCGCCTTCACGATGTACTGGCCGGATCCCGGCCCCTTGATCGCCGACTTGAGCGCGATGCGGTCCACGCTGATTCCGAGCTCGTCCGCGTCGCAGACCTCCCCCTCCCCGTCCATGTTGGGATCCTCCTGGCCGGGGTTGGCGATGCCGGGGCAATTGTCCTCGTCCTGACAGATCAGATCTCCGTCGAAGTCGCCGTTGCCACCCGCCTCGCAGATCCCGGACTGACAGAGGTCGGGGACCGAGCATGCGGCACCGTCGTCACAGGCGGTCCCATCGCTCAGCTGCGTGACCGTGCAGCCGGTGGGCTCCTCGCATGCCGCCATGTTGCACTGCGGGTCGAGGGCGCCGGTGTCGCAGACGAGCGGCGTGCCCGCCTGGCAGACGTTCGTGTTGACGTCGCAGGTCTCGTCTCCGTTGCAGACCAGTCCATCCGCACAATCCGCATCCTGGAAGCAGCTCGAGCACGTCGAGAGCGCGGTCAGGAAGGGAACGACACTCACCGAACCGAACTCACTGTCGCAGCCCGGGGTGCTCGGGCCGGTCGCGCAGCCCCACCAGTTGTAGATCGCATCCGCAACTGCGGCGCTCTGGTTCGCGAAACCCGCCGTGTTGCCCGTGATGTTGTTCGAGCTGAAGACCACACCGTCGAGCGTGGTCTGCAGTGCGTGGATGCGAACCCCGAAGGCGTTCCCGCTGATGTCGTTGCACTTGTAGATCGTGTCTTCGGTGAGATCCCGTTCGGGATCGGCCTCGAGCAGAACGCCGTCGCCCGCGGTGTAGCCGCTCAGCGTATTGCCCTCGACGACCGTGTCGATGAGCTGCCCCGAAAGAGCCGCCCCGCCCCCGACGTAATCGCGGACGACGTTGAAGCGGAGGAACGACAGATCGTAGTACCCGGTGATGCCCCGCGCGCAGTTCACGACGTCGTTGCTCTCGACCGTCGCGATGGTCTCGATGTCGTCCACCGGATCGGCGGTACCCAGGTCGGAGCCGACGTCGATCCCGGCTCCCGTCGTGTTCTCGATGAGGTTGCGCCGCACGTCCGCCGAGAGAGAACGTTCGAGCAGAAGTCCGGCGCTTCCGCCGCTCACGTGCACGTTCTCGATCGTGGTACCGACGACACTCGTGTCGTCCGCGTGCACCGCGGGCGCCGCCGTCGGCGTGATCTGCACGCCGTCGATGCTCACGCTGCTCGCGCGCACGAAGATCGTACCCGTGATCGTGGACTCCCCGGTCGAGGTATCCCGGCTCCGGGCATCCTGCCCGGCCTTGGGACCGAGGAGGCGAATCCCGGTCGCGAGCGACGGCGACTCCGCGTAGGCGCCCGCGGCCAGGAAGACGCTCTCCCCGCCCGTCGCCTGGTCGACCGCGTGCTGGATCGTGGCGCACGGCGAGACCGCGGCCGTGCAATCGTTCGCGGCGTCCGACCCCGCCGGGTCGACCCAACGATCCGCGGAGGCGATGGCGGGAGTGAGAGCGAGGCAGGCTGCGGCCAACGCCGGGAGAGACGAGCGCATGGTTGCGTGAACGGGAGTCAAGGTCGTGCCTTTCGTGTCGTGGTTGGAGTCCCTCGGTTGGAGAGTCAGTCCGTGATCTTGAAGAGCGTCTTGCCGACCGCGGCGTAGAGGACACCGGGCCCGCCGATCGCGGGGCCGGTCTCGAACTTGCCGGGCACCAGCATCGTCCACTTCACGATGCTCCCGCCGTTGCCGTCCCCTTGCCCATCGAACGCGTAGAGAAAGCGCCCGAAGCCCACGTAGGCAGTTCCGTCCGCTCCGATCGCCGCGTTCGTGTTGATGTAGCGCCCCTTGTCCTGGTGGTTGTGCTGCCACTTGATCGAGCCATCGACCGGGTCGAGCGCGTAGAAGGTGCTCGACTTCTTCGACTTCGACGCACCGAGGTACACGGTGCCGTCCGGCCCGATGGCCGGGGCCGACTTGATCTCCTCGTGCTTTTTCGCGCCGAGCGGGTTCGGCGGGACGAAGAGCCACTTGGGCGTGCAGTCGTAGCTCTCGTCGGCGTTCGGATCGAACGCCCACAGGCCCTCGCGCGAGCCGAAGTAGACGGCCTGATCCTGGACCCCGTCGTTGTAGACGACCGGCGAGAAGTTCGGCGTCCGGCTTCCGAAGCCCTTGTCGGCGATGGTGCATCGCCAGATCTCGGACAGATCGTCTGCATTGAGGGCGATCGCCTCACGTTTGATGGAGACGAAGACCCTCGTTCCGTCCGAACTGATCGCGGGCGACACGTTCTTCAGGCTGCCGCCGAGAACCGTGAAGCCCTTCACCGTGCCGTCGGGGTTCAAACCGAAGAACCAGCCCGAGCCCAGCGCCTCCGACCCCATGTAGACCGTACCGTCGGGGTGCACGTTCGGAGACGTCGTGACGTCGCCGTCGTGGAGGACCTTGTAGAACCAGTTGACCTCGCCGTCGCTCGCGACGGACCACAGGTTGTTGTCGCGCGCGCCCTGATAGGAGGTGCCGTCGGCCGCGATCGCGGGCTGCGAACGGTCGGCCAGGCCGGTCTTACTCTTCCCCAGCACCGGCAGGATGTTCGCGTTCCAGATCTCCGCACCCGTCGCGGGATCGAGACTCGTCATCGGCCGCTTGCCGTTGCCGACGACGAGTCCGTTCGGACCGACGCTCGCGATGCTGCGGAAGCGGGAGTCCCCGCGGTACGACCACGCCACCTGCGGATTGGGCCCCTGCGGACCGACATCCGTCCCGAGACCGGTGTTCTGCGCATCGTGTTGGAACTTCGGCCAGGCCGAGTTCGCGAGCTGAGCGCTCGCGGCCGACGCGAGCATCAACGACAGCGCCCCGCACGTGATCGAGCCGCGAACTACGGCGCTCCAACGTCTCATAAGACAATCCCCTCTTTCTGGTGTGAATGAGTCAGTCGCCCTTGTAGCGCAGGTACTGGTTCTGCGGAGTCTCCGGACCGCGCACGGAGAACGTCCGCTCCGCGGAATACCCACCGGATCCGAGACCGATGCTCAGGCGCAGGTCGTGCGAATCCGAGAAGGGCAGCGACGGCAGCTTCTTCGCCTTGATGCGAATCCGCCAGACGTCCTTCTTCTGCTTGATGCCGATCGAGAGCTTCCCCCCCTCCGGCGGCAGGTACTTCGCCTTCCAGCCCGACCCCTTCGGGGTGAGCACACCTCCCGGGAACACGAAGCTCGCCAGCAGCTGCGTCGGGGAGGACACCGTCGCGATCACGTCCTCCAGACCGGTGAACCCGGGCGGGAGCTCGTCGACGACCAGCTGGATCTGCACGTTGTTCTTCTTGCTCATGCGGTACTGCGCCTTCGTCACCTCGACCGTGTTCGAGCCAACGGAGGGCAGGTTCAGGGTCGCGCTGCGCGACTGTCCGACGCCGATGGCCGACGAGGTCATCGAGACGATGCCACCCGCTTCTGCCGCGGTGAGCACCGTCGCGGTGAGGGTCCCGTTCGCACCCGGCGCCAGCGTGCCGAGATTCCAGCTCGGGGCGCCGAGATCGGCCACGGCGGGGTTGCTCGACACGACCTGGGCGTTCGCGCCCGGATCCAGCGAGATCACCACGCCGTCGACCGGCGCCGCGCCATCGTTCGCGTAGTCGATCGACACGTCGACCATGCCCGCCGGTCCGGTGACCATCGGCACGGACGACATCGAGAGCGCGAGGCCCGGCGTCGCCTCGACGGACGTCAGCTGAGCGACGTTCCCGGTCTCGCCCCCGGCGGCCGCGATGCCGATCTCACTCGAGAGCACGCCACCACTGGGCGCACCTCCGTTCACGGCAAGGGTGATCTCGATCGTTCCGCCCTCTCCCGGCAGAAGATCGCCGAGGAGCCAGAAATCGTTCGTCGCCGAAGCCGGCGGAGGATTCGACGCGACGAAGCTCAGATTCGCGTCGTAGATCGCGGTCACCATCGTGTCGATCAGGGTGTTCCCCGTCGCGTTCCCGTAGACGACCGTGTACGTCACCTGCCCGCCCGGCGGCACCGGATCGGTGTTCGCTGCGCTCGCGAGCGACACGCCGTCGACGGCGAGAACCGTGCTCGTGACGTTCGCCGTCGTGAGCTGACTGCCGCCATCGCGGAGGGTCACGCTCGCCGGAAGGAGCGTCCCGTCGGCGAGCCCCGGGGCCACGATGCCCGTCACCGTCACGGAGCCGGAGGCGCCGATGCCCAGCGCCCCGAGCGTCCAGGTGTCGGTCGTGCCGAGATCGGGTGGCGGGACGGCGGAGACGAAGCTCACGCCGGGTGGCAGAGACTGGGAGAGCTCCACACCGTTTGCCACGTCGGTGCCGGTGTTCCCGTAGTTGATCGTGTAGGTGACGAGATTCGCCGGCAGGACCGGCTCCGGCGTCGCCGCAATGCCGACCTGGAGCGCCGGGATCTGATCGATGACGGTCGAGGCCTGCGCCGACGCGCTGTTCGACGCGCCATCGCTCACGACGCCCGTCAACGTCGCGATCGAGCCGTTCGGTGCGATCGCATCGGCCACGACCGAGATGACGCCGGAGGCGCCCGGCGCGAGGGTGCCGATCGTCCAGACGTTGTTCGAGCCGCCATCCGGCACCGGCACGGCCGAGTCGAAGGCGAGCTGTGGGGAGTACGTCGCGCTCACGACGACGCCGGTTGCGGTGTCCCCACCCGTGTTCGCATAGGTGAGCGTGTAGGTCACCGGGTCTCCGCTCAGGACCGGATCCGGTGCGTCGGTCACGATCAGGCTCAGAGCCGGCGAGCTCTGGACCGTCGTGTCGACCACGCCGTTCGCCGTGTTTCCGAGATCGTCGACGACGTCGGCCGTCGTCGTCACGACCGTGCCGTTGGGGATCACGCTCGGCATCTGCACCTGCACGCGGACGCGGCCGTTCGCGCCGCCGCCCACGGTGCCGAGACTCCACACCGTGCCCGATGGGTCGTCGGGCTCGACGTCGGCACTCACGAACGTGACGGCGGCATCGTAGGCGACGTTGAGAATGACGCCGGTCGCGTCATCCGTTCCGGGGTTGGAGTAGACGATGTCGTAGAGAACGATCCCGTCCGCCGGTGCCGGGTCGGGGATGTCCGTGATCGAAAGAGCGAGCTGTGGCGCGCTCTGTACGGTGTTCAGCGCCGTCGCGGTCACGTGGTTCCCGAACGCGTCGCTCATCGTGAAGTCGGTCGCGAGCGTGCTGCCGTTCGCGAGCGGGCTACCGATGTCCACCGTGACCGTCAGGGTGCCACCCGCGCCCGGAGGCAGGTTGCCGAGGCTCCAGATGTTGTCGCCGGCGTCGGGCGGCGGAACCGCCGAGACGAATGTGAGCGCCGGATCGTACGTGACCTCGAGCTGGGTATTGAGCGAGGTCGCCGTCCCCAGGTTCGAGTAGGTCAGAGTGTACGTCGCCTGGCCGTCGGCCACGAAGGGGTTGGGCGCGCTCGCGGAAAGGCTGTACGACGGGTTCGAGTCGATCGGCACTTCGAGGATGGCCTGAACGGCCTGCCCGCTGGCGCCGTCGACGAGGTCGGCGATGTTGGTGGTGGTGGTTCCCGTCGGGAGCGGGCTCGCGACCGAGAACGTCGCGGTCACCGTGCCCGAGCCCCCTGGCGGCAACGCGGGGATGTTCCAGACGACGTCACTGCCGACGAGCGATCCGCCGGCGCTCGCCGAAACGAACGTGAGGTGATTGGGAACCGGGTCGGTCAGCACGAGGTTCGCGGCCGCCGCGGTGCCCACGTTGGTGTACACGAGCGAGAAGTCGATCATGCCGCCGGCGGGTGCCGGAAGCGGGGTGCCGCCCTTGGTGAGGGTGATGTTCGGCTCGGGCGTGACGGCGACCTCCGCCGGAGACCCGATCACCGGATAACTCGCTACCGTGAGGCCATCCATACTGAAGACGGTGATCGAATTGCCGGTCGTGTTCGCCACGACGGCCATCGCCGAGTTCGGGAAGAAGGCGATGCCGGCGGGATTCGTCCCCACGGGGATCGACCCGATGACGGCCTGGCTGCCGCCCTCGAAGATGGACACGCTGCCGTCGACATCGTTGCTCACGACACCCTTCGTTCCATCCGGCGAGGCCGCCACGCCGAGCGGGCCGGCGCCCACCAGGATCGTGCCGACGATCTGCAGATCGAGTTCGCGGATGACCGTCACCGTGTTCGCGGCGTCGTTCGTGACGTAGAGCTCGCCGCCGCCGACCGCGATGCCTTCCGGTGTGTCCCCGACCGGGATCGTGTCGATGACGAGGTTCGTCGACGTGTCGATGACGGAGACGCTGTCGTCCGCGCGGTTCGTGACGTACGCGAAGCCGCCGCTCGGCGAAACGGCCACGTCGAATGGCTCGTTGCCGACCTCGACGTTCGCGACGACGGTATTGGTCGCGGTGTCGATCGCCGCGACCTGACAGACGGGACTCGGCACGGGAGAAGGAGATGGAGACGGTCCCGGTGTCGGTGTCGGCCCGGGCGTGGGGGTCGGCGTCGGCGCGGGAACCGGCACGGAGCACTCGGTCGACTGCACCACGTAGGCCGTTCCGCCGTCCGGCGTGAGAGCAACCGCCGTCGGGTTCCCCGTCACCGGCACCGTGGCGCTCACCGTATTCGTGCCGAGATCGAGCCGGCTCACGGTGTTGTCACCCCGATTCGCGACGAAGCCAAAGGTCCCGGTCGTGTCGAGTGCGATTCCGGTCGGCGCCTGGCCGACGGGAATGACGCCGACCTGGAGACCATCCGTCGACTGCAGGACCTGGACGTTGTTCGTCGCCTGATTGGTGACGTAGATCAGCGGCTGGGCCGCCGAAAGCCCTGGCAAGGCAAGAATCGAGATCAGAGCCAGCAGGCTTCGTGTGCGCAAGTTTCTCTCCTTCGTTGGGCGATCACGTAGTGGGGAACGTGCTCAATATTCGCCGTCAGCCCATGAGGCGGTCTCGGAATTGTGATCGGGGCAGGATTCAGGAGGAGGCACGGGCAGGCGCCCGCGCCGCAGGGATGGCCGACTGGCCCCCTGGGTTAGCACGCGCGTCGAGGTCTGGAGAACCCCAAAAATTGCGGCAAACGCGGCCGGAACGGGCCGCTCTGCACGGCAGATGCGCGGTGTCCAGCAAGATCCGACGCTCGAACGCCCGTTCCGGGAAGGCCCCGGCCCCGATGGGGGGGACGCGCTCTCGGTGCGTCAGCGCAGGGCGGCGAACGAATCGCGAGCGGCGTCGAGGGCCAGATCCGGGAAGAGCCCGAAGAAGACCGTCCCGACGAGTGCAACGAAGACGCAGACCATGAGGTAGGGCTGCGGCTCGACGACGGACGCGTCCTTCGTCGGATCGCGCATGAACATCTCCACGATCACGCGAAGGTAGTAGTAGCCCGAGACCACGCTGTTCAGGATCAGGATCACCGACAGCCAGATGTGTTGGGCGTCGACCAGGGCCTCGATGATATAGAGCTTGCCGACGAACCCGGCGAGCGGTGGGATGCCCATCAGCGACAGCAGAAAGAGGACCATCGCTCCGCCCAGCAACGGCCGCCGGGCCCCGAGCCCGGCGAAGTCCGACAGCATCTCGTTCGGCTCGTCCTTGGCTCCGGCGGCAATCACGACCGCGAACGCGCCCAGGTTCATGAAGGCATAGGTGAGGAGATAGAAGAGGACCGCGCCGCCACCACGCGGCGTGCCGGCGGCGATGGCTGCGAACAGATAGCCGGCGTGCGCGACGCTCGAGTAGGCGAGCATTCGCTTGACGTTGTTCTGCGAGATCGCGACGAAATTGCCGATCGTCATCGTCGCGACCGCGATCCACCACAGAGCCACGCTCCACTCGACGTGGAGACCCGAGAGGGCGGTCAGGAACAATCGCGCTGCTCCGACCACGGCGGCGGCCTTCACTCCCACCGCCATCAGCGCCGTGACCGAGGTGGGGGCCCCCTGATAGACGTCCGGAGCCCAGAAGTGGAAGGGCGCGACCCCGACTTTGAAGCCCAGCGCGACGATCAACATTCCGATGCCCGCGAGAACGACGAGCCGATTCGCCTCCCCGAGTCCCGCCGCGATGCCCGCGTAGGTGGTCGTGCCGGTCGCGCCGTAGAGAAGCGCGATGCCGTAGAGCAGGAAGCTCGTGGCGAATGCGCCGAGCAAGAAGTACTTCAGCGCGGCTTCGCCCGAGTTCTCGTCCTGGCGGCGTATGCCCGCCAGCACGTATGCGGGCAGCGACATCACCTCGATCCCGAGAAACAGGACGATCAGATCGCGAGCGCCTCCCATGATCATCATCCCACCCACCGTGAACAACACCAGGGGATGGAACTCCCGGGCCGTCACTCCGATGAGGCCCATGTAGTGGACGCCCATCATGAGAGAGAGGCCGGCCGCGAGAATGCAGACCATGTTCGTGAAGACGGCGACGCCGTCGGTCGAGAAGGTCCCCCGGTAGGCAGCGGGCCCCTCCGACCACGCGACGAGCGAGAGGACTCCGGCGATGGACAAACCCAGGACCGAGAACCAGAACGGTAGCTCCACCCCGCGCTCGTTGTCGGGGAAGAACGTCTCGTAGAGCAAGATGCCCATCGCGAACACGACCACGGTCGTGAACGGCGCGATTGCCCATGCCTCGGCGGCTCCGAATCCGATGTCGATCATCGCACGACCACCCGGGTCGGAGCCTCCGGCTCGGTCGCGTCAGCCAAATACCGGGTCGCCCCGGCCCGCTCGAGCCGGCCGAGCAGGACCTCGACGGTCGGCTCGATGCGGTTCAGGAACGGCTTCGGGTAGATGCCGATCCAGAAGATCAACAAGATGATCGGAAGAACTGCCAGGACCTCACGCGGCTCCAGGTCCTTCAGCGTCTCGAGCGCCGAGTTCTTGAGCGGCCCGAAGATGACGTGCTTGTACATGGTGAGCATGTACGCGGCTCCGAGAATGACGCCCGTCGTGGCCACGGCCGCGGCCCAGGGGTGTACGCGGAACATCCCGATGAGGATCATGAACTCGCCGACGAAGCTGTTGGTTCCCGGCAGACCGATCGACCCCATCGTGACGATCAGGAAGAGGACGGAGAAGATCGGCGTGACCGCCCAGATGCCGCCGTATTCGGCGATCTGTCGGGTGTGCGTACGATCGTAGACGAAGCCGATCAGGAGGAAGAGGCCGCCGGTCGTCAGGCCGTGGTTCACCATCTGCAAGATGCCGCCGGTCATGCCGGTCACGTCGAACGCGTAGAGGCCGAGCATCACGAAGCCCATGTGGCTCACGGACGAGTAGGCGACGAGCCTCTTCATGTCCGGCTGCGGGTACGCGACCATCGCCCCGTAGATGATGCCGATCACGCAAAGCGTGATGACGATCGGAAACGCGTCCTGCGCCGCGAGCGGGAACAGCGGGATCGCGAATCGAAGAAAGGCGTACCCACCCATCTTCAGCAGGATTCCGGCGAGGTCCACCGAGCCGCCCGTCGGTGCTTCGGTATGTGCGTCCGGCAGCCAGGTGTGGAGCGGGAACATCGGCACTTTGATGAAGAAGGCGATCGCGAACGCCCAGAACAGAAAGGTCTGCTCCCGCTGGGTCAGTGCGGTGTCGTACAGCGTGACGATGTCGAAGGTCATCGCGCCCGACTTCGCGTGCGCGAGTACGAGGTACAGCATCGCGACCATCATCAGCGCGCTGCCCGCCATCGTGTAGAGGACGAACTTGAAGGTCGCGTAGTAGCGACGGGGGCCACCCCAGATCCCGAGCACGAACGCCATCGGGAAGAGCATCAGCTCCCAGAACATGAAGAACAGGAAGAGATCGACCGCGACGAGGGCCCCGAGCATGCCCCACTCGAGCACGAGCATGAAGAAGAGGAACTCCTTCACGCGGTGCCGGATGTCCGTCCACGATCCCAGGATCACGACCGGCGTGAGCAACGTCGTGAGCACGATCAGCCACAGAGAGAACCCGTCGACCCCGAGCGAGTAGTAGATGCCGAGCGAGGGCATCCACTCGACCGTCTCGGTCATCTGAAGCTCCCCGACCGACGGATCGAAGGCATTCAGCATCACGAGGGAGAAGGCGAACGGGATGAGCGAGAAGGCGAACGCGGCCCGCTGCGGGATCTTCACCGGCTCGGCGGGAAGAAACAGGAGGATCACGCCCAAGACGAGGGGGGAGAAGGTGATCAGACTCAGAATCGGGAGGTCCATCTAGCCTGCCCCCCCGAAGAGCCAGTAGCCCCCGACGATCGCCACGGCGCCGAGCAACATGCCGAGCGCGTAGGATTGGACGTTGCCGGTCTGAAGCCGTCGTAGGACGCCGCTGTTCCAGACCACGACCGCGCCGACGCCGTTGACCAACCCATCGACGAACACCGCGTCCACGCCCTTCCAGAAGAAGCGTGACGCGCGCTTGTAGGGATCGATGATGAGAAACGCGTACAGCTCGTCGACCCAGTACTTGTTCCAGAGGACTTCGTAGATCCGCGTCGTCCGCGCGTAGACGCGATCCAGCGTCTCGGGCGACTTCACGTAGAGATTGTAGGCCCACCAGATACCGAAGAGGGCGACTCCGGTCGCGGTCAGCATCAACAGGAGCAGCGTGCCCGTGCTCGGGTGTCCGTGGTGCTCGACGTGCGCCAGCGACGGCGAGAGGTAGTCCCCGATCGCGTCGCCCCACAAGAGGTGGAACGGCAGCCCGATGTACCCGCCGACGATCGAGAGCACCGCCAGGATCATGAGGGGAACCGTCATCACACGCGGCATCTCGTGCACGTGCGCGGCCTTCTCCTCGTCGAGCCGACTGTCCCCGGTGAAGGTCCGGAAGTACGCCCGGAACACGTAGAAGGCCGTGAACCCGGCTGCCGTCGTCCCCAGGAACCAAACGAAGGTGTTCCCGTTCACGAACGCCGCCTCGAGCACCATGTCCTTCGAGAAGAACGCGGCGAAGCCCGGCACCCCCGCGATCGCCAATGCGGCGATGAGGAACGTCTTGGCGGTGATCGGCATGTGCTCCTTCAAGCCGCCCATGTGCGACATACGAAGCTCGCCGTGCAGGGCGTGCATGACCGAGCCCGCACACAGGAACAGCAGCGCCTTGAAGAACGCGTGCATCATCAGGTGGAAGATGCCCGCCGAGAAGGCCCCGACCCCCACACCGATGATCATGTAGCCGATCTGTGAGACGGTGGAGTACGCGAGGACCTTCTTCAGGTCCTCTTGCACGATCGCCATGGTCGCGGCGAAGAGACACGTGATCCCGCCGATCGTCGCGACGACCTCCATCGCGGCCGGCGCCTCGACGTAGAGGAACGACAGCCGAGCGATCATGTACACGCCGGCCGTCACCATCGTCGCCGCGTGGATCAGCGCGGAGACCGGCGTCGGGCCCGCCATCGCGTCGGGCAGCCAGACGTAGAGCGGGACCTGCGCCGACTTGCCCGTCGCGCCGATCAGGAGCAGCAGGCAGGCGGCGGGCGGCACCCATGGCATCTTCTCTGCGAGGGTGCCGGCTCGTTGATGCCTTGCAGGTTCAGGGTCGCCGTCCCGACATCGTTCAGGCTCCAGAAGAGCAGGAACATGCCGATCAGAAAGGCGGCATCGCCCACGCGGTTCGCGATCATCGCCTTCTGGCCCGCGTCCGCGTTCGGCATCTCCTTGTACCAGAAGCCGATCAGCAGGTAGGAGCACAGGCCCACGCCCTCCCAACCGATGAACAGGACCGGCAACGAGTCGCCGAGCACCAGGATCAGCATCGAGGCGACGAAGAGGTTCAGATACGCGAAGTAGCGCGCCACGTCCGGGTCGTCGTCCATGTACCCGAGCGAGTACAGGTGGATCAGCGAGCCCACGCCCGTGATGATGAGGATCATGACGCTCGTGAGGCGGTCGACCCGGAAGGTCAGATCGATCTCGAGCGGTCCCGCTTCGATCCACGTGAAGACGTGATCGATGATCGCTCCATCGGGCGCGAGCCCCCAGAGCCGCCCCACGGCGACGACGGCGAGCACGAACGCGAGAATCAAGACGCCCGGCCCACTCACCCGAGCGATCTCCGGCCGATCGCGATTCGCCGCGAGCGCGCCGATCCCGAAGCCGACGAGCGGCAGCAGGACGATGTAGCGCAGCAGTGAGGTCTCCATGTCGGTCATGCTCTCGAAGCTCTCAGAGTCCGTCCGCTACCAGCGCAGGAGATTGATCTCGTCCGCATTGATGGTCTTCTTCTGAGCGAAGCTCATCAGCACGATGGCGAGTCCGACTGCGACCTCCGCCGCGGCCACGGTCATCACGAAGAACACGATCACCTGTCCGTCGACGGACCAGTGCTGGCGCGCCAGGGCGACGAAGGTCAGATTGACGGCGTTCAGCATCAGCTCGATCGACATGAGGATGACGATCACGTTGCGCCGGATCAGCACGCCCAGCCCTCCGATGCCGAAGAGCACCGCGGCCAGGATGAGGTAGTTCTCGACTGGAGTGTCCATCGCCTGAGCCTCGTCCCTCTCAGCCCCGCCGCCTCGCCAGCACGACCGCGCCCACGACCGCGACGAGCAGCAAAATGCTGGTCAGCTCGAACGGCAGGAGGTGCGTGGAGAACAGCTGCTCCGCCACGTCCGCGACCGAGCCGAAATCCGCCGGCCCCGGCTCGCTCGACGTCGGACCCTCGAGCGTCGCGACCGCTCCGAGCTCGATTCCGAGCAGCGCGGCCATCCCCCAGCCCCACGCGCGCAGATTGCTGCGGTCGGGCGATGGCTCCTCCGGCTCGAGGCTCAGCAGCATGATGGCGAACAGGATCAGGACCACGATCGCGCCGGCGTAGACGATCACCTGCAGAAACGCGATCAGATACGCCTCCAGCGCGACGAACATGATCGCGATCTGGAAGAGTGTGAACACGAGCGCGAGCGCCGAATACACGGGGTTGCGATGCAGGACGACCATGAGGGCCGCCGGCACCGTCAAAAGGGCGAGGATCCAGAAGAGCGTCACGGGATCGTCATCCCATCGAAGAGGAGGACCATCACGGCGGTCACGGCGACGTTGACCAACCCGATCGGGAGAAGACGCTTCCAACCCAGGTCCATCAGCTGATCGTAGCGAAGCCGCGGGAGCGACCATCGGACGAGGATCTGGAACCAGCAGAAGAAGAAGAGCTTCACGAGGAACGACACGACCTGGAGAATCGTCACGACGATCGAGGGAAGCGCGATCTCGAAGCCGCCCGGGAACGAGAAGCCCTCGCGGTAGAGATACGGAACCTGCCAGCCCCCGAAGAACAGCGTGGTGACGAGGCCCGCAACGATCGCGACCTCGACGAAGTCGGCCATCATGAAGACGGACTGCTTCGACCCCGAATACTCCGTGTAGAATCCCGCCACGAGCTCGGACTCGGCCTCGGGAAGGTCGAACGGAGCACGCTTGGATTCGGCCATGCCGGCGATGAACAGCACGATGAGCGCGATGGGCTGGTAGAAGACGCCCCAGGCCGGCAGGAACCCGAACATCAGCTCGCCCTGGTCGCGGGCGATCTGCTGGAAGTCGAGCGTGCCGTACGTCAGCACGACGCTGACCAACGCGAGCCCCATCGCGATCTCGTAGGACACCATCTGGGCGGAGCCACGAACGCCGCCCAGGAAGGAGTACCGCGAGTTGGAGGCCCAGCCTCCCACGACGACGCCGTAGACCGCGAGCGACAGCATCGCGAGGATGTAGAGGATGCCGAGATTCAGCTCGGCCGCCTGCAAATTGATCGTGTAGCCGCCGACGACCAGGATGTCTCCGAACGGGATGACCGCGAAGGTCACGAAGAGCGGGAAGATCGCAATCCACGGGGCGAGCCAATGGAGGAACTTGTCCGCCGCCTCGGGGACGATGTCCTCCTTGTGGAAGAGCTTCATCGGGTCGGCCATCCACGTGTTCACGATGCCCAGATTGAAGGGCAGGATCCCGCCGAAGATGTTCGCCCGGTTCGCGCCGACGCGGTCCTGGATCAGGGCGGAGCCCTTGCGCTCGACCCAGAGGAGAATCAACGTCAGCTGGAGGACGATGACGAAGGCGAAAACGACCTTCCCGAACGTGAACAGCGCCTCCATCTCAGCCCCACCGCCGCATCGTCGATTCCACCCGTCGCTTCGCTCGGCCCCGTCGCCCGGTCATTCCCATTCGAGCGCGCCGACCCGCCACACGTAGGCCAGGCCCACCGCCAGGACGGCCACGAACACGGCCATCTCGACGAGGCCGGCCCACCCGAGCTGTCGGAACACCACTGCCCAGGGGTACATGAAGACCACCTCGATATCGAAGACGATGAAGAGGATCGCGGTCAGGTAGAACTTGATCGGGAAGCGGACGCCCCGCAGCGAGCCGAGGGGTGGGTTCCCCGTCTCGAAGATCTCGAGCTTGGTCTTCGTGGGGTTCTTCGGCCCGAGGATCCAACTCGCGCAGACCATGATCGTGGCCACGAGCGCGCACAGGCCGAAGCTCATCAATAGAGCGAGATACGGATTCACGAAAAGTCCCGAAATGACGGGCCCGCGCTCCACCGCGAGCCCGAGATTAGCTAGGAATTAGGCGGGCCGATGTCAAACCGGGGCGGCACTTTAGCAGAGCTGGTCGAGGGCCGTTTTCCAGGTGCGATCGTCACCGGCGAGGAGGGGCTCGCCGGCGACGCCTCGACGCGGCGCTACGTGCGTCTCCGTCTGGACGGGCCGGGCGCGCCGGCGACCGCGATCGCGATGATCCTGCCGGTGCCGACTCCCGCGGAGGCACCGGAGCTGCCCTTCGCGAACGTCGCGCGCTACCTCGCGTCACGCGGGATCGCGGTGCCAGCCGTCTACGCCGTCCGCGACCGCGATCTCGGAGCGCTGCTCCTCGACGACGCCGGCGAGGCGCCGCTCGCCGACGTGCTCGCCTCGCCGGCGACCACCGAGGCCGAGGCCGAGCGCCGCCTGACTCAGGTCGCCCGGCTCCTCGCCGACCTCACCGCGTCGGGAGGATCTCGGGACTGCGTGGCGTTCGACCGAAGCCACGACGAGACCCTGATCCGCCGCGAGCTCGACGTCGTCCTGACGCACGGACTCGCGGCCGCCGACGACGGACCGCCGCGCGGTCGCGGAGACGATCCGGAGGCGGCAGCCGCGCTCGACGAGCTCGGCGCCACGATCGCCCTCCAGCCCCGGCGGCTCATGCACCGGGACTTCCACGCATGGAATCTGCACGTCGACACTCGCGGCGACCTGCGCGTGATCGACTTCCAGGACGCGATGCTCGGCCCGCCCATGTACGACGTCGCGAGCTTCTGCACCGATCGCGACAGCGACCGCTTCATCACACCGGCGCGCGAGAGCTTCCTCCTCGGCGCGCTGCACGCAGCGCTCGCGGACGCCGGCGTCGACCTCTACACCGATCGCACGATGCTCGAACGCGACTACTTCGCCTGCGTCGTCTTCCGCACGCTCCGAGTGATCGGGCGCTTTCGCTGGCTCGCGATCGAGGACGGCGTGAAGCGATATCTTCCGTACATCCCGCGAATGGCGCACCAGACCAAGCGCGCGCTCGAGGCGCTCGACGCATCCCCCCTCGCGCACATTCTCGCCGACCGGAGCCCCCATTTCGCATGACGGCCCGCGCACACGCGATCATCCTCGCCGCGGGCCTCGGCTCCCGTCTGCGCCCCCTCACCGACACGACACCGAAACCCCTCGTCGAGGTCGCGGGCTACCCCCTCATCGCCTACGGCCTCGGCCTCCTCCGCGCTCACGGCATCGAGGACGTCGTGATCAACGTGCACCACCTCGCCGACCGCGTGCAGTCCGCACTCGGCGACGGCTCTCGCTACGGGGTCCGCATCCGCTACTCGGTCGAAGACGAGCTCCTCGACAGCGGCGGGGGGATTCGCCAGGCCGCCACCGTCTTCGAGGCTCCGATCGATCGACCGCTCGTCGTCCTCAACTCGGACGTCATCTCGGAGGTGCCGTTGCCCGACGTGCTCGCGTTCCACGAGGCGCGCGACGCCCTCGCGACGTTCGTGTTGCGGGACGACCCCCAAAAGGACCAATACGGGGTGTTCGGGATCGACGACGGGGGACGGATCCGCCGGTTCCTCGGCCGCGGCGCCCCGCCCGGGCTGCCCGAGTACATGTTCGCCTCGGTGCAAATCCTCTCCCCGCGCATCGTGGACGAGATGCCCGACGGCGCCTTCAGCTCGATGCACGGCCTCTATCCCAAGCTGTTCGAGGCGGGAGCCGCCCTCTGCGGCTACCGATACGACGGCCGCTGGCACACCGCCGACACCATCGACGACCTCGTGGTCACCGAGAGGGCCCTCGTCCGCGACGGCCTCCCCTCCTACATGGACGCGCTCGCCCGCACGTAGACGGGAGAGGCGCCGCACCCCGGGCCCCGCGGCCGGCCGTCACATGAAGTTCCTGGTGTGGAGCCCCGCCAGCTCCTCCGCAGCGGCATCGTCGAAGCCGATCCGCGCGAGCCGGAGCTTTCGGCCTTGGTGCATCGCTCGCTCGAGGGCCTGCACCCGCTTCCATCCCTCGCGGAGCGCGGACGACGTCCAGCTCCCGGCCGCGAGGACGACGAGAGCGTCGAACACCTCCTCGTTGAGCCCCGCCGTCGTGGCAAGCGCGTCGTGCCGGCGGCGAACGCAGCTCTCCAAACGCCCGAGCAGAGCCGGCGCCCGACGGGCCTGCTCCGCGAGATGGGACACGCCGAAGGCGACGTGGCGGGCCTCGTCCTGGGCGGCGAGACGGCAGATCTCCCGCGTGACCGGATCCGGCCCGTGCTCGTGGAGGAAGTGAAGCAGCACGAGGAAGCTGCCTTCACCCAGGACGGACAGAAGAAGCGTGGCCTCGGCGAACTCCCGCTCGTCCACGAGCGTCTTGAGCGACGCCTGCCCCCCGACCGTCGACAGCCCGGGCCGCTCGCGGCGAAGGAGGGCCCGGCGCGTGAAGACCTCGATGTGCCGGGCCTCGTCCGCCGCCTGGAGGGCGAGCAGCTGGAGCACCTCGCGGTAGTGGGGATGGACTTGCGACGCGAACCGGGCGGGGACGACGAGCGCCGCCGTCTCGTTCTCGATCAGGTACGTCATGACCTGCACCACCGCATCCTCGACCTCGTCGTCGAGATCGAACGGGGCGTCCCACGGGACTGCGGTGGCCGGATCCCACTGCGCGGCCACGCCCTGCGCGTAGAGACGCGGCGCGTCCTCCGCCCAGACCTCGTCGCGGGAGCGAAGCGCGAACCCGTACTCGGGCGCGCCGGCCTCGACGGTGCAGCCACGCGCGCCGAGGCCCCAGTGCGACGGGGCCTCCTCCGCGACGTCGTCG
Source organism: bacterium (assembly GCA_030430245.1). Lineage (GTDB taxonomy): Bacteria > Desulfobacterota > Binatia > UBA12015 > UBA12015 > VGTG01. Next base: position 21,731 of record JAUIFY010000015.1, on the reverse strand, counting down.
GGCGATCCGGCGAGGTCGGCACCGCGCCATCGCCCGACGTCGGCCGCGCCCCGGCGAACGACCCCCCCCTGGTCACCCGAATGCGGCTCGAAGCCGTGCCCCAGGCCGCGGCACCACGCGCGTAGGTGAACGGTCAGCGACGGCGCGGCGCCGGTCACCGAGAGGCGCTCCCCGGGACGGAGGCCGACCAGGGCGTGCTTGACGAGAAGATGCGCGCCCTCGTCGAAGCCCAGGCTCTCGAGGTCGAGGTGCTTCACCGATGCGTACGGGCGACGCGGTCCACGAAGTCGTCGATCGTGCCGAACCGGGCGATCGACCGTTCGAGCAGCCCGTAGTGGTCCGTTCGTCCCGGCTTGGCGAAATCCATCGAGTGCAGAAGCGCCACGAAGCGCTGCACCAGAGCGTCGGGCGCGTCGTCGAGGACCGTGAAGTTGCAGTGGTCGTAGTCTCCCGTCTGCGAAAGAATTCGGGTCGAGCCGCTCGGGAGCGTTCCGTCCTTCCCGAACACGAAGTGGTTTCCGTCGATCATGCAGGCCGCGTCGACCTCGCCCGCGAGAAGCGCCTGTGCGGCGTCCCTCTCCCCCCCGACGTGATCCCCGTGTTTGCCGACGAGGACGTCGAAACGGCGCACCGTGAAGTCGCGATCCGGTGCGAGCCCCAAGTCGTCCAGATGGACGAGCGGGATGAGGGTCGCCTGGGGCGAGTCCCCCGCACCGACCCCGACGGTCTTGCCGCGCAGGTCTTCGACCGACGCGATTTCCGAGTCGGCGCGCACGACGATCACGCTGGTCAGATCACAGTCGGTGTCGCGCATCGCGACGGCTGCCGCGCTGCGACCCAGACGCTCCGCGACCGCCCTGGCCTGAAGCCACGCCAGGGGCGAGTTCCACGCGACGTGGAAGTGGCCCGCGAAGTGGCCCTCCACCTGTCGCTCGTAGTTCGAGTAGAGGACGTAGTCGAAGTCGAAGTCGCGCGCCGCGAACCACTTCTGGAACCCGTCCCAGATCGTCACGACCTTCGCATCGTAGGCCACCGCCCCCAGAAGCAGCGTTTCGGACATCGGATGTTCCTTTCCGTCAGAAGACCGGCAGCCCGCAGATCGCGCGGCCGATGAAGTCGTAGAGCTGGTCCGTCGTGGGAGCCATCACCGTACCGGCGCGGGCGTCGCGGAAGCGGCGCTCCACGCCGACGTCGCGCCGAAACGCGGCGCCGCCGCAAACCCTCATCGCGGTGTCCAGAACCTGCGTTGCCGCCTCGCCGGCCGCGGCCTTCGCTTCGAGGACACGGAGCATCACGTCCTCTCGACCGCGCTCGAGCGCGTCGACCGTGTCGTACAGGAGACAGCGGGTCTGATCCGTCTGGATGCGCATGCGCGCGAGATACGCTCGGATCGTCGGGAGCGACGACAAGCTCTCGTCGAGGTGCTCGTAGCGCGTGCCGGAGGCGTGCTCGCATGCGGCGGCGGTCGCGCCCTCCATGAGGCCGACGGCGCACGCCGCCGTCATTGCGTTGAACACCGGCAGGACCACGTCGAGCATGATCTGAAACCCGGCGCCATCGTCCCCGAGCCGGTTCGCGAGCGGCACGACGACGCCCTCCGCCGTGATCGGCGTCGAGTCGTTCCCCCGCAGGCCCAGGCCGTCGAACGGCGCCGGTGTGGAGAGTCCGTCGGCGTCCGACGGGACGAGCCAGAGAGTGCTTCCCTCCGCTCCGCTGGTCGGCCGGCTCGACCAGACGTACGCGGTCGCGTGGCTGGCCGAGGTCACCCAGCTCTTGCGCGCATCGAGATGCACCTCGTCGGCGCGGACCTCGGCGGTGCCGAGCGGCGCCCAGAAGTGGCTGCGCGAGCCTGCCTCGGAGAACGCGAGCGTCAGAAGGTGCTCGCCCGCCGCGTTGGCGCTCCGGACCTCGTCCGAGCCGAAGGCCTCGACCACGCGAGAGGCCGTGTAGTGCATGCAGACGACCATGGCCGTCGACCCGCACTCGCGAGCGAGGCGCTCGACGACGGTGACGGCATCCCGCGGACCGCCACCGAGCCCCCCGAGCTCCGTCGGGGCCAGGAGCCCCAGCAGCCCCTGTTCCCGCAGGGCCCGCAGGGCGCGCTCGGGGAACGCGCCGTCCCGGTCGACCGCCGTCGCCTCGGCGGCGACGACGTTCACAGCGATCTCCTCGAGCGCATCGAGGTACTTCGACATGGCTCTCCTCCCGACACGAGCTCCGGAGGAGTCCCGACACCCGCGTCAGCCGGGCCCGGACACGCCGGGCCGTTTCACGATTCAGCGGAAGCGGCTCACGGGCGGAAGGCTAGCGTGGACGTCTGACGAGGTCACGTGGTTTCGGGCCGATCCCGCGCGCCTTCGCGACGTTCTCCCTCGGGCCTCCTCGACGCCGGCTCGCCCCGCCCGCGTCGCTGTCGGGGGCCCTATTGCCCCCGCCGCCTGCATCCGAGAATCTGACGAAGCGACGAGCCGCCCATGGGCATCACCATCATCGAGAAGAGCACGCCGCGGACCCGCAAGCTCTCCCCCAAGCTCGCGCTCGTCCTCGCCGGCGGAGCGGTCACGGGCGGCGCCTTCAAGCTCGGAGGTCTCGCGGCCCTCGACGACTACCTCGCCGACCGGAAGGTCGTCGACTTCGATCTCTACGTGGGCCTCTCGGCCGGAGCGCTGCTCGCGGCGCCCCTCGCGGCCGGCCTCACACCGGAAGAGCTGCTGGGCAGCCTCGAGGGGATCGGCGACGTTCCCGAGCTCTCGGCGCTCGACTTCTACGCGCCGAACGTCGAGGAGCTCCTGTGGCGCCCGATCGAGTTCCTGGCCGATCTCACGACCTGGTTCCCTCATGCGACTCGAGAGGTGCTGTCGAACAGCCCCGAGATCCTGGGTGCCCTGCGCGCTCCGATCGATCGCTTCTTCGAGGAGCCATCGCTGCACACGGGACGCGAGGTCGCGCGCACGCTCCTGGAAGGCCTTCGCATCGAGAAGCCGTTCCCGTTCTTCCTCGATTACGTCCCGAGCGGCATCTTCGACAACGCACGACTGGAGCGGTTCCTGCGACGGTCGTTCGAGGCACGCGGTCTGTCCAACGACTTCCGGACGCTGTTCCGCGAGCGGGGGAAGGAGCTGTACGTCGTCGCGGTCAACCTCGACACGGCCGAGCGCGCGGTCTTCGGACACGACGAAGACGCCGCGCTCTCGATCTCGCAGGCGGTGCAGGCGACGACGGCCCTGCCCGGCTTCTACAAGCCCGCGCGGATCAAGGGCGTCGACTACATCGACGGGGGAGTGCGTCGTACCGCGAACATCGACGTGGCGATCGAGCACGGGGCGGACCTCGTGATCGCCTACAACCCGTTCCGCCCGTTCAACAACGAGGTTCGCGCCGACCACCAAGGGCGTCGCACCCACGGCGCACCTCTGGCGGACCATGGGCTGATCGCCGTGGCGAACCAAGTCTTCCGCTCCCTGCTGCATTCGCGACTGCACCTCGGACTGAACCAATACCGCGAAGATCCGAACTTCCGCGGCGACATCATCCTGATCGAGCCTTCCGATTCCGACGACACGTTCTTCAACATGTTCCCGCTGAACTTCCTCGAGCGGAAGCAGGCGGCCGACCATGGCTACCTCTCCGTCTCGAGCTCGATCGACGCGCACCAGGAGGCCTTGTCCCGGATCTTCGAACGTTACGATCTTCGGGTGAATCCCCGCCCGATGGACGAAGGTGCCGATCGAATTCGCGAGCAACTCGGCCCGGACGAGTTCCTGCTGAACGCGGGCAACCTCTAGCCGAGCCCGACACGGCGCGCGGGGTCAGGGGCGGGCGATCACACCGAGCCGGACCGGGCGCTTCGCGCCCGTCACCCGCGCCAGATCGAAGCGGACCCCATCGAGCGCGGCCACGGCCAGGATCCCGAACCCGACGGCCTCGAGCGCGTCGCCGTCGATGCCGATGGACTCGATGGGCCGGACCGGAACACCCCCGAGCTCGTGCTCGAGCATTGCCACGAGCGCCCGATTTCGCGCGCCACCGCCGGCGAGCAGGACCTCGTCGATGCCCGGCCGTGGCACGAGGAATCGACGATACTGGTCGGCGATCGAGGCCGCGGTGAAGGCGGTGGCGGTCGCCACCAGGTCCGCGCCGCGCAGCCCGCGCCCACGGGCGCGAGCCTCGAAGACGCGCGCGAACGGTTCGCCGAACGCCTCACGGCCCGTCGCCTTGGGCGGACGGCGCCGGAAGTACGGATCGCGGAGCAGCTCCGTCACCAGCACGCGATCGACACGCCCGCGCTCGGCGAGACGCCCGCCCCGGTCGAAGCGCTGGCGACCGCGCGACACGGTGCGCGCCATCCGATCGATCACCATCACGCCCGGCCCCGTGTCGAAGGCCGTCATGCCCCGTCCGGCGGGTCCGAGCCACGTCACGTTGCCGATGCCGCCGAGGTTCTGGATCGCCCGCCGTCGCCTCGGGTCGGAGGCCAGCATGCGATGCACGATCGGCATGAGCGGCGCCCCGCAACCGCCGGCGGCCATGTCCGCCGTCCGGAAGTCGCCCACGGTCGGAACGCCGGTCAGGTTCGCGATGCGCGCGGGAGCCCCGATCTGCATCGAGGTCGGGCCGGCGTCGATCGACGGCCCGTGGAACACGGTCTGGCCGTGACTCCCGAGGACGGCCACGCGACGAAGCGGCACGTCCGCCTTGGCGGCCACTGCGGCGGCTGCGCGGGCCGCGAGCTCGGCGACGCCACGGTCGGCGTCGGCGAACGCGCGCGCGTCTCGGGCCTCTCCGTGCGCGATGTCGGTCACGAGCGCGCGCAGAGGACCCGGGTAGGGGACCGTGCGGAAGGCCTCCAGCGTGGCGCGGTAGGCCCCCGGGCCCGCACCCGCGCGGCGCCGAACCCGCACGAGAGCCGCGTCCATCCCGTCGAGCGACGTCCCCGACATCAAACCGATCGCGCGCACCGCGGATCCCCTCCTACGCTCGAAAAAAGACGCGAATTGCCGGAGTTCTGGGGCTGTGGTAGCCGAGTCCCATGGCGGATTCCGGCAAGGATGGCGCTCCGCGTCTCGATCTGGCCGCGCAAAACGACGTCTTCGAGACCACGCCACCCGGGGAGATCCTGCGCTGGGTGACCGACACGTTCGGCACCGACGCGGTCCTCACCATGTCGTTCCAGCACGAGGGCGTCGTGATCGCGCACATGCTGCGCGACATCGCGCCGGACACGCCGATCCTCTTCATCGATACCGGCTATCACTTCCCCGAGACCCTCGCGTACCGGGACGAGCTGGTCGAGCGATTCGGCCTGCCCATCCAGAACCTGACCTCGACCATGCCACGCCCGGAGTTCATCGCGAAGTACGGCGACGATCTTCATCAACGCGACCCCGACCTGTGCTGCAAGATCAACAAGGTCGAGCCGCTTCAGCTCGCCCTCCGCGGCGTCCGCGCGTGGATCAACGGCCGGCGTCGCGACCAAGCGGGCACCCGCGCCGGGATGAAGATCGCCGAGCGCCTCAAGCGGGCCGACGGCGAGATCGTGAAGGTGAACCCTCTCGCCAACTGGACCGCGAAGGACACCTACGAATACATGATGCGCTTCGACATCCCGACGCACCCGCTCTTCGAGCAGGGATATGCGTCGATCGGCTGCGCGCCCTGCACGCGCCCGATCCTGGCGGGCGAAGACGAGCGCGCGGGACGGTGGGCCGGCAGCGGCAAGACCGAGTGCGGCCTGCACACCTTCATGGAGCCGGCCGACGACGACGAGACACCGGCCGCGACCGACGCGACCGGGGCGGACAAAGACCCCTCCTGAGACCGCGGCGCCGCGCCACGACGGGGCGGCGTTCCGGGTCGTCGGGGCCCGTGCGCGACCGCCGGTCTACTCCTCGAGCAGGTCTTCGTCTCCGCGAAGGAGGAGGATCTCCGGTCCCAGGTTTCGGACGAGCCAGCGGTGTACGGGCGACATCCACGCATCGGGCCGCGGCTCCAGCATCGGCCAGTGCGTGCCCGGAAGCGTCATCGCGTCGGCGTCGATGCCCGAAGCCGTGACCTCGACGAGTGGCACCGAAACGATCGGATCACTCGCTTGTGCCACGAGAAGCGACGGCGCCGCCGAGGCTCCCGGCGCCAGCGCGGCGCCCCGCAGACTACCGACCCGCGCGGCGGGCTCGACCACGAGGGCCCGGTCCAGGATCGAGGCCGCCGCCTCGCTCGACGCATGGCGGTAGGGGTGGCCGGGAGCCGGCGGCTCGACCGGACCGATTCCGAACCGGCTCCGCAAGCGCGTCACCGGATCGACCAGCGGCCCCGCGCCCTCCAGGAGAGGCGCGACCGCGACCGACGCCGCGACCCGACCGCGCGCCGCGAGCGCGAGCGCGACCAGGCCGCCCGCGTCGTGGCCGATCACGATGGCCGGCATCTCGAGCTTCGCGATCGCGTCGGCCACGTCGTCGCACCACTCCTGAAAGCTCGGTCGCGTCGGCGCCGTCGCACGCGAGTCGGCGACCGCCGACCGCCAGCCCCGATGCGCGAAGCCGAGCGCCATGCCCCGCCAGATCTCGGGAGCGGCCCAGAGACCGTGCAGGAACACGAGGGTGGCGGCGTATCGTTCGTTCTCCGCCTCGATGAGGTGCAGGGACGCCATGCGGTTGCGTGGGCGACCCGACACCGATCCCACCGGCCGGCACCGCGCCTCGCGGCGTCCGGCCGACGCGAGACACGCGCGACGCCCCTCCGCCGCTCCCCACTTGCCAGGAGCGTCGACGGCTCGCCGAAGGTGCCGGAACGTCGCCGACCCCGAGCCTCTAGCAAATCGTGGCGAGACACGCCGGCTCACGCCCCCGAGCCGCCTCTCGCACCCCCAGAAACGGCGAAGGCCCTCGCTCCGTTCGGACGCGAGGGCCTTGCCCTTCTCAGCCTGAGACCAGAATCGATGCGTTCTGGTTATCTAACCTCTTGTAGAAGTCGAGAGACCCGAGGCCCCTCGCAAAACCCGGCCGCTGGCCGGATCAAGCGCGTACTAGCGCTTCTTCTTGCGGCCGCCTGCCTTCTTCTTGCGGGCGCCGGTCTTCTTCTTCGCACGCTTCTTGGCGGTCTTCTTCTTGGCCGCCTTCTTCTTCTTGCGTGCAGGAGCCTTCTTCTTCTTGCGGGCGCCGGTCTTCTTCTTCTTGCGGGCGCCTGTCTTCTTCTTCGCCGTCCGCTTCTTGGCGGTCTTCTTCTTGGCCGCCTTCTTCTTCTTGCGCGCCGGAGCCTTCTTCTTCTTGCGGGCGCCGGTCTTCTTCTTCGCAGTCCGCTTCTTCGCGGTCTTCTTCTTCGCAGCCTTCTTCTTGGCCGCCTTCCTCTTTACCGCCATGAAACCCTCCTTTGGTTCACAAGGAACCTCGTTCCCCTCTCAGGCGAGAACACCACCCCACATCCACCACCACAACTGATAAACAGCATTTTACTCGAAGGCGCTAAACCCTGTCAACAGGAGAATGACATTTTAAAGTCGCCCTGTCGGGGCCGAACCGGAGGCCGCGTTCAAAATGGCGTTCACAAGTTCGACTCGACGCGCGAGAATGCCGTTCTGTATCGGAGCGCACCCTTGCCAGCGTCCGCGGTTCCCGTTTAGATCGAACCATGGATGCTCGCCTCGAGAACCTCCGCACGAACGGCCTCGGCCTCGTGCTGGGAGGAATCGCGCTGGCCATGCTCGCCTCCGCGGTCACGGGCGACCGGGGCCTGCTCGGCGCCTGGGAGCTCCGGAGAGAGGTCGCCGAGGCCGAGCACGAGAACTTTGAGCTTGTCCAGGAGATCACCAGGATTCGACAGAAGATCCGCGCCATCGAGAGCAACGATGCGACCCTCGAGCGCGCGGCCCGCCGCCAGGCCCACCTCGTTCGGCCCGGTGAGATCCTCTATCGGCTCCCTCCCGCGAATCCTTAGTTGCGAGCACCGCCGTACGGCGAAGACCGCCGCGCGGCGTACCGCGAGCGGGACCTGCGAGGTCCGATTCGCGATCAGAATTCGGGCTCCGCGCAAGAATCCGAGGGGGTTGATCTAACCCGCCAGACCCTGAGAAGTTGGGGAGTCTGGCCGGCGATGTCTCTCCTTCATCGGCGGCCCCACGGTGGCGGGGACGCCCCGCCCCGTTCGCTACCTGGTCCTCCCCACACCACCGCGGGAGAGGGCCCACACGACCCCACGCACCACCGTGCCCTCCCCCATCGCGGCCGCGTCCAGGTTCCGCGACCGCAACATCCGAGCTTGGTTCGTTCCTACGAGCAGCCGCTCGTCGCTCCACAGTTGGAGCAGCGATAGCAGGACCCGTTTCGAATCATGATGGATCCGCAATCCGAGCAGCTCGGCGCGTCGGACTGCGGTTGGAAGGCGACCGTGGTCTCGACGGTTCCGGTCACCGTCACGCCGATCGCCTCGACCGCCGTCGCTTCGCCCCCTTCCGCGTCCTCGCCTTCGACCGCCAGACCCACGAGGCCACGCTTCTCGGCCGCGAGAAACCGTACGCCCAGGAAACGGAAGATGTAGTCCGTGATCGACTTGGCGTAGGGGATCTCCGGGTTCTTGGTGAAGCCCGACGGCTCGAACCGCACGTGGCCGAACTTCGACACCAGAGCGTCCAGCGGGACACCGTACTGCAGCGACATCGAGGTGAGCGTCGCGATGGTGTCCATCAGGCCGGAGATCGTGCTTCCCTCCTTGGCCATCTTGATGAAGATCTCACCGGGAGTCCCGTCGTCGTAGAACCCGACGTGGATGTAGCCCTCGTGCCCCGCCACGTCGAACTTGTGTCGGATCGAGCGGCAGTCGGCCGGAAGCCTCCGACGAACCGCCTGCGACTCGGCCGCGACCGGGACCGCCGCGGGAGCGGCCTCGACCGGAGCCTCCGCCACCGCCGTCGTCTCCTCGCTCTTGGGCTCGCCTCGGGAGGTATTGAGCGGCTGCGTCCGCTTGCATCCGTCGCGGTAGATCGCCACGGCCTTCAGACCGAGCTTCCAGGCGAGCATGAAAGCGTCCTGGACCTCGGACGGCGTCGTCTCCGACGGCATGTTGATCGTCTTGGAAATCGCGCCCGAGAGGAACGGCTGGACCGCTCCCATCATCCGCAGATGGCCCTCCGGCGCGATCGCCCGCGTTCCGCGAGCCGCCTTGAAGGCGCAGTCGAAAATCGGCTGGTGCTCGTCCAGGAGGCCGGGAGCCCCCTCGATCGTGTCCTCGGACTCGAGGTACTCGACGATCGCCTGGACGTCCTTCGAGTCGTAACCGAGCCGCTTCAGCGCCCCTGGGACGGTGTTGTTCACCATCTTCAGCATGCCGCCGCCGACGAGCTTCTTGTACTTCACGAGGGCGATGTCCGGCTCGATGCCCGTCGTGTCGCAGTCCATCATGAAGGCGATGGTCCCGGTCGGCGCGAGCACCGTCGCCTGCGAGTTCCGGAAGCCGAGCTCCCGCCCCGCCGCCAGCGCCTGGTCCCAGGAGCTTCGCGCCGCGTGCAGCAAATCGAGCGGGACGTGCGTCGTCGAGAGTTTCAACGCATGCGCCCGGTGCTTCTCGATGACGCCCGCCATCGGCTCCCTGTTGACCTCGTACCCCTCGAAGGCCCCCATCTCGCCCGACAGGCGGGCCGACTGGAGGTAGGCCTCACCGCACACGAGAGCCGTCACGGCGGCGGCGTACTGCCGCCCGGCCTCGGAGTCGTACGGGAGGCCGAGCTCCATCAGCAGCGCGCCGAGGTTGGCGTATCCGAGCCCGAGCTCGCGGAAGGCATGGGCGTTCTTGCCGATCTCCTCGGTGGGATAGCTCGAGGCGTCGACCAGGATGTCCATGGCCGTGATCAGAACGTCCACGGCGTGACGGAGCGAGGTCGTGTCGAGATCCCCCGCCTCGTTCAGGAACTTCATGAGGTTGATCGACGCCAGATTGCACGCCGAGTCGTCCAGATGCATGTACTCGCTGCAGGGGTTCGAGGCGTTGATCCGGCCGGAATTCGGGCACGTATGCCAGTCGTTGATCGTGGTATCGAACTGCATGCCCGGGTCGCCGCAGAAGTGCGCGGCGTCGGCGATCTTCTCCATCAGGCCTCGAGCCTTCAGGATCTCGACCGTGGTTCCGTCGGTGACGGCCGTCGTCGACCAATCGGCGTCGGCCTCGACGGCCTCCATGAACGCGTCGGTCACGCGCACCGAGTTGTTCGCGTTCTGGAAGAAGATCGAGCTGTAGGCCGGCCCGTCGAGAGAGCCGTCGTAGCCTGCGTCGATCAGCGCCCAGGCCTTGCGCTCCTCATCGGCCTTGCACGAGACGAACTCGGCGATGTCCGGGTGATCGGCGTCCAGGACGACCATCTTCGCGGCCCGCCGGGTCTTGCCACCCGACTTGATCACTCCGGCCGAGGCGTCGGCCGCACGCATGAAGGAAACCGGCCCCGAGGCGGTCCCGCCACCCCCGAGCGCCTCTCGAGAGGAGCGGATCTTCGAGAGATTCACGCCCGAGCCCGAGCCTCCCTTGAAGATCACGCCCTCGCGGCGATACCAGTCGAGGATCGAATCCATGGTATCGTCGACCGAGAGGATGAAGCAGGCCGAGCACTGGGGGTGCTTCTCCACTCCGACGTTGAACCAGACCGGCGAGTTGAAGGAGGCCTTCTGCTTTACGAGCAGGTGCGAGAGCTCGTCGGCGAAGACGTCGGCTTGGGCCGGCGTCTTGAAGTACCCCTGGTCGAGCCCCCAGGTCCGGACGGAGCCCACCACGCGACCGACGAGCTGCTTCACGCTCGTCTCTCGGGCCGGCGTGCCGAGCTGGCCCCGGAAGTACTTCGACGCGACGACGTTGGTGGCGAGCTGTGACCATGCGGACGGCACCTCGACGTCCTTCTGCTCGAACACGACGTCGCCGCCCTCGCCCGAAATGACCGCCGTTCGACGCTCCCAATCCTCGCTCTCGATCGGGTCGATGCGGGATCCGTCATCGGCCAGGGTGAATCGGCGCTCGATGGCGATCCCCCTTCCCCGGGCCTGGGCCCGATCGGAGGTGGCCGGTGCCGGCGCGGCCGCGGCTGGTGCCGCCGGCGCCGCGCCCGGAGAAGCCCCTGGTCGGTCCTTCTGCGTCGATGTCTCCACGTTTCGTCCCCCTCCTCACGATGACCCGCTGCGGCCCAGATCCGGCGACGTCAGGAGCCCGGCCCCTGCGCCTCGTCGTTCTGAAATCCTCGCCTCGGTCCCCGTCGTCTCTTGCGTTGCCTCGTGTTCGTCTCTGGGATCCGGCGCGCCCCGAACGTGGCTCCGATGCCGATTCCCGGCGTCCGGGCCCCGTCTCCAAGGTACCAGAAAACGCCGTTTCGGGGCTCGCCGCTGGGGAGCCGCCCCCCCGAGCGGTCCCTCGATCTTGTGTGTTGCGTGCATAAGCCACACAACATGTAGTGCTGTCAAACGACCTGGCAAACGCGATGCGCTTGACTCGGCCGACTCCGGAGTCAAGCCATGATTCTCCGACTCTCCGAACTGCTCGATCCCGCCCTCAAGGGCGCCGGCCTGGAGGCGACTTCGACGATCTGGCGGATCGCGGAGAGCTGGCCGGAGATCGTCGGCCCTCGCATCGCAACGCGAGCCGCGCCGGTGCGCGTCCGGGGCGACGAGCTCGTCCTGGCGGCTCCGGACGCCGTCTGGCGTCAAGAGCTAACTATGCTCGGACCCGACATCGCGGATCGAGTCAATCGAAACCTCGGCAAGCCTTTGATTCGACGGATTCGCCTCATCTCCGGCGACACGCGCGACCCCGAGTCGCCCCGCCGCCGCCGGCGACGTCTTCGCATCCGCCCCCCGCAGTCCGCCACGTCGCCGCCCGTCCCCGCGCAACCGAGCGGCCCGGGAGCCTCGCCCCCCTCCGACCTCGCGGCCGCGCTCGAGGCGCTGGCCGCCGCACGGGAACGGCGCATCGAGGCCGACCGCATCGCCCCTCGCCGGCGCCGGGGGCGGCGCGCGTGAAGTCCTGCGCGGGTCGACGGAGCGCCAGTCGTCCCCTATAGGTCGGCGCCATGCGCGATTCCTTCGGCCGACGCGAGCGTCCCCGCCGACTCGGACGACGCCTTCTGCTCTGGACGATCCTGGTCGGCGTCGTCGTGGGCGGCGGATGGATCCTCTGGGCGGGCACGGGCGGGCCCTCGGCACGACTGCTCGCCCCCATCGACGTCGTCGGCCGCACCACGCCGCTCGAGGTCTCGCTCTCCGCCGGCCGGGCCGGACTCGCGAGCTTCGAGATGATGGCTCGGCGGCCGGACGGTACCCTCGTGCTCCTCGCCGAAGAGCAGATCCCCGAGACGGGGCTTCTCGGAAGCGGCGTGACCGAGCGGACGGCGACGCTCGAGCTCGATGCCAAGGCCCTCGGGCTGCCCGAGGGGCCCGGCGAGATCGAGGTGTACGCGACCGACCACGCCCCCACGGCGTTCCTTCGGCCGCGGGAACCTCTGCTGCGGATCCCGTTCCGCGTCGACCTGACGCCTCCGAAGGTCCGGGTCCTGGGCGGCCAACACTGGATCACGCGCGGGGGGAGCGACCTCGTCGTCTACGAGGTCGAGCCCGACACCGTGTCCTCGGGCGTCGAAGTCGGCAAGTCGGTCTTTCCGGGCCAGCGCCCGCAGAGTCTTCCCGAGCACATCCGGGTCGCCCTCTACACCGTTCCCCACGACGCCCCGGACGGGATGACCCCGCGCGTCACCGCGCTCGACGCCGCGGGGAACCGGCGCGTCGTCGCGTTCCCCGTCGAGGTCCGCGCCAAGACCTTCCCGGCCGAGGAGATCCGCGTCGGCGATTCGTTCATCGACGGCACCGTGCGTCCTCTGCTCGAAGCCCACGACAAGGAAGTTCCGGCCGACCCGGTGGAGGCGTTTCTCGCGGTCAACCGCGTCATGCGGCGGGCGAGCGAGCGACGCATCCGCGAGCTCACCGCCGAGTCCATGCCGCGCCTGGCTCTCACCGGCGCGTTCCGGCAGCAGCCGGGAACGAAGGTGGGCTCGCGCTTCGCCGAGCGGCGCAGCTACCTCTACGGCGACCAGGTCGTCGACCACCAGGACCACTTGGGATACGACCTGGCGTCGGTGAAACAGACCCCGATCCTCGCCGCGCAGGACGGCACGGTCATCGCCGTCGAGGACCTCGGCATCTACGGCAACGTGGTCCTGATCGACCATGGGCTCGGCCTCGCGTCGCTCTACGCACATCTGAGCAGCACCGAGGTCTCGCAGGGGGACCTCGTCGAGGCCGGACAGACGGTGGGTCGCAGCGGCGAGACCGGACTCGCGTCCGGCGACCACCTGCACTTCAGCATCCTGATCCGAGGTCGACACGTCGACCCCATCGAGTGGTGGGACCCCCGGTGGGTGCGTCTCCACATCGAGGAGCCCCTCGCCGAAGCCGGGCTGACGGGTTCTGCGACGGCCGATGCGGGCTCGGGCCCGGTGCAGTAGAACTCCACCCACGCCCCCATGAGTCGCTCGAAGAAGAAGACCCGGAGCCCGAAGACCCCCGACGCGGCGCGCATCGCCGCCGCGGGCCTCGATCCCGCCGACCCGAAGGCGTCGCTCGCACGCCTCGGCGACCGCTGGGGCGCCGAGCCCGACCTGGACGCCTGGGTCGTGAGTCTGGCCGGCGGCATCGACGACGCCGAAGTGGGCGGGATCCTGCACGGGCTCGAGGCGAGGACCACGGACAAGAACGTGCGTCGCGAGATCAAGCGCGCGCTCTACCGACTCGAGCAGCGCGGCCACTGGTCGGCGCCGGACGCGCCGACACCGCCGACGGCCCGCGAGCTCCTCGGAGCCGACGAGGCCGACGCGCCCGCCGGATGGCTGAGCCCGATCGACCCGACGGGAACCCGGCTGGTCTGGATGGCGCGCAAGGTACCCGGCGGCATGGCGTCTCTGTCCGCGGTGATCTCCGAGGACCACGGCATCCGCGAGTTCCACTCCGGCAAGACGACGCGAAGCGCGCTGCGCGACGCCCACAAGGAGATCGCCCAGCGCAGCGGCATCCCGCTGACCGAGACCCCCTGGCCCTGGGTTCATCACGTGCTCCGCGACGCCTTCGACCGCACCGAACGGGGGCGGTTCCCCGACGTTCCCCGCGTTCTCAAGACGCTCGCGCCGGACGCGCCCGAGAATCCTCCGCCGGCCATCGATGGCGTGCTCGATCGCGGCGACGTCTCGAGCGACGCCGAAGCCCTCGCCGCGAGCGCGGAGCTTTTGGGCGAGCCGGAGATCGGCACGTGGCTCCTGCCGCTTCCGTGGATGGAGGAAACGCTCGGCAAGCTCGCGGATACGGAGAGCTCGCTGGTCGTCGTCAGCCCCGCCGCCCAGGAGGAACGCATGCGCGAGGCTCTGGAGGAAGGCGTGCGAACCCTCCTCGGCGACGAAGCGCGACGACGCCGGTTCGCGCATCGCCTCGAGGAGAGCGCATTCCTGATCGCTCGACGCGACGATCTGCCGCATGCGCGAAGCGCGCTCGCCGCGGCCCTCGCGACACGGGAAGGCAGGCCGATCGCCGAGATCCCGGTCCTGGCCGAGATCACGCGCCGCAGCCTCGCACTCGCCTTGCAGATGCGGAGCAGCGAGCAGAAGGAGAAGGACGAGTCCTCGCTCGTCGTCACGCCGCAACAGGCGATGGCCGAGCAGGAGCGCGCACGTCGCGGACGCTAGCCCCGCACGCGCAGGCGTCGTTTCACGACGTCGACGGGGACTCGCGTCCCGTTGGGATCTTCGAGAACGGCATGCCTTTGTCGACGCGCGGCTCGGGGGGAAGGCCCAGAACGCGTTCGGCGACGACGTTGCGCAGGATCTCGTCCGTGCCGCCGGCGATCCGCCCTCCGGGCGCTGCGAGGTACGCCTCGGAGAAGCTCGCACCGAGGGGCAACGCGCCCGCGTCGACGATGCCACCGGCCGGGCCCAACAGCTCGAGGGCGAGGCTCGCCATCTGCTGACGAAGCGGGGCGCTCACGATCTTCCCGATCGAGCTCTCCGGTCCGGGCGTCGCGCCACGCGACAAGGCCGACATCGACCGGTAGCGCGTGAACTGCACGCCCTTCTGCAGGACGTACACGTCCGCGAGTCGCGCCCGAACGGCTTCGTCCTCGATCGCGGGTCGGCCGGCCTTGCGCGCGACCCGCGCCAGCTCCAGCAGCTCGGCGAAGCCGGGTCCCACGCCGCCGCCCGAGAGCGTCTGTCGCTCGTTCATGAGGGTCGTGAGGGCACCGCGCCAGCCCTCGTCGACCTCGCCGACCCGGTTGCGATCGGGCACGCGGAGATCCGTGAAGAACACCTCGTTGAACGTGCTCGCGCCATTCATCTGGCGAATCGGGCGGACCTCGATCCCGGGCGAGCGCATGTCGACGATGAAGTAGGTGATCCCCGCGTGCTTCGGGCTGTCGGGATCGGTCCGGGTGAGCAGCATCCCGTAATCGCAGTACTGCGCACCGCTCGTCCAGATCTTCTGCCCGTTCACGATCCAGTCGTCGCCGTCCCGGACCGCGCGTGTCGCGAGGCCGGCCAGGTCGGAGCCCGCGGCCGGCTCGCTGAAGAGCTGGCACCACACCTCGTCGGCCCGAAGCATCGGTCCGAGGTAGCGGGCTTTCTGGTCCTCGGTGCCGTGCGCCATGATCGTCGGCCCCAGCATGCCCTGCCCGATCGTGAACATGTTGGGGGGCGTGCGGAATCGGGCCTCCTCCTGTTCCCAGATCACGGACTGGATGCGACTCGCCCCGCGGCCGCCGAACGCCTCCGGCCAGCTGAGGCAGGCCCACCGACCGTCCGCCTTGCGGGCCATCCACTCCTTCGCCGCGGCGATCGCGTCCGGACGCTTGCGAAACTCGGCGATCGAGACCGGTCGCGCCCCCTCGGCCAGCGGCTCGGCGTTCTCCTCGAGCCACGCACGGGCCTCCGCGCGAAAGGCGGCCTCTTCGGACGTGTCGTCGAAATCCATGACGCTCCCCATACGACGGGCCGCGGCCCGGACGCCAGCGTGATCACCCCTCGGGCCCGCCGGCCCTCTCCGCCGCCTTCCGCTCCCTGCGCACCCGGTCGCCCGCGTCCAGGAACTGCTCGATCTGTCTCTGGAGCGCCTCCGGCAGTACGAGCTCGTAGAGAACCGCGCCGGCCGGTGCGCGGCGTGGATCGATGTACCAGTCCAGCAGTGCGGGGCCCTCTCGCCGCTCCACCACGCGCACGTCCACCTTCTCGCGTACGCGGTCGAGGCTCGCTCGATCGCGCGCGTCCAGCAGGTAGAACGTCCGACGGCCCTCGAGCGCGAACTGCACCATCGCCTTGTCACCGTTCACGCGCAGGAGAGAGAGCTCCTCGGTGTAGAACGCCTCGAGGTCCGAGTAGTGCCGGAGGTTCTCCGCCGGTCGGCCGAGCCCGGTGGTCGTGACCACCAACGACCCGGCCGGCATCGTCGTCGCCACGGCCGCCCGTGCGCGCTCGACCTGCGCCGCCTGGAAGGGATCGCGCGCGCCCGCGCTCCGGCCGACGAGGACGACGCCCAGGAGCGCGAAGCCGATCGCCGGGGCGAGCGGAACCCACCCGACGGGCCGAGCCGCCAGCCGCGGAATCCATCCTCGAAGGGAAACGACCAGCGCGCTCCACGCGAGCGCCGCCCCGGCCCGGCCCGGCGCGGGAATGACGCCGGGAGCGAGCCCCACCCCCCGCGCGAGGGGAACCGCGACCACGACGAGCGCGACGAGCCGACCGACGGGTCCGGCCGTCGCGGCCGCACCACACGCGACGACGGCCCCCACCGCGGCCAGGGGCATGAGGCAGGCTGCAACGCCGGCGAGGTACCGCGAATCGGGATGCGACCAACAGCTGTAGAAGAGAAACGCGACGACGGCGTACGGCACCGTCGCCGCGACGAGAAGCGGAGAACGTCGCGCCGCCCAAAGCACTCCCACCACGACCAGCGCGGTGAACCAGCCGAAGGCCGACACGAGGAAGATCGCATTCCCCGGCATCGTGGTCGCGAGGTTCGAGAGCTGGAACGCACCGCCCGACGGCATCACCTCGGCCGCCACCCGGACGATGCCGTCCACGGGCGCGACTCCTCCGAGGACGTCGCGAAACTCCGAGCCCTGCGTGAAGCGAAACGGATTCCCTTCGACGACGTAGTTGTAGATCAGCACCGGGCTGGCGCTCACCGCGAAAGCCGCGGCCCCCGCGGCGAGTCGGCCCATCGGGGGCCGTGTCCGCCACAGGAGCGCGGCCACCGAGAGGAGATACAGCCCCGCGTCCGGCCGGATCGTGCACGCGAACCCGAGAGCGAGACCGCTCCAGACGGGGGCGCGACGGGCCGCCGCGATGAGAGCGAGGATGCCGAACAGGTGCGCCGGCAGATCGCGCGCGACGGTGATGCCCCAAAGGTGGACCCGTGTCGGGAGGAGGAGGAACAACCACGGAACCGCCGCGGCGGCACCGATCGCGATCGGCGTCGAGACGTCGCGCAAGACCGTCCAGGTGAAGCCTGCCAGCACCACCAGGGTCACGAGATAGAGCAGCGGGTTCAGCGCGTGCTGTGCGCTCTCCCCCCCCAGGACCCCGGCGGCGGCGAGCAGCAGAGGGAAGCCCGGTGGATAGCGCGTGAAGAGCTTTCCATCGCGCCAGTAGTAGGTCTGCGCCAGGGCATCGTAGGCCCATCCGTCCCGCGGGTACGGCTGGATCGTCGCGAGTCCCCAGTCGTCGTGGAAGACGGTACCGCGCCGCAGGTCGTCCGCGAGCGTCAGGAAGGCGAACTGATCGCTCGCGAGGTACCACGTATTGAGTCGCACGAGCCCCCACGAGGCGAACGCGAGCGCCAGTGCGACGAGGAGGACCGCAACCGCGACCAGGGAGCGGCTCGTCGCGTCGCCGCTTCCCGACCCGCCGCCGGTCTCGGCAACGGAAGCCTCGGGGGGCGGTGCATCCAACGAGTCGACCCTCGCGCCCCTCTTACCGGCCCTTGAACTCGGGCTTGCGGCGCTCGCGGAAGGAGAGCATCCCCTCCTGTGCATCCTCGGAGCCCATCACCATGCACTGGATGAGGGCCTCGTCGTCGTGGATCGCTTCCAGGTCGACCTCGGTGCCCCGGTTCAGGAGCCGCTTCGTGCATCCGATCGCAAACGTCGGCGCCTTCGCCAGCCGGTCGGCCCACTCCTTCGTGGCGGCCTCCAACTCCTCGCCGGGGACGACCTTGTTGATGACGCCGAGCGCGAGCGCCTCTTCCGCCGTGAACGAATCACCGAAGAAGGCGAGCTCCTTCGCCTTGTGCAGCGGCATGACACGCGGGAGCAGGAAGCCGCCGAGCGCGTCCATGGCGATTCCCCGCCGGACGAACACCTCGATGAAGCGAACCCCTTCCGCGGCGATCACGAGGTCGCAGAAGAGCGCGAGGTGGGCGCCAAGCCCCGCCGCCGTGCCGTTCACGGAAGCGATGACTGGCTTCTCGATCTCCCAGATCTTGCGCAGCATCAGGGCGCCCCCCGTGCGCATCATCTCGCGCATGCGTCCCGGCGAGCTCGTCTCCCCCCCACGCGATTGCGAGAGGTCCGCACCGGTACAGAAGCCCTTCCCGGTGCCCCCGATCACGATGCCACGCACGTCGTCGTCGGACCGCGCGACCTCCAGCTCGGAGAGAATCGTATTGCGCATCTCGACGGTCAGCGCCCCCATCTGCTCCGGGCGATTCAGCGTGAGCCACAGGATTCCGTTTTCGCGTTCGACTTCGAGGTCGGCCATCTTCGAGAAGCTCCTTGCAATCGTGTCCAGAGAGAGGCGGCACTCAGCCGCGAGGCAAGCCCAGCACCCGCTGGGCGAGAATGTTCCGTTGCACTTCCGACGTACCCGCGTAGATCGATGCGGCGCGCGACCAGAGAAGCCCGTACTGCCACCGACCGCCGTCGATCGCCTGCGGCGCGTGCTCGTCGAGAGCCGCGTAGGCGCCCGAGATCTCCGAGGCAGCCTCCATCAATCGCTGCTCGAGTTCGCTCCACATGAGCTTGAGAATCGAGCCCTCCGGGCCGGGACGACCCTTGCGCATGGTCTCGCTGACGCTCCGGAGGACGGTCAGACGGAGAGCATGGACCTCCGTCGCGATCCGGGCGATTCTCTGGCGCAGGCGAGGGTCCGCGGCCTTGGGCGTATCGTCGGCGAGTCGCTTCACGAGCGCGATCATGTCCTGCAGCTCGCTCACGAGTCGCGGGTAGGGATTGTGGGCCCCCCTCTCGACACTGAGCGTCGTGACGGTGATGTCCCAGCCCTTGTCGATCTCGCCCACGACGAACCTCTTCGGGACGCGGACGTCCTCGAAGAACACCTCGTTGAACCAGGCGACGCCGGTCATCTCGACGAGGGGCCGAATGGTGATGCCGGGCGTCTTCATGTCGAGCAGGACGAACGTGAGGCCCTTGTGCTTCGGGACGTCCGGGTTCGTGCGGACGATCAGGATGCACCAGTCCGCGAAACGCGCATAGCTGGTCCACACCTTCTGACCGTTGATGACGAGGTCGTCGCCGTCGAGCACCGCTCGCGTCCGTAGACCGGCCAGATCCGATCCGGCCTCGGGTTCGGAGAAGCCCTGACACCAGACCTCGTCGCCCGACAGGATCGGCTGCAAGAAGCGTCGCTTCTGCTCCTCGGTCCCGTGGTGGATCAGCGTCGGCCCGGTGAGCGCCGGGCCCACGCCGATGTCGATGAGGGGCGGCGCCCCCGCCGCCGCGTACTCCTCGGCGAAGATCAGATGCTCGAGCGGAGACAGGTCACGCCCGCCGTACTCCTTCGGCCAGGCGAGGCCCGCCCAACCTCCCTCGTACATCGTGCGTGCCCACCGCCGCGAGTACTGCACCCGCTCTCCCGCGTCGGCCGGATACGGCTCGGTCGGGACGTGGGCCGAGAGCCAGTCCCGCACCGAGGTCCGGAAGGCCTCCTCCGCCGGCGAAGGTGCGAACTCCATCGCCGCGTCCCCTAGCATCCCCGCCGCAGGCCCGCAGAACGCCGCGTCACACCGGACGCGTCGCCCCCCGGCGGCTACGCCGGGGCCTCGTCGCCCTCGATCCCCTCCTCCAGCACGCGCTGATCGTGCTCGTCGGCGTACTTGATCGCGAACTTCGGCCGCAGAAGCGAGACCATCGGTGGAATGAACAGGAGCGCACCGATCAGGTGGAATGCGAGCAGGATGACGAGCAGGATCGCCATCTGCGCCTGGAACTTCATCGGGAAGAAGCACCAGTAGACGATGCTCGCCGTGAGGGACATCCCGGTGAACAACACCGTCTTGCCGGTGGTGTCATAGGCGCGCACGATCGCGTTGTCGAAGCTTCGGTCCTTCGGGTACTCCTCCACGATTCGCGACAGCACGTAGTACCCGTAATCGATCCCGATCCCGATCCCGACCGCGGCCACGGGTAACGAGTTGATGTTGAAGTCGATCCCGAGGAAGTACATGCACGCTTCGGAGAGCGGCTGCGAGATCAGCGACGGCAGCATCACGATGAATGCACCGATCACGGACACGTACGTGAGGTAGCTCAGGATGAAGACGACGATCAGGATGAGGGCGAGGTTCACTCGATAGGACCACTCGACCTCCTCGTTCGTGGCCGCGAGGATGCCGAGAAGGCCGCCCGCGAGCAGGTATCGAACCGTGTCCTCCTCGCTCACCTCCGTGTCGATGAACTCCTTCGCCTTGGCGATCGAATTCTTGATGATCTCGTGATTGTAGTCCTTGTAGAAGATCGTCAGCGTCGCGTTCGTCAGCGACATGTCGAAGAAGCGATCCATCTCGCCGCGGGACGTGTTCGACGTGAGGAGGAAGAACAGCTGCCCGACGTGGTCACTCGTGATCGGCAGCGTCTCCCACTTGGGATCGCCCTCGTGGAACGTCCGGAAGATGCGCTTCAGCATCGTGGTGGCCGAAATCGTTCCGCCGACCGCCCCGGTCTCGTCGCTCTGCTTCATGTAGCGGGCGAACAGATCGAGCGAGTTGAGTGACCGGGCGTCCTTCAACGCCTCGGGCTTCTTGCCTTCCGCGATCACGATGAGCTGACTCGCGCCGACGAACTTCTCGTTCACGACGTCGAACGCGACGTTGTGTGGATGGTCGTCGTAGAGCAGCGCCTTGCCGGGGGACGTGTCGCCCGGCCGCACCTTCTGCGCGAAGTAGAAGCCGAACAGCAGAAGGAACACGAGGATGACCGCCATCCAGCCGCGACGCGGGCCGGTCGAGCAGTACACCAGGAACGCCTGAAACCGGTCGTAGGATCGGGCGAAGAACCCCTTCTCGTCGCCGTGGTCGGGGTGGTCCTTCGGCGGCTTCACGTACGCGAGGATGATCGGATGGAGCGTCACGACGCTCACGAAGATCGAGATGATCCAGAAGCTGCAGAGGATGGCCAGCTTCTGGATGATCGGGATCCGCGCGACGATCAGCGTCAGAATCGCGATGCCGTCGGCGACGATCGACACCATCGCCGGAGCATAGATCTCGGTGTACGACTTGACGATCGCGGCGTCCTTGTCGCCGAGCTTGTGGTACTCCTCGTGATAGCGCTCCATCGACTGCACCGAGTGCGAGTGGGCGCGCGCCGAGATCAGGAGCGGGATGACGAGCACGAGAGGGTCGAGGGACAACCCGAAGAGCCCACCGAACCCGAGGCCCCAGATCGCGGACAAGCCCCCCGAGAGGATGGGGATCACCACGCCCTGCCAGCTTCGGAACTCGAAC
>JAUIFY010000326.1 GCA_030430245.1 bacterium | reverse complement strand
AGCCTCGTCACTCGAGGGTACGAGCGCGCGAAGTCGCTCTTGAACGCGAACTTGAGGGCGCTGCACGCGATCGCGAAGGCGCTGCTCGAACGCGAGGTCCTCGACAGCTCCGAGATCGACGAGCTCGTCCAGTCGTACCGCGACGGGGATGGCGGCGACCCGGTCCCGGCCACCTGAGGGGCCGTCGTCCGGACGCCAACTCCATGTGCACGCCGCGCCCCGGGGCGCGGTGCAGGCCCGCGAACCGCTCCCCTGGCAGCGTGAGGGGCGGCAGGTCGGCGTGATGGGTGTCGTGAACGTGACCCCCGACTCGTTCCATCCGCCCAGCCGGGCCCGGCTCGGCGACGCCGACGCCATCGGTGCGCGGATGGTCCGCGAGGGGGTCGACGTGCTCGACGTGGGAGGCGAGTCTACGCGGCCGGGTGCCGCGCCGGTCTCCCCGGAGGAGGAGCTGGGGCGGGTTCTGCCCGTGATCGAGAGCCTCCGGAGGCGTCATCCCGACGTTCCGATCTCGGTCGACACGTACAAGGCCGAGGTGGCCCGGCGCGCGGTCGCGGCCGGTGCCACCATCGTGAACGACGTGAGCGGCGGGCTCATGGACGAGGCCATGCCGGACGCGGTCGCCGGGACGGGCGCGACGGTGGTCGTGGGCCACATTCGCGGGACGCCGGAGACGATGCGCGACGCCCCGGGCTACCGCGACGTGGTGGCGGAGGTCGTCGAGGAGCTCGCGGCCCGCGTCGCTGCCTTCCGCGCGGCGGGCGTCGACGAGTCGCGCGTGTGGATCGATCCAGGGATCGGGTTCGGGAAGGGGGCGGCCGCGAGTCGGGCGCTCCTGTTCGGTCTCGACGGGCTCGGCGTGCTCGGGCTCCCCGTCGTGATCGGGCTCTCGCGCAAGAGCTTCCTCGGGGAGGCGCTGAAGCGAGCCGGGCTGGGCGGGGACGCGCCGGAGGACCGACTCGAGGCCTCGCTGGCGGCGGCCGTCGTGGCCGCCGAGCGGGGGGCGGTCCTGGTCCGGACGCAC
Source organism: bacterium (assembly GCA_030430245.1). Lineage (GTDB taxonomy): Bacteria > Desulfobacterota > Binatia > UBA12015 > UBA12015 > VGTG01. Next base: position 5,838 of record JAUIFY010000326.1, on the reverse strand, counting down.
GACGTCGGGCCGACCCGACGGGCGCTGTCGGTCGTGGAAGGGGTTCGAGGCTGATCGATGGGGGCGCTGTTCGAGAACGTGCGCCTCGCGGATGTCGCGGACATCCTGATCATCACGATCCTCATCTACTGGGTCATCAACCAGATCCGCGGAACGCGCGCCGTGCAGATGTTGATCGGCCTGCTGATGGTCGCGGCGCTGTTCTCCGCGTCGCAATACTTCGAGCTCTACACGCTCTCCTGGATCCTGAACAACTTCCTCTCCTCGATCCTTCTGGTCATCGTGATCCTGTTCCAGAACGACATCCGTCGGGCGCTCACGCGGGTCGGGCGAGGGACGTTGTTCGGGGGAGACCGCCAGCGGCGCAACGAGATGATCGACGAGGTCGCCCGGACGGCGGTCCTGCTCGCGACGAAGCGCGTCGGGGCGATCATCGCGTTCGAACGCGACGTGGGCCTGAACGAGTATCTCGAGGCGGGGACGCGTCTCGACGCGCGGGTCAGTAGCGAGCTCCTCGTGTCGATCTTCCTGCCGACGTCGCCCATCCACGACGGCGCGGTCGTGATCCGGCAGGGGCGGATCACGGCGGCGGGCTGCTTCCTGCCACTCACCACGAGCCAGGTCGTGAGCCGTTCGCTCGGGTCTCGACATCGCGCGGCGATCGGTCTCACCGAGGAGACGGACGCGGCGGTCATCGTCGTGTCCGAAGAAGAAGGACAGATCTCGCTCGTGCGCGAGGGCCGCATCACGCGCGACATGGACGCCGGCAGTCTGCGGACGACGCTCGGCCAGTTGGCGCTGCCGTGAAGCCCGTGCGGCGTGGGCCTCGGAGCCTCCTCGAGTCGCTGCTGCGTCCCTCGTGGGCGGACATCGGGACGTGGCTGCTCGCCCTGGTCCTGGCCTCGGGCCTCTGGTTCTTCGTGAATGCCGGTGCACGCACGAGCGAGCGCACGCTGCGCGTACGGCTCGACCTCATCCACATCCCAGCCGGCATGGTGATCACGAGCACGGTGCCGGACTACGTCGAGGTCCGGGTGAGCGGCTCGGGGCTCATGTTGTCGAGCATCGATGCGAAGAACCTGCGAACGTCGCTCGATCTGGCCGGGGTGCGGCCCGGTGTCGCCACCTACACCCTGAACGCCAAGGATTTCGCTCTCCCGCGTAGCGTCGAGGTCAATCGCGTGACGCCGTCGCGGGTCAGTCTCTCGGTCGATCGGGTGGTGCGTCGCAAGCTGCCGATCCGGATCGACGATCGGGGCGATCTCGAGCCGGGGCTGAAGGTCGTCGAGCTGCAGCTGCTGCCGGACGAGGTCTCGGTCTCCGGCCCCCGCTCGCGCGTCTCCGGGCTCACCGAGGTGACGACCCAGGCCCTCGACCGCACCACGCTGCAGCCCGGCGTGAACGAGCGGACCCTGGACCTGCTCGCCCCCGCGGCGCTGGTCCAACTCCGCCGTCCGACGGTGGTCGCGCAGGTGGTGGTGGAGCGGGAGGTGGCGGAGCGGGTCTTCGAGAACGTGCCCCTGGAGATGAAGAGCGGCGAGGGCTGGACCCTGGTGCCGGACCGGATCACCGTGGTGGTACGCGGTCCCGCCGTCGAGATCGGCACGTTCGAGCTCGCGCCCGGTGCGGCGTACGTCGACGCGGCCACCCTGGCGGGCCGGGAGGCCGTGGAGGTGCGGCCGCTGGTGACCCTGCCGCCGGGGTACGAGGCCTTGCGGCTGGACCCTCCGATCGTGACGCTGGAGCCAACGGCGGAACGGGCCGATATGGAGTTGGTGGGGCCGCCGCGCCCCGCGGCCGAGGAGAATCCGTGAGCAAGAGGAAGAAGAAACTATTCGGAACGGACGGTGTCCGCGGAGTCGCGAACGCCGATCCGATGACGTCGGAGGTCGCGCTGCGGCTCGGTCGCGCGGTCGCCCACGTCTTCCGCCAGAGCCCCCGCCGGCACAAGATCCTGATCGGCAAGGACACCCGGGTCTCCGGGTACATGCTCGAGACGGCGATGGCCTCCGGCATCTGTTCGATGGGCGTGGACGTGCTGCTGGTCGGCCCGATGCCCACGCCGGGCATCGCGTTCCTCACGCGGAGCCTTCGGGCCGACGCGGGCGTCGTCATCTCGGCCTCGCACAACCCCTTCCAGGACAACGGCATCAAGTTCTTCGCGAGCGACGGCTTCAAGCTGCCCGATGCCGTCGAGGCGGAGATCGAGGATCTCGTCTTCGCCGGCTCGATCGACCACCTGCGACCCACGGCGGGCGAGGTCGGGAAGGCGTTTCGCATCGACGACGCCCTCGGTCGTTACAACGTGTTCGCGAAGAACACCTTCCCCCGCGACCGCACGCTCGACGGTCTCAAGATCGTCGTGGATGCGGCCCACGGAGCCGGCTACAAGGTGGCTCCCGAGGTCCTCGAGGAGCTCGGCGCCAAGGTCTGGACGATCGGCTGCGACCCGAATGGCCAGAACATCAACGACGGCTGCGGTGCGATGCATCCCGAAGGGCTGCAGAAGAAGGTCGTCGAGGTCGGAGCGGACATCGGGATCGCGCTCGACGGCGACGCCGATCGCTGCCTGCTCGTCGACGAGAGAGGTGAAATGGTCGACGGTGATCAGGTCCTCGCGATCGCGGCACACCAGATGTCGCGCGAGGGCACGCTGCGAAACGACGCGGTGGTCGCGACCGTCATGTCGAACCTCGGCTTGGAGGTCTCGCTGCGCGACATCGGAGTCGCACTGGTCCGGACGCCGGTCGGTGACCGCTACGTCGTGGAGGAGATGCGGCGCCGCGACGCCAACATCGGTGGCGAGCAGTCGGGCCACATCATCTTCCTCGATCACAACACGACGGGCGACGGACTCATCACCGCACTAGGCATCCTCTCGATCTTCGTGGAGGCCGGGCGGCCACTGTCGGAGCTCGCGGCCTCGATGCCGCGCTTCCCCCAGGTTCTGGTGAACGTTCGGGTGAAGGAGCGTCGCGACGTAACGGCCGACGAACGGGTCGCAGGAGCGATCCGCGACATCGAAAGCGGTCTCGGGGATCGCGGGCGCGTGCTCGTCCGCGCGTCCGGCACCGAGCCGCTCATCCGCGTGATGGTCGAGGGAGAACGCGAGGACGAGGTGCGGTCGCACGCCGAGGGGATCGCGGACGCGATCCGCGAGAGCGAAGCCTCGCTGTAGCGCGGACGCTGCGGCGCTGGCATCCGGGCCGGGTCCGTGCGAGGACGCGGCATGCGGCTGGTCACGTCGGAGCAGATGCGACGGCTCGACGCGCGCACGATCGCGCTCGGGACGCCGTCGATCGACCTCATGGAGCGCGCGGGGCGGGGCGTGGCGGAGGCACTCCACCGGGGGCACGGCCCGGCCTGCAAGCGCGGAGTGCTCGTCGTCGCCGGCGGGGGCAACAACGGTGGCGACGGGTTCGTGATCGCGCGCGTTCTGGCGACCAAAGGATACAGGGTGCAGGTCGCCCTCCTCACGCGGCCGGAGCGGCTGAAGGGCGACGCCAAGACGAACCTCGAACGCTGGCGGCGCCGGCGCGGCCGCGTGATCGAGCTGGGAGACGAGGAGGGCGCGGCGCACTTTCGCTCCGCGCTGGATGCGTGTGGTGTCGTCGTCGACTGCGTGTTCGGCACCGGCCTCGCGCGACCGGTCGAGGGCGCGGCGGCCGACCTGGTCGAGGCCATCAACGCCCGGCCCGCGAAGCGCGGCCGGAGGGCGACGGTCGCCGCCGTGGATCTGCCCTCGGGGCTCGACGGAGACCGGGGCGAGCCCCTCGGCATCGCGATCCGTGCCGACGTCACGTTCACCCTCGGCGCGACGAAGCTCGGACTCGTGCTGCCCTGCGCGCGGCCATGGGTGGGCGCCCTCGAGCGGATCGAGATCGGGCTCGCGAAGGAAGCGTTCGACGACGAGGCGCCACTCGCCGAGGCCTCGACGCCGGACGTCGTGCGGGCGTTGCTGCCCGCGCGCGACGAGACGGGCCACAAGGGATCGCACGGTCACGTGCTGCTCGTGGCGGGAGCCCGTGGCACCAGCGGGGCGGCGGTTCTGGCGGGGCGGGCCGCGCTCCGCGGGGGCGCGGGCCTCGCGACGGTCGCGTGCCCGGACGAGGTCGCGCGAATCGTCGCCGCGTCGCAGCCCGAGCTCATGACGTCCGTCATCGAGCGGTTTTCCGCGTCGGAGTGGACGGACCGGCTCGCGGGGAAGAAGGCGCTCACCGTGGGCCCCGGCCTCGGCACGAGCCGCGAGGCGGCGCGAACGGTCCGCTGGCTCGTGGCGCGAGCGGCGCTCCCGATGGTCGTCGATGCCGATGGTCTGAACGTGCTGGCCGACCATCTCGACACGGTCCGTCGCGCGCGGGCTCCGGTCGTGCTCACGCCGCACCCCGGCGAGATGGCGCGACTCTGCGGGGCCACGACCGCCGAGGTGCAGCGGGATCGTCGCCGGTGTGCTCTGGACCTCGCGCAGCGGACCGGCGCGGTGGTGGTGCTGAAGGGGAGCGGGACCCTGGTGGCGGCGCCGGACGGGCGCCTCGGCGTGAACCAGAGCGGCGGACCCATCCTCGGGACCGCGGGGACGGGAGACGTGCTGGCGGGATTCGTCGGCAGCCTGCTCGCTCAAGGACTCGACGCCTTCGACGCGGCTCGGCTCGGCGTCCATCTGCACGGGCGCGCCGGGGATCGGCTGGCGGAGCGTCTGGGCTCGGCGGGGCTTCTCGCGCGCGAGCTCGCAGACGAGCTTCCGCTGGCCCGCGCGGAGCTGCATCGTTGTGGGTGAGGTCCGCCCGAGGGCGTTTCCACGGCCGTAGCGGTCGGGCGTTTGGCGGTGCGTCATCCGGGGGTGGTTGCTATCGTTGACCCTCGATGACCGTTCGGACCACATCCGAGGGCGAGACCGAGCTTTTCGGTGAGCGCCTCGGCGGCGTACTGCCGCGTGGCGCGATCGTGGGCCTGATCGGTCCGCTCGGAGCGGGCAAGACCGCGCTCGTGCGCGGGATCGCCCGCGCCTGCGGGGTCGACGAGCGCGACGTCCACAGTCCGACGTTCCTCACCGCGGCGGAGTATCCCGGCCGCGTTCCGGTCGCCCACATCGATTTGTACCGGCACGGTGACGATCCGCCCGACCCGGAATGGCTGTCGGAGCTTCTGGACGGAGAGGGCGTCGCGGTCGTCGAATGGTTCGAGCAGCTCCCGGAGCGCGACGGGCTCGACGCCATCGTGGTGCGCATCCAGCCCGGCCCCGGCGACACCGACCGCGAGCTCCTCGTGGCTGCCCAGGGTCGTCGCGCCGCGTCGGTGCTCGACGCCCTCGGAGTCGCGGGATGAGGCCGCTCGTCGTCCAGAAGTACGGCGGCACGTCGGTCGGATCCATCGAGCGCATTCAGGAGGTTGCCCGGCGGATCGCCGCGACGGTGGATGCCGGCAACCGGGTCGTCGCGGTGGTCTCGGCCATGTCGGGCGAGACGAACCGTCTCCTCGAACTGGCCGGAGGGCTCTGCAGCGAGCCGTCCGTGCGCGAGACCGACGTCGTGGTCGCAAGCGGCGAGCAAGTGAGTGCCGCGCTCGTGTCCATCGCGCTCAACCATCGAGGTACGCGGGCGCGCTCCTTCCTGGGCCATCAGATCTGCATCCACACCGACGCCGCGCACGGCCGCGCGCGCATCCGCTCGATCGACGATGCGTCGCTTCACGGGTTTCTCGACGAGGGCGGCGCGGCCGTCGTCGCGGGGTTCCAGGGGGTGAACGACTCCGGCGACATCACCACGCTCGGTCGGGGTGGCTCGGACACGGCGGCGGTCGCGATCGCCGCGGCGACCGGTGCCGACGTCTGCGAGATCC
>JAUIFY010000325.1 GCA_030430245.1 bacterium | reverse complement strand
CCGCAGCCGGCCCCTGTGGGAGATGTGGCTGATCGAGGGACTCGCGGACGGCGGCTTCGCCATCGTGAGCAAGTTCCACCACGCGATGATCGACGGGCGCGCGGGTGTGGAGCTCGCGCAGATCCTCCTGTCGCCCGACCCGACGATCCAGATGACGGCGGCCCCACCCTTCTGCCCCCGCGCGCGACCGAGCTCGTTGGGGCTCTGGGGGGACGAGTGGCGACGCCGCTCCGACCTCGCGACCGGTGCCGTCCGCGCTCTGCGCTCGTCCGAGGCGCGCCGCACCCTGTCGGATCTGAGCGCCCGGGCGCGCGCCCTCGTCGGCCTCGCGTCGTCGGCCCTCCGGCCCACGCCGACGACCCACCTCCGCGGGATCGTCACACCGAAGCGGCGCTTCGCCGCCCTCGCCCTGCCCCTCGCCACGGTGCGCGAGGTGAAGCGGGCGGCCGGCTGCACGGTGAACGACGTGGTGCTCGCCACCGTGGCCGGCGCCACGCGGCGTCGGCTCCAACGCCTCGGGCTCGACCCCGACCGCACGGACTTCCGCGTCGCCGCCCCGGTCGACCTCCGGCAGCCGGGCGACGACGAGTTCGGCAATCGGGTCTCGACCTGGATCGTTCCGCTTCCCGTGGCCGAAGCCGACCCCGGACGACGTCTGGACCACGTCGTCGAGACGACCACGCGGCTGAAGAGTCGGCGCGCATCGCTCGGTGTCGAGAGCCTGATGTACCTGGCCGAATGGCTGCCCACGGTGGCTCTCTCTGCGGGCAGCCGTCTCGCGTCGGCTCCGGTCGACATGATCGTGACGAACGTCCCCGGGCCGCCGTTCCCGCTGTACTCGCTCGGCGCCCGGCTGAAGGAGCTGTACCCCGTCGTGCCGCTGATCGACGGGATGGGCTTGGGGATCGCGCTCTTCTCTTACGATGGCACCCTCTTCTGGGGGTTCAACGCCAGCTGGGACGTCGTCCCCGATCTCGACGAGATCGTCGAGGACGTCCGGGGCGCGTTCGCCGACCTCGCGGCCGACCACGGCATCGCGTGGCGGCCGGACGCCGTCGGGCGGACGCCCGTCGTCCCCGTGCCGAGCACCGCGCCCGAGAGCCGGTGGAGCGAGCAGACGGGTCCCGCGGTCGGCATCTGACGCTCACTCTCGCGCCTCGGAGTCCGCCGGGGCGAAACGCCACGGCGCGGGGCGAAGCTCCACGGCCTCGGTGCCGCGCGCCGCGTGGGAGAGCCCGATCCGCGTGGCCGTCTCTCGACCACGCGCAGGGCACGAAAGATGCTGCGCCGATCGACGTCGCCAATCGGAGCGACAGTGGAGACGATGATGACACGAAGGAAGGCCGCCGCGATCGCGACGGCAATGGTCGTAGGCGTATTGGCCGCCGTCCCGGCGTCGGCGTGCGAGCTGATCCATCTGAAGCGGATCCGCGGCCCGCTCGGAACGCCGGTCGTACCGCCCCCGGGGCCGCAGCTCTGCTGGACGGGGTGCCCGCTCAAGATCGAGCACGAGCAGGACCCCGGCAAGGGCCGGTGGATCCTCAAGAAGGAAGACGGCGCCAACTCGGTGCAGGGCGTCTGGTCGATCGAGACGAACCTCAACACCGGAACGACCTTCGTCATGGCGACCGAGCGCTCCGACCGGACGTGCCCGGAGCCGATCGAAGTCACCGCCGCCCGGGCGGCCGGCGCGATCGACATGGGGACGGACATCGGCTGCTCGACGCCCGACTTCAAGGTGAAGTTCGTGAAGCCGCACGTGTGCGTCGACCAGACCCTGAACTGCGCGAGCGCCAACCAGCGAAGCACCAAGGTCTTCCACGACTGGGACGCGATCGACGACCTCGGACGCGGCGTGCCCGTCGTGCGCGACGGCATCACCTTCACGCACGCGAAGGGCCGCGATCTGTCGGTCTACTTCGAGGAGTGCTGCGGGACCGTGGCCGACTACGGCTCGCCCGGGGACCCGTTCGAGCTCGACACGTACTCCGTGCTCCGGAGACCCGACGGCAGTTGCTTCACGCGCTCGCTCCGCGAAGGCGGCCGCAACGCGGGCGACCCACTGCCCGACCCGGCGGGACCCGACGCCTGCGGATGAGCCGCGGCGTCGGCCCCAACCGACGCCCGCCAGTGTGCGCGCCGGCGCCGGCGGCAATCACCACCCATGGAGGAGCTCCGGCGCCGGCCGGCCCCGCGCTCACTCGGGCGGGGCCTCGTACTCGGCGAGGGTTCCCTCGAGGCGGGCGAGGCTGTCGCGGAGGCCGCCCTCGCGACTCCGCTCGAGCCACGCGGCGCGCTGCAGCTCGATCGCTTCGGTGAGATCGGCGCGCATCGCATCGACGCCGGGCGCCTCGAATCCGCACCGACGCGCACTGCGCCAGGCGCCGTGCCGGGCGAGCCGCGCCGCCGCGACGAGCTCACGGGCGATCCGCCCGGCATCGGCGCAGCGCGGCGTGGCGGAGCCGAAGACGTGGATCAGATCGTCGAGCGTCTCGACGACCTCGCGCAGGCCGCCCTCCGTCGGCGTTCCCGCCACACGCGCGAGGAACGAGAGGCCTCCCCCGAGGAGCTGGTAGTGGAGCACACTCCCGTTCATCGGCTCGGCGCCCGTCGTCGCGTACAGGTGCCCCGCGGCCTCGAGAGCACCGGCGAGCCGGCCCGACGCGTCTTCGAAGACCTCGCGGTCGAGAAAGGGCGCGGTCTCGACATCTCGATTGGCCTCGGCGCACCATGCAACCGCGCCGCCGTACGCGATCGGAGGAAAGCTCACGGTGGGGGGTTGAAGGTGGCCGTTGTCGCCCCAGTCGGTGATGAGGTAACCGCGCGCGCCGTGGGCGAGGCCCTGCTCGGCCGCGTCGAGCAGGTTGCCGCGGGCGTTCGGGAGCCGACCGAGGAGCGAGTTCCAGCTCGACGTCCCGGGACAGACCCAGAAGGCAAGACCGGCTTCCGCGAACGGAGGCACGTGGCCGACGAACCCGCGCATCGTCTCGGGACGGATCCCGAAGTCACCGAGCACCTCGAACAGCTCGCCGGGAAGCGTGGCAGGATCCGTCGGCGCCTCGTAATGCCAGACCAGAGCGGTCGTGTTCCGGCGCGGCAGCTCGGCCAAGAGGTCCGCGTGATCCCGAACGATGTCGCCCCAGAAGAGCACGTCACGACCGCGGGCGTGGAGGTCTGCGAGAATGCGATTCAGGAAGTCGACGTAGACGGCGGCGCGCCCACGTCGCTCGACCTCGGCGCGCGAGCGACCCTGGCCGAGCTCGAAGGTCTCGTCACAATTCACGTTCACGCGCCGACTCGCGAATGCGGGAAGCAGCTCGTCGAAGAGCCCACCGACGAACGCGAGCGACTCGTCAGTCGGAGCGAGGACCCCCGGCGGCTGCCGCCGGCCCCACCGCGTCTCCCAACCTCCCGGGGCCTCGGCGAGGTGCCGATAGGCGTCGTGCTTCAGCCAGCGCTCCATGTGGCCGAAGGAGTTCTGGTTCGGGCAGAGCTCGATGCCATGCGCGGCGCAGAGCCCATCGAGCCAACGCACGTCGTCCGGTGTGATCGGCGAGGCCTCCCGCCAGACGACCTCGTGCGGGCCGTAGGCGAACGTGTGCTCGGTGTAGAGCTGGAGATGGTTGATCCGGACCCGTGCGAGGAAGCCGACGATTCGCTCGAGTGTCTCGCGCGTGGGCACCCGATCCCGGCTCACGTCGAGCATGTACCCGCGCACCGGGAAGTCGGGCCGGTCCCGTACGCGCATTCCGGGCAGCGTCCCGCCACACGCACGTCGCACCTGGACCAGCGTCTGGAGTGCGTAGCGTCTCCCGTTCTCGCCGGCGTGCCGGATCTCGACACCCGCGTCCGACACGTCGATCTCGTACCCGTCGGCGCCGAGGCCGGGCTCCTCCCGAAAGCGATACGCGTCGTCGAGCGTCTCGAAGGTTCCACCCGTTCGCTCGATCGTGCGCGGTCGCGGAAACAGCCCCCACTCCTCCGCCTCGTTCCCCATTTGAATGCCGTTGTATCCCGATGCGTCCGACCCGGCCAGGCGTGTCGTCGCGTGACGAGGAGACTACGTCGGTTTTACGATCGTGTTGGCCGCGTTCCGTTGAAGGGGAGCGAGACGTATGTTGACAAGCGTTGCTCTTTTTTCGCCGTCCGAGGGCCGTTGATGACCGCTTACAACTACGATCGCTTGTCCGCGCAGGATCATTCGTTTCTCACCGCCGAGAGAGGCGGTGTGCACATGCACATCGCCGCCGTGCAGGTCTTCGAGGCGGGGCCTCTGCGGACCAACGACGGCGGAATCGACATCGCGGCGTTCCGGCGCGCGACCGAGTCGGTGCTCCACTTGCTCCCGCGGTACCGGCAGCGCCTCGCTTGGACGCCGCTCGACGGCGCCGCCGTGTGGGTCGACGACGCCGAGTTCAACCTCGACTACCACATCCGGCACACGAGCCTGCCGCGCCCCGGCGACTCGGAGCAGCTGAAGCACCTGGCCGCGCGCATCATGTCGCAGCCTCTCGACCGCACTCGCCCACTCTGGGAGACGTGGGTCGTCGAGGGACTCGAGGGAGGCGACCGCTTCGCCGTCGTCAGCAAGATGCACCACTGCATGATGGACGGAAGCTCCGGCGTCGACGTCGCGCACATCCTGCTGTCGCCGGTCCCGCAGACCGATGTGCCCGAGCCCGTCCCGTACATGCCGAGGCCGGTTCCGACCGGGTACGAGCTTCTTCGCGACGCCACGTCGCGGACGATCTCCGCCCCGCTGAAGGCCGTTCGAGGCCTGCGCCAGTTCGCGGCGGCCACGGCCGACCTCGGAGAGGAGCTCCGCACCCGCGCGCAAGCGCTGGGCGAGCTGGCCGGCTGGGTCGTTCAGGGCGCCTCCGACACGCCGATGAACGGCAAGCTCGGTCCCCATCGTCGATTCGATTGGCTGACCATGCCCCTGGACGACGTGCGCTCGCTCGCCCGGCGGCTCGGCTGCACGGTGAACGACGTCATCCTCGCCACGGTGAGCGGTGCGGTGCGATCGTTCCTCATCCATCGCCGGGTCGATCCTTCCCGGATCGACTTCCGCGTCTCGGCGCCGGTGAGCGTCCGGCGCGATGAGGATCGCGGCAAGATGGGCAATCAGGTCTCCTCCTGGATTCTTCGCCTGCCGATCGGCGAAGCGGACGCGCTCGAACGACTGCGCCGGATCCACGAGGTCACGGGAGAGCTCAAGGCCTCCAAGCAAGCGCTGGGCGTCGAGATGATGATGGCGATGGCCGAGTGGACGCCCTCGGTCGTCTTGTCTCTGGGAGCGCGCGCCGCCTCGGGGCCGATCAACATGATCGTCACGAACGTGCCCGGACCGCAGATTCCACTCTACCTCCTGGGTGCGCGACTGCTCGCCGCGTATCCGCTCGTGCCGCTTCTCGAGAACACCGGCGTCGGGATCGCGCTGTTCAGCTACGACGGAAAGCTCTGCTGGGGCTTCAACGGCGAGTACGAGCGCGTGCCCGACATGCGACGCTTCGTGGACGCGATCCAGATCTCGTTCGACGAGCTCGCCGCGGCCGCGCCTGCGCCGGCGGAGACGACGGAGCCACCGAGAACGCTCGCCGCGTCGGGACGGTGAGCCTCAGCCGGTCCGCCGCACACCGGCGGACCGGCGAGCGATCTTTCCCTCGCGCACCGCTTCGACGAACGCGCGTACGGCCTGCACCGCCTGGGAGCTGCGTTCGGAGTGGAACATCTCGAACGCGTGCTGCGTATCGGCGAGCTCCGCGTACAGAACCGCGTTCCGCGAAACGTGTCGCAAGTTGTCCACGAAGATGCGCGCCTCCTCCACGTAGACGAGCGAGTCGTGCGTGCCGTGGATGACGAAGAACGGTGGGGCATCCGGGTGAACGAGGGAGATCGGCGACGCCGCCTCCCACGACTCGTGGTCGACCAGGGGGGAAGACTTCATGACGAACCGCTCGACGAACGGCGCCAGCGCGTTCGGTCCACGCACCCCATTGCGATCGAGGAAGTCGTAGACGCCGTAGAACGGAACGCACGCGGCCACCGACGTGTCCACCTGCTCGAACCCCGGCTGATAGCGCGGATCGTTCTCGGTGAGAGCCACCATCGCGGCGAGGTGACCACCGGCGGATCCGCCGGTCACGACGACCAGGCTCGGGTCGCCCCCGTATTCCTCGATGTGCTCGCGGATCCACGCGAGGGCGCGCTTGACGTCGATCAGGTGATCGGGCCACGTCGCCCGCGGGCTCAGACGATAGTTCGGCGCGACGCAGACCCAGCCATTCGCCGCGAGATGGGTCATGAGAGGCAGGCCCTGCTGATCCTTCTGCCCCACCGTCCAGGCGCCGCCGTGGATCTGGAGCAGGACCGGACACCCTTCGGGCCGCGCGTCGGACCGATAGACGTCGAGCAGGTTCCGCTTGCCAGCCTCTCCATACGCGAGGTCGCGAATCCGCTCGACACCCTGGGCGCGGTACCCGAAGGGCCGGAAGAGCCGTGACCACGGAGCGCGCGGCGCGGGAAGAGACCACGCACCGCCGAGGCCGTCGGACAACACCTGCGAGAAGGTGTCCGCCGCGGCGTACGCCCGGCGCTGGACCCGAAGTAGCCCCCACCAGGAGACGAGCGTCACGAGGAGGCCGAGCCAGCCGGGCCATGCGTCGAGCGCTCCGAGTGCGACGAAGACGACCGTGGCGCCGGCCTGCCACACGAGGTGGATCAGGGCCATCTCGCTCGTCAGCCAGCCGGCGAAGAACCACGGGACGAGCGTCGGCCCGAGGCGCAGCCGGAAGACGGCGGTCGCCGTGAACGCCGCGCCGACGAGACTCACCGCGAGGAAGAGCCAGGAGACCATCCCGAGAAGTATGGCGATCCACCCGAGGCCTCGCCACGGCCCCGGAGGTCGGGCTCACGAGGTCGGGGATTCCTTCTTCGCGTTCTTCTTGGCGCCGCCCTCCCGGCGACGGCGCTCCCGGTCGATCTTGCGTTGAAGCTTGATCTTGAG
>JAUIFY010000324.1 GCA_030430245.1 bacterium | reverse complement strand
AGCGGCCCACCCGAGATCTCGGGTGGGCCGCTGGGCGGGGACTTCGATTTGTTTCGCCTGATCGGGCAGGCCGCGTACTACCTGCCCGTGTGGGAGGATCTCGTGATCGCGGTCGCGCTCCGCGGCGGCTCGATCGTACCCTTCGACGAGACGCCGCAGGTGCCGCTGTGGGCGCGCTTGTACGCGGGCGGAAACGCTGCCTTTCCGGTGCGGGGCTACGGGCGGCGGCGTGTCGGGCCGCTCTCGGGCTCGGACGACCCACTCGGCGGCCGGACCGTCCTCGTCAGTACGACCGAGCTGCTCTATCCCATCTTCGGCCCGGTCCTCGGCGTGTTGTTCTTCGATGCCGGCGACGTCGAGCTGTCCGCTTGGACGCTGCGGCTGGAGAACGTCCAGAAGGGGGTGGGTGCGGGGCTCCGCGCGGTCACCCCGGTCGGTCCCGTCGAGCTCGACTTCGGCTTCGGTCTCGATCACCCTGCGGGGGATTCGATCTTCCAGGTGAACTTCACCATCGGACCCCAGTTCTGAGTGCATCATGTCGCTCCGTCGTCTCCTCGCCTGGCTGATCGCCCCGCTCGCCGTGGGCGTCGCCCTCGTGGCTCTGCTCCTCGTGGGGGTGTGGTTGGTCCTGCCCTTGCCGGCGACGCGCGAGTGGGTCCGGGCCGAGCTCGAGAGCGTCCTCGCGTCCGCGTTGGACGCGCCGCTCCGGATCGAGTCGGTGCCGGCGCTGTGGCCGACGGGCATCCGACTCGATGGCGTCCGCATCGGGGAGGAGCCCGGCATGATCCGAGCGGCGTCGTTGTCGCTCGAGCTCGGACTGGCGAGTCTGACGCCGCCGCGCGTCGCCTTCGACGTGGACCTCGTGCGGCCGGAGGTCGATCTCGTTCCGGAGGATGACGGCCGTTGGAACGTCGAGCGCCTCGGCGGGCCGGCGGCTCCCGCCGACGACGACGAGTCGATCGACTTGCCGCGTTGGATCTCGCGCGTCGGCGTGCGGATCGACGAGGGGGAGCTGACCATCCGGGGGTTGGCGCCCGAGCCGCTCCGCGCCTCGGCGCTCGACGTGGAGGGACGGCTCTGGATCGGCATCCTTCGCGATTCCGTCGTCGAGATCGACGCCCTCGACGCGCGGCTCGGGGACGGGTCGCGCGTGGCGTTGCATGGCACGTACGAGCTGGAAGGTGCGGAGCGTCTCAATGCCGCACTGGCCGTCACGCCACTCGTCGGACGCGATCTCGCCGGGCTCGTCCCGGACCTGCGTCCGGAGGCGAGGATCGAGGGGACGGTCGACGTCGAGGGCACGTTCGACTCTCCCCGCGTGCGCGTCGATCTCTCGAGTGGAGACGCCCGGCTCGCCGGGGCCGCCGCGATGACCTCGGAGGGGAGCGAGGATGGAGTCCAGGTCGAGCTGAAGGCCGCTTCCATCGATCCGGCGGCGTTCGTGGAGGGAGCGCCCGCCGGCCGCGTCACCGTGGCGGGGGACCTCGCGGCGGGGCTGACGGATGACGAGCTCCGGACGATCGCGGGCGAGCTCACGTTCACCGAGAGCCGGCTGTTCGACGTCGAGGTCGAGCAGCTCTCGATTCGGGCCGCGACGGAGGAGGAACGGGTCCAGGTCCACCTGGACGGGACCACGCCGGAGTCCGAGATGCGCACGTCTCTGCTCGCGACCGTCGCGCTGGCCGAGCCACACGCCGTTCACGTCACCGGCGACTTCGACCTCCGCGACCCGGTCGCCGCGTCTCCGGAGCTTCGCACCTATCTCTCGGGCAGCGAGCTCCGCGGCTCGCTCGACCTCGACGTCGCCGATCCACTCGCCGACGTCCCGACCGCGACGCTCGACCTGAAGCTCCAGCCCGGGCGCCTCCGCGGGCTGCCGGTCGACGGCGCCGATCTGCAGGCCCGGGTGAGTCCCGAGCTCGTGAGTCTCGAGCGGCTCTGGATCGGTGCGGATCGAACCGATCTCGAGGGCCACGGCTGGCTGAAGCTCTCCGGCGAGGACCGGGACGCGGTGGGAGGGAAGCTCCGCGGCCCGATCAGCCTCGCGCTCTTCACGGACGCGCATGGGGTCGTCGACACCGACGTCACCTTCTGGGGCCGCGCGACGGACCTGGGCCTGGCCGCGATCCTGAACAGCAGCGGTCCGGTCGAGGTGCCCGGGTTCGAGGGAACGTTCTCGAGCCGGCTCGACGTCGAGCACCTGGGCGCGGCGACCGGTGGGAACGCGAAGCTCGACCTCCAGGGCGCCTTCGGACCCGAGGAGGGGGCCGCGCGCATCCTCGGACGCGACGATCTCCCGACGAACGTCCGGGTGACGTGGGAGCGACTGTCGCGGGGCGACGCGGGGGACGCGCTCGTCGACCGCGTCGACGTCGACCTGAGCATCGGGGAGGGGCGGCCGACGGGGGCGAGCCTGCAGGCCCTCGTCCAGATCCAGGGCGACGACGTCCACGTCGAGGTGCCGGGCTTCGAGGTGCGGCCGGTGGTCGGACCTCCATGGCGCCTCGAGCCACCCGCGACGATCGACGTGCGCGCCGACGGCGTCCGCGTCGATCGCCTGGAGCTCGCGGTGGGCTCTGGGACGATCGAAGCGCACGGGCAGATCGCCGGCGGCGACCGCGGGAAGAACGATCTCGAGGTTCGAGTCGCGGACGTCGACGTCGGCGTGCTGTGCGATCTGCTCGTGGTGGGAGACGAGTGCGCGGGCCGGCTCGGAGCCCAGCTCGACGTGAGTGGCGGGGTGCGCGACCCGGAGGTCCGGTTCGAGCTCGGAATCGACGACCTCGCGGCGTCGGAGCAGAGCTACGGTGCGTTGCGCGCCCGCGCGAGGACGCAGGCCGGGAAGCTCGAGATCGCCGCGGAGGTCCGGGGCGGCGAGGCGGGCGAGCTTCGCCTCGACGGAGCGATCCCGCTCGTCACCGGCGAGCGCGGTCCGGTGGTCGCGATGGATCGGTCCGCGCGCCTCGAGTTGCGCGCCTCCGACTTCCAGATCGACGTGCTGCGCGCGCTCGCGGGGCGGGCGGTGCGGCGGCTGGACGGTCGTGCGAGCGCCTCGGTCGACCTGAGCGGACCACTCGCCGATCCGCGCCTCTCGGGCCGGCTCGAGGTCGCGGATCTCACGTTCGGCGCCGCGGCGACCGGCGCGACGCACCGCGACGGTCGCGTGCGACTCTCGATCGACCCGAACCGGTTCGTCCTGGAGGAGCTCACGCTGGACAGCGATGCGATCACGGCCGGGGGTGAGATCGGACTCGACGGAGGACTGCCACGGTCGTTCGACCTGTGGCTCGCCCTCGACGAGGCGGAGGTCGTCACGCGATCCGAGGCCGACGTGACGGCGAGCGGTCGGGTGGAGCTCACGGGCGCCGTCGCCGCTCCGAGTCTCGATGGTGAGGTCGTGATCGACCGCGCGACGATCCGGCCGACGATTGCGCCGGGCGGGGGCGCGCCGGAGCCCGACCCGAGCGTCGTGGTGGTCCGTCGCTACGACACGGCTCCAGAGTGGGAGTCCGGCGTGCCGCCGTCGCTCGGTGGTGAGGATCGAGCCTTGCCGATGCGGCCCGGGCAGGGCGGCCCGCGGGTGAACGCGGGCACCCCGGATCTGTACGACGATCTCTCCATGATGGTCACGGTGCGACTCGGCGACCCCGTCGTCGTCCGTCGCTACGACGCGAACATCCGGCTCTCGGGCGAGGTCTATCTCACCAAGGCTCCGGCCGACGAGCTACGCATCACCGGAGGGATCGGCGGCCGGCAAGGCTGGTACATCTTTCAGGGACGGCGGTTCGAGATCCGCTCCGCGCATGTGACGTTCACCGGTGAAACGCCGCTCGACCCGTATCTCGACGTCGAGGCGCAGTACCGGACCGGCGAGTATCAGATCCAGGTCCGCATCACCGGCACCGCGAAGCACCCGAGCCTCGACCTCTCGAGCGACCCGCCGCTGGACCAGAGCGACATCCTCGCGGTCATCCTCTTCGGCAAGCCCGCCTCCCAGCTGAACGACTCGCAGGGGCAGGTGCTGCAGAGCCAGGCGTTCGCGCTTCTCGCGTCGTACGTCGCGCCGGAGCTCCAGCGGTCGGTGCTGGACACCTTCGGTCTCACGAGTCTCACGTTCTCGATGCCGACCGGCGACACGGCCGGCACGATCGGCGTGGGGCGATACTTCGGCGACGACGTCTTCGTCTCGGTCGCGCGCGACTTCGGTGGTCCGAGTGGGGGCACGAACCGCGAGCTCCAGGGGCTGGTCGGGTCGTCCGTGACCATCCAGTACTTCCTCACGCCCTCGATCACCTTGCAGGGGGCGTCGT
This sequence comes from bacterium, assembly GCA_030430245.1. Taxonomy (GTDB): domain Bacteria; phylum Desulfobacterota; class Binatia; order UBA12015; family UBA12015; genus VGTG01. Next base: position 2,716 of record JAUIFY010000324.1, on the reverse strand, counting down.
CGACCGAGGGTGAGTCGAGCGCCGACGTGATCTGGCACCGGCGGTACTGAGAGAGGTTGCTCGCACGAGAAGCCATTGCGTACGCAATGGTCGTGGTCGTCGACCCACGCGCGGGAAAAACTGCGAGGTTGGCCGAGACCCGGGAGGGGTACGGGCCGGCCGTCGACGGATCGGAACGAACGACGAGATGCGAGGAGGAATCGAAATGACCACACGCTGCGGATTCATCGGCCTCGGGGAGATGGGAGCCGCCCTTGCGGGCAACCTCGCCCCCAAGGGGCTGCCGGCGACGGTGTACGACCTGGACCAGGCGGCGACGAACGCCCTGGTCGGAACGGGGGCCGCGGCTGCGACGAGCGTGGCCGAGGTCGCGAAGAGTGCGGACGTCGTCGGCGTGTGCGTTCCCGCCGATTCGCACGTGCGCAGCGTTCTGTGCGGACCGGATGGAGTCTTCGCGCACGCGGCTCCCGGCACGATCGTCGCGATCCACAGCACGGTGTTGCCCGAGACGGTCGTCGAGATGGCCGCCGAGGGAAGGGCACACGACATCGACGTGCTCGAGGTTCCCGTCGCGGGAGGTGCCGCGCGCGCCTCGGTGGGCGACGCTCTGTTCATGGTCGCGGGAGATCGCGCCGTGATGGAGACCGCGCGGCCCTACCTGGAGGCCGCGGCGAGCAAGATCATCTTCGCGGGCGAGCCCGGCACGGCCGCGAAGCTGAAGCTCGCGATCAACGTCCTGTCGAATCTGGCCTTCGCGGCCTCGCTCGAGGCGATGCTGCTCGCGCGGGCGATGGGCCTGTCGCAGGAGCTGCTCGAAGAGGCCGGGCAGGCGATCTCGACGCTGGGCGCGATGCAGCTCCAGTACCTGAGCTCGTACAAGCTCCCCCAAGAGGCGCGTCTGGACGAAGGTCTGCAGTCCTACATGCGGTCGCGGATGGAGATCGCGCAGAAGGACCTGGGCCACGCGCTCACGATGGCCCGCGAGTGTGGTCTGTCCATGCCGATGACGGGCCTCGCGACCCAGCTTCTGCCCAAGATCTACGGTGTCGACGGCGACAACCTCCGTGGGATCGAAAGGAGCCCGCGGGCATGAGCCTTCCCGACCTCGCCCCGGAAACCCGGGCCCTGATCGATGGCGAGCTCTGTGAGTCGTCGAACGGAGCGCGCTTCGACAACGTGAATCCCGCGACCGAAGCCGTGCTGGGGACGGCTGCGGACGCGACGAAGGAGGATGCCGACCGCGCGCTCGCGGCCGCGCGCCGCGCCTTCGACGACGGTGGTTGGGCGAACGACCCCGCGCTGCGCTCGCGTTGCCTCCGTCAGCTGTACGAGGGGATGCTGGACGAGAAGGAGCAGCTGCGCTCGATCGTCGTTCGCGAGGCCGGCGCGTGCGTCTCCCTCACGGGATTCATGCACGTCGACGATCCCATCGAGATGATGTCGTACTGGGCCGACAAGGCGACGTCGTTCGCCTACGAGCGGGAGCTCGAGCCGACGCCCTTCGCCGGTCAGATGAGTCGCCGCATCCTCCGCCGCGAGCCCATTGGCGTGGCGGGCGCGATCACGCCGTGGAACGTTCCGCTCTACCTGAACATCGCGAAGCTCGGTCCGGCTCTCGCAGCGGGCTGCACGGTCGTGCTGAAGCCCGCTCCCGACACGCCGTGGTCGGCGACGCACCTCGGCAAGATCATCGCGGAGCGGACCGACATTCCGGCCGGCGTGGTGAACATCCTTCCTTCGTCGGATCATCTCGTGGGCGAGGTACTCTCTTCGGATCCACGGGTCGATCTGGTGACGTTCACCGGATCGACCGCGACGGGAAAGCGCGTGATGGCGTGTGGGTCGGCCACGGTCAAGAAGGTCTTTCTCGAGCTCGGGGGCAAGAGCGCCTCCATCGTTCTCGACGATGCGCCGCTCGAAGCGGTGCTGCCGCAAGCGGCAATGACATGCGTCCACGGGGGCCAGGGCTGCGCGATCACGACGCGTTGGCTCCTCCCTCGCTCCCGGTACGCGGAAGGCGTGGAGATTCTGAAGGCCGCGTTCGACGGTTGGAGCTACGGCGATCCCGAGGATCCGTCGAACTTCCAGGGCCCGCAGATCTCGAGACGGCAGCAGGAGCGCGTCCTGGGCTACATCGAAACGGGGCGGTCCGAAGGGAGGCTCGTGGCGGGGGGTGGCGCACCGGATCGTCCGGGGTTCTTCGTCGAGCCGACGTTGTTCGCGGACGTCGACCCGCGGGCGACCATCGCACAGGAGGAGATCTTCGGTCCGGTCTGCGTGGTGATCCCCTACGAGGACGAGGACGACGCCGTTCGGATCGCGAACGACTCGATCTACGGTCTCTCGGGGGCCGTCCACGCGGCGACCGACGAGCGGGCGCTCTCCGTCGGACGCCGCATCCGCACGGGAACGCTCTCCCTGAACGGAGGGATGTGGTTCCACGCGGACACGCCCTTCGGCGGCTACAAGCAGAGCGGCGTCGGTCGCGAGAACGGTGACATGGGCTTCGAAGAGCATCTCGAGACGAAGATCATGGCACTGCCCGTGCGCGGGTAGTCGCGGCGATGCATCGGCGAGTCCTGCTGCCGATCGGAACCCTGCTGCTCGTCGTGGCGGGTTGTACGTTCGACGATCCCACGATGAAGGAGCGGTTCGATCCGGCGGAGGCCGCGCCGCCGCCGGATCGCTCCGTGGTGCCGTTCGACGAGACGCGGAA
>JAUIFY010000323.1 GCA_030430245.1 bacterium | reverse complement strand
AGTCGATCGACGTCGAAGAGGTTCAGGCGCACGAGGGCGATCGTGAGCGCGATGGGCAGGATGCCGTAGGCGCTGATCCCGATGGCGAGCGCGCTGCCGAAGCGCGGATCGAAGGCACTCAAGGCGACGGCGGCCGCGAAGGGCACCGTCACGAGGTACGTCGCCAGGAAGATCCACCGCATCTGGCGCCGCTGCAAGGCGTCGGACGCGCGATAGGTCCGTGCGCCGACGACGACGGCGATCGAGACGTAGACCAGGCCCACGATGGTGCTTCCGAGGGCTCCCCTCTCCGGAGAGAACGGCGTGCCGTAGAAGCGGCTCACGTCGAAGACCGCGAGAATGGAGAACACCCAGGGCCCCGCGCGGGCCAACGCACTCTCGAGTGGTCGGCCATGCGGAAAGAGCAGCACCACCCGCAGGGCCAACGGTGCCGCCAGAGCGAGCGAGCCGACGTGAGCGAGCAGCGCGAGGCGGCTCTCGAACACGTTGCCGGCGAACGCACACGCGAAGAAGATCGCCGCCGCGAGGTTCGTCCAGACGACGGCGTCCGTGAGGAGCGACGGGCGGCCCCAAAAGATGAGAAAGATCGCGCAGCCCGCGAACGCGAACGACGCGAGCAACCGCGGCCAGAATCGCCGGTAGGTTTCCGCGACGAGGGTGACTTCGCGCACCGCGCCGTGGGACTCGAACTCCACCGGGACCCGCGGCGCCGGGCCGTGGAACCGAGCGGACGCGGCGATCCAGGTACTCGGAGTCGCGCCCTTCAGATCGACACCGCCCATCCGACGTACGACGTCGCCAGGCACCAACGCCGGTCCGCTGGCCCCGCGAACGGCCTTGGTCGCGACGTACACGGGATAGCCCCCCGGCGTCTCCCGCAGCAGCAACGGCTCGTAGGCCGTCTGGCGGAACGCGTCCTCGACACTCAGCGCGAAACACGCGAGCCACACGAGGAACAGGACTCCCATCCCGGTGCGCGCCGCGAATCCCCGACGTTCCCGCATGCACGGGCGAGCGTGACACACGCCCGGATGCCTGGCGAGCGCGGTCCCCGGGGCGGACCCCCGGGGCCGCCGGGCCTCCGCGTCCGGACTACTTGAGCGCGTGCCCCAGCCGACCGGAGATCAGGGCGTCGCGCTCGGCCTCGACCAGCATGTGCTGGAAGAGAAGCTCGCTCGTGTCGTTCAACCGACGAGCGATCTCGCGACCCAGATTCATCTGGAGGAGCGTGAACTGCTCGAGATCGCGCCCGTGAAGCTCGAACAAGACGCCGTTCGCCAGGCGAGCCGCCCGACAGTCCTCCACCGCGCGAACGGACGCGCTGCGCGGGCAGATCGCCACGAGCGCGATCTCGCCGAAGCACGCTCCTGCCTCGAGCGAAGCGAGCACGATCCGCCGGCCCTCGCGGCACTTCTCGACCTCCGCGCGCCCCGACTCGAGCACGTACACGGCCTCGCCCATCTCGCCCTCTTCGAAGAAGAGCTCACCGGCCGGGACGAAGACGTGCTCGAGACGATCGTTCAGAAACGCGAGCGTCTCGTCGGACAGGGCACCGAAGATTGCGACGTTCCTCAAGACTTCGCCAGGTGCTGCCATGTGCGAAAGCCTATGACAGCCCGCAGGGGAGGCAAACCCTGCGTTCATTTCGACCGCGAGCGCCTGCTATCCTGTACGAATGCCGGGCGACGCCAGACGCCCGCTGGCCCTCCTCGTCGCTCTCGCGCTCGCGTGGTCGCTCCTCCTCTGGGATCGGGGCGCGCGGGCGGAAGCACCGGCGACGGAGTCCGGAGCGGACGAGTCGATCGACCACGTCGTCGACGTCGCTCGGGTTGCGACGCCGACTCGCGACGAGGCGCCGGAGTCCGCCCTCGCCGAAGGGGAGCCCACGGCCATCGGGGCCGCGGACCCGAGCGACGACGTCGCGGGCGTCGAAGCGGAGGGTCCGACCCCGCGTCCGCAGCCGACCGATGCGCTGGCGCACCTCGACATCGGCGGCCACCGGATCGAGCCCGGCACCAAGCAACGTATCGTCCTGCACGCGAGCGAGTCGTTCGTCGGTGCGAGCGTCGAAACGCCGGTCGTGATCATCCGGGGGCGCAACCCCGGGCCCACACTCTGCCTGACGGCCGGCATCCATGGCGACGAGCTGAACGGCACGGAGACCGTCCGCCGCGTACTCGCGCGAATCACGCCCGACGATCTCGACGGGACGCTGGTCGGGATGCCGATCGTGAACGTGCACGGCTTCCGAAGCCGAACCCGCTACCTACCCGATCGACGCGACCTGAATCGGCACTTCCCGGGCTCGCCGTACGGCAGCTCCGCGTCGCGCATCGCGTACGCGATCTTCGAAGGTGTCATCCGCCACTGCGACGCGCTCATCGACTTCCACAGTGGCTCGTTCCACCGCAGCAACCTGCCCCAGGTTCGAGGCGACTTCACGTCGACGGACATCCTCGAGTTGGCCCGCGGGTTGGGCGTGAACGTGGCGGTCCATCACCCGGGCATCACCGGCACACTCCGGCGCGAAGCGACGACGCACCGAATCCCCACGGTTCTGTACGAAGGCGGCGAGTCACTTCGACTCCAGGGGCCCGAGATCCAGAGGGGAGAGAACGGCGTCCTGCGGCTGCTGCGGTACATCGGCATGCTGAACGTGCCGTACGAGTTCGAGGAGCGGGATCAGGAGTTCTTCTTCGACTCGACCTGGGTCCGGGTGAACCATGGTGGGATCTTCGTGCCCTCGGTGAAGCTCGGGGACCGCGTGGAGGTCGACACGGTGCTGGCCACCGTGTTCGACCCTCTGGGTGGTGAACGAGCCGTGGTCCGCGCGCCCGTGGCGGGTCGGGTGATCGGCATGGCGATGCCGCAGGTCGTGATCCCCGGATTCGCGGCCTTCCACCTGGGGGACCGCAACGCCCCCCGGCCGCCGCCGGGCGAGACGCTGCCGGAAGTGGCGGATCTCGAGCATACGGAGTAGAAGCTTCCGCTGTCGTGTCTCGAACCGTCCGCATCTGTGCGGCCGCCCTCCTGCTCGCCCTGCTGGCCCCCCGTCCCTCCGCCGCATCCGCGCGCGGTCCCGACGTGCGATACGACGTCCTGTTGCTGCCGGACGACGGCATCGCGCGCGTCACGATCGATCTCGAGGGCGAGGGACTCCCGAATGCGCTCCGCCTCCGGATCGACCCGCTGCGGCACATGAACTTCACCGGAGACGGTGAGACCGAGATGGAAAAGGGGCGCCTCGTGTGGACCGTCCCACCGAGCGGCGGAAAGCTCCGCTACGACGTGAAGATCGATCACGACCGCAACGGCCCCGGCAAGGATGCGGCGATCACGGACACGTGGGCCCTGTTCCGCGGCGAGGACCTCGTGCCCTCGATGGGCGTCGACACTCCGGAAGACGTCGAAGCAACCGCAAAGATCGCCATGCACGTCCCCGACGGCTGGTCGATCGTCGCACCCTGGAAGCGCCTCGACGGCGACACCTTCGAGATCGAGCAGGCGCACCGCTTTTTCGACCGCCCCACGGGCTGGGTGCTCACGGGAAAGCTCGGCGTCACCCGGGAGAAGATCGCCGGAGTCCGCCTCGCGATCGCGAACCCCTGGGGCCACGACCTCCATCGCTTCGACATCCTCGCCCTTCTGCGCTGGACTCTCGACGACCTGGTCGACGTCTTTCCGGAAGACCACCCCAAGAGCTTCGTGATCGTCGGGGCCGCCGACCCGATGTGGCGGGGAGGCCTGTCCGGCCCGAATTCGCTGTATCTCCACGCGGACCGTCCCCTGATCCAGCGCGACGGGACGAGCCCGATCCTGCACGAGCTGGTTCACTCGTTCATGCACGCTCGCGCCGGCGACGACGGCGACTGGATCGTCGAGGGCATCGCCGAGTACTACTCGCTCGCGCTCCTCCGCCGCTCACGGACGATCTCGAAGCGCCGCTACGAGCGATCCCTCGGGAAGCTTCGCGACAAGAGCGAGGATGTCGAGGACGTCCTCGTGGAGCGCGCGGACGCCGCCATCGCGGCGCGTGGTGCGATCATCCTCGCCGAGCTGGACGAGAAGATCCGTGAAGCCACCGACGGCCGGAAGAACCTCGACGACGTCACCCGCGTCCTGCAAGAGGAACGAGTGCCCGTCACGACGAAGCGGTTTCGCGAGATCGCGACGGAGGTCTCGGGGCTCGACCTGCGAAGCTTCTTCGACGAGCGTCTCGGTCGCTGACCCGGCACACGCCCCCGGCGTGCCCGCTACGCCATCGGGCGACTAGACAAGTCCGCGCGCGGGTGATTCATGGCCGGGATGGACACCATCAACACCGTCACCGGGACGTGCACGCCGGACGAGTTGGGCCGCACCCTCGTCCACGAGCACCTGATGGTCGGCTACCCCGGCTGGACCATGGACGCACTGGCGAACCGGTTCGACCGGAGCGAAGCCAGGAAGCGCGCCGTCGACATGCTGGAGGGATTGAAGGCGCACGACGTGAAGACGTTTCTCGATCCGTGCCCCATGGATCTGGGCCGCGACGTCGAGTTCATGGCGGAGTGCGCGCAAGCCTCCGGCATCCGCATCATCTGTACGACCGGCGCGTACTTCGAAGCGCAGGGCATCACGTACACGTTCGCCGCCCTCCCCGTCGACGACATCGCCGCCATCTACGAGAAGGAGATCACCGAGGGGATCGGAGAGACCGGCATCAAGGCCGGCCTGATCAAGATCGCGACGGGCGAAGGACGGGTCAGCGATTACGAGAGGAAGCTTCTGACGGCCGCGGCGCGCGCCTCCAAGCGGTGCGACGTGCCCCTCATCTCCCACACCCAGGAGGGCACCTGCGGGCCCGACCAGATCGAGATCATCACGTCGGAAGGCGTCCCCCCCCACCGGCTTCTGGTCGGACATTCGGACGGCGCGGACGACGCGGCGTACCACCGCGAGATCGTCGGCGGCGGGGCGTACATCGGCTTCGACCGACTCGGAATCGAGACCATCCTGCCCGACGACGTCCGAATCAAGAACATCGCGAGCCTCGTGAACGATGGGCACGGCCGGCACGTCTGCCTCTCCCACGACTCGGTCTGCAACTGGCTCGGACGCCCGGTCCTCGGCCCCGGCGTCGTCATCGCGAATCCTCTCGAGGCCATCGCCGAGATGATGCCGGACTGGGGCCCCACCCACCTCTTCGAGCGCGTCATCCCCAAGCTCCGGGACGCGGGCGTCTCGGACGCCGCCATCCGGACCATGACCGACGAGAATCCGGCCCGCTGGTTCGCCGGCACCGAGGCTCCTTGATGGGAGACGCGAAGAGCGAGCTCCTCGTCTGGCTGGACATGGAGATGACCGGGCTCGACCCGCAGTCCTGCGTCCCGATCGAGGTGGCGGCGATCGTGACGACGAAGGACCTCGACGAGATCGAGACCTACCACGCGGTGATTCACCAGCCGGAGCCCGCGCTCTCCTCGATGAACGAGTTCGTTCGGAACATGCACACCCAGAACGGTCTACTGGAGAAGGTGGCTCGCTCGAGCACGTCCCTCCCGGAGGCCGACGCGGCGGTCGCGGCGCTGGTGGCGAGGCACTGCCCCGAGGAAGGCGAGGCGCTGCTCGCGGGGAACTCGATCCATCAAGACCGCCGCTTCATCGATCGCTACTTCCCCGCCCTGGAGAAGCGTCTCCACTACCGCATGGTCGACGTCTCCACGCTGAAGGAGCTCGTCCGCCGCTGGTATGGCGCAGCCGCCGAGTTCCTCAAGCCCGAGAGCGACCACACCGCCCTGGCCGACGTCCGCCAGTCGATCGAAGAGCTCCGCTTCTACCGTACGAGGTGCTTCAAGTAGGCAACACGGGCGCCGCGGCGAACGCCTACCGGTCTAGCGGCCGATGTCGGACTGCTCCGCGTTCTCGATGATGAGCTCGGCATCGGCAGGCCGGATGTAGCCGGCGAGGGCGGCTCGGGCCGTCGCGCTCCGAACCTTCCGAACGTACGTCTCGTGATCGGGATACAGCGCGTCGAGCGTTGCGTCGTCGAAGGCCTCCGTCGTGCCGAAGATGCCACAGAAGCTCTCGCCGCTCTGACCGAGCCCCGAGAGCGTGGCGACCGGGGCTTCCACCCACGAGGTGCGAATGCCTCCCCTCACGTTGCCGTAGTCGTCGAGCGAGAACGCAGGTGGATCGCCGGCGACCGCGAGGCGCGGGGCGCGGCGCGGGGCCTGCCCCGTCTTCACCCACCGATCCAGGGCGGCGAGGGCCGCCTTCAGGACCACGTGCTGCGGCCCCGAGTTGATCGGACTGTCGCACTCGATGATTCCCGGGATCGGAGCGGACGTGACCACCACGTCGAACGCACTCGGATCGTCGCCGGTGTCGGTGAAGCCCACCAGGAGCGTGTAGGTGTCCGCGTGGGCGGAGCCGGCGAGCTCCCAGAGTCGGTGCCAGCGCGAGTCCGGCTGGCGATCGGGCAGGAACCCGAGCGTGAACACGTCCGTCTCGGTCTGGTAGGTGAGCACCGGGACCTCGAGATCGGTGCGGACGTGGACGATGCTCGGCGCCCGGATCTGCGGCTCGGGATCTTGTGAGAGATCTGCCGCCCCGCCACCGCGACTGTGGATCAGGTAGGCGTCGTACATCTCGTCACGCGGAGCGACCGCGTTCACGTAGGTCGTGAGCCGAAAGGCGGACTGCGATTCGCCGATCGCCAGAATCCGCTGCGGCGAGAGCCCGTCGAGGGGATCCACGCCGTTCGGACGGCGCAGCGCCTGTCCGACCTGGGAGTAGATGTCGTACGAGTAGCTGTCGCCGGGGTGCGAGAGGCTCCCGTAGCGCTCCGGATCGGCGCCCTTGAGAAACAGCTCGAGTCCGGGAAGCGGGCCGCCGCCGGGCCGCCCCTCGATGCCGACGATCTGGGCGGACACGCCGACCCACACGTGCCCCTCGCGCACGATCTCCGTCTGGAGCATCGTCCAGTCCGGAGCCGCGTCGAGACCTCCACTGACGTTGAGCCACTCGACGACGACGGTTCCGCTGAACGCCGCGT
>JAUIFY010000322.1 GCA_030430245.1 bacterium | reverse complement strand
CGTCGCTTCGTTGCCCTACGACCGAGAGCGGACGTCGATGCACCGGTTCGAAATGTGCGCCGCGTGCGCCGCGGAGTACCGCGACCCGTGGGATCGACGGTTCCACGCGCAGGCGAACTGCTGTCCGTCGTGCGGCCCTCGGCTCGCGCTTCTCGACCGCCACGGTCGCCTCCAGGCGGAGAGCGGCGACGCGCTCGATCGTGCCGTCGCCGCGCTCCGGGCCGGCGCCATCGTTGCGGTGAAGGGCGTCGGAGGCCACCAGTTGGTGGTCGATGCCGGCAACGGGACCGCCGTCGTGCGCCTGCGCGAGAAGAAGCATCGGCCGCACAAGCCGTTCGCGATTCTCGTGCGCAGCCTGCAGGAAGCGCGGCGGCTGTGCCGGGTGCGGCCGGCCGAGGCCAGCGTCTTGTCGTCGCCTCGTGCTCCGATCGTGCTTCTCGAGCGGCGTACGGGTGCGTCGGGGTCGATCGTCGACGGGGTAGCGCCGGGAAATCCGGACCTGGGAGTCATGCTCCCGCCGAGCGGGCTCCACCATTTGTTGGTGACCGACGCCGCGCGCCCGCTCGTCGTGACGAGTGCGAATCTCCCCGGAGATCCGATCGAGCATCGCGACGACGAGTCGGTCGCATCGCTTCGGGACCTGGCGGATCTCTTCCTGGTCCACGACCGGCCCATCCTCCACCCGGTCGACGACTCCGTCGTTCGCGTGGTGCACGGAGCGCCTCGCGTGCTTCGCTCGGCTCGGGGCTACGCGCCGATGTCCCTCGCCGTCGACGGACTTCGCCCCCGTGTCGTGGCGCACGGAGCTCATCTGAAGAACACGATCGCCGTGTCCGCGCGTGACGGCGTCCGGCTCAGTCCCCACATCGGCGATCTTCGCTCGCCGGCCGCCCGCGCTCTGTCCGACGGGACCGCGCGATGGTTCGCCGAGCTCGAGAGCGGAGGCCCGGACATCGCGACCGTCGTCGATCTCCACCCGGACGACGCGAGGGCCGATCCACGGGAGGTCCAAGTGCAGCATCATCACGCACACGTGCTCGCTTGCATGGCGGAGCATCGGGTGACGGACGCCGTGCTCGGCGTCGTTTGGGATGGAAATGGCCATGGGCCGGACGGCACCGTGTGGGGGGGCGAATTCCTCGTCTGCGATCGACGGGACTTTCGTCGGGTCGCGCACCTCCGCACGTTTCCCTTGCCGGGTGCCGAGCGGGCCATCGTCGAGGGGCGTCGGTCGGCACTCGGGCTTCTGTACGAGCTCGAGGGATCGTCCGCCGTTCACGATCTGGAGCTGGCTCCGGTTCGAAGCTTTCGCGTGTCGGAGCGACGGACGATCGACCGGATGCTCGAGCGCGGGATCAACTCCCCGCGGACGTCCAGCATGGGGCGCCTCTTCGACGGGGTCGCGTCCCTCATGGGCCTTCGGCAGAAGGTGACGTTCGAAGGGCAAGCCGCACTCGCGCTGGAGCACGCGGCGCGCGGTCCGACGCGCTACGCGCCCTATCCCTTCCCACTGACCGCGGGAGAGGTCGGCCAACCGATGGTCGCGGACTGGGCGCCGCTCCTTGCCGCCGTTCGCCGAGATCTCCGCATCGGCCTCTCGGCGGCGTGGATCGCGGGCTGCTTCCACGAGGCCCTGGCCGAGCTCGTCGTCGCCGTGGCCCGCGAGGTCGGCATCGAGCGAGTGGCGCTGTCCGGCGGCTGCTTCCAGAATCAGCGACTCCTCGAGCGATCGATCGATCGACTGCGCGAGGCCGGTTTCGAGCCGCTTTGCCACCAGCACGTGCCGCCGAACGACGGAGGGATCGCTCTCGGTCAGGTGGTCCACGCCGCGACCCGGCACCGGAGGGGCGGCTGAGATGTGCCTCGCGGTTCCGGGACGGGTCGAGGTCATCGACGGAGACGATCCGTTGTTGCGCACGGCGCGCGTGCGGTTCGACGGTGCGCGCCGGCGAGTGCAGCTCGTCTACACGCCCGAGGCCGAGGTCGGGGACTGGGTCCTCGTGCATGTCGGCTTCGCGATCTCGGTGATCGACGAAGCGGCCGCCCATCGAACGCTCGAGCTGCTCGACCAAGTGGCGAGTCCGCCCGTCGGTGAGGGCTCCTCGTGAAGCATCGCGACGAGTATCGGGAAGCGCCGCGCGTTCGCCGCTGCGCCGACGCGATCTCCGCTGCGGTGACGCAGCCGTGGACGATCATGGAAGTCTGTGGTGGCCAGACGAACGCGATCGTGCGGTACGGCCTCGACCAGCTGCTACCCGCGGAGATCGATCTCGTGCACGGGCCGGGTTGTCCGGTGTGCGTGACTCCGGTCGAGATCCTGGACAAGGCGCACACGATCGCACGTCGTCCCGGCGTGATCTTCTGCTCGTTCGGCGACATGCTCCGGGTGCCGGGCTCGCGTGGTGATCTGCTCGGAGCCCGCGCGGACGGCGCGGACGTTCGGGTCGTATATTCGCCGATCGACGCGCTCCAGATCGCGCGGGCGAATCCCGCGCGCGAGGTCGTGTTCTTCGCGGTGGGCTTCGAGACGACGGCCCCGGCGAACGCCCTCGCCGCGAAGCGAGCGGTGGACGACGGGGTCGAGAACTTCTCGCTCCTGACGTCGCACGTCCTGGTGCCGCCGGCTTTGGAGGCGATCCTGGCGTCGGCGGAGAACCGGGTGCAGGCTTTCCTCGCCGCGGGCCACGTCTGTGCCGTCATGGGCTTCGAGGAGTACCTGCCGCTGGTCGCGCGACACCGCGTCCCCATCGTCGTCACGGGGTTCGAGCCGGTCGACATCCTGCACGGGGTGCTGCTCTGCGTCCGCCAGCTCGAAGTGGGTCGCGCCGAGCTGGAGAACGCCTACGCGCGCGCGGTTCGTCGCGGCGGCAACCCGACCGCGCTGAGCCTGCTGCGCGAGGTGTTCGAGGTCGTCCCGCGGAAATGGCGCGGGCTCGGTCCGTTGCCGCGCAGTGGTCTCGGTCTGCGAGGACGGTATCGCGCGTGCGACGCCGAGCGGAGGTTCGCGATTCGAGACGTGGACGTGGCGGAGTCGTCGGAGTGTCGGAGTGGCCTCGTCCTGCAGGGACGGATCAAGCCGGATCGGTGTCCGGCCTTCGGTGTGACCTGCACGCCGGAGACCCCGCTCGGCGCGCCGATGGTGTCGGCCGAAGGCGCGTGCGCCGCGTACCACCGTCACGGTCGTGGCTCTCGCCGGTCCGGGACTGCACCGGAGGCGGTGCCGACGGAGGGGCGCCCGTGAGCAATCGGGCGATGCGGGTGTCGAAGATCGGACCGGCCGAGAATCGACCGCTCCTCCGGGAGGCTCGGGAGCGGCCGGAGCCGGGGGCGGGTGAAGTCCTGGTGCGCGTCGAGGCCTGCGGGGTCTGCCGGACCGATCTGCACGTGGTCGAAGGCGATCTGGCACCGCACCGGAGCCACGTCGTTCCGGGGCACGAGATCGTCGGCCGCATCGTCGCTCGACCGGGGGGCTCCGGGCGCTTCTCCGACGGGGATCGCGTCGGGGTCGCCTGGCTCCATCGTTCGTGCGGAGACTGCCGCTTCTGCCGCGCCGGACGCGAGAACCTCTGCCTCCAGCCGACCTTCACTGGCTGGGACGTCGATGGCGGCTATGCCGAGTACGTCGTCGCCTCCGAGGACTTCGTGTACGAGCTGCCGACGTCGATCTCCGCCGAACGGCTCGCCCCGCTGCTGTGCGCGGGGATCATCGGCTACCGCGCCTACGTTCGCTCCGGCGTTCGGCCGGGGGGACGACTCGGCATCTTCGGCTTCGGGGGATCGGCCCACATCGTGCTCCAGGTCGCCCGGCACCACGGCTGTGAGGTGTTCGTGTTCAGCCGCGGGGGATTGCACCGCGAGCACGCGATGGAACTCGGAGCATCGTGGGTCGGTGATTCGTTCGAGCGTCCTCCGCGGGCCCTCGACGCCGCGATCCTGTTCGCGCCCGCGGGCGAGCTGGTCCCGCCCGCGCTGGAGTGTCTCGACCGGGGCGCAACGCTCGCGGTCGCCGGGATCCACCTGTCGGACGTCCCCGTGCTGGACTATCAGCGCCACCTCTTCCAGGAGCGCGGGGTTCAGAGCGTGACCGCGAATACGAGAGAGGACGGGCGCGCGTTGCTCGATCTCGCGACGGCCGTTCCGCTCCGCACCGACACGCATTCCTATCCACTGGAGGCGGCGAACGACGCTCTGGTCGATCTGAAGAACGACCGGATCGCGGGCGCCGCCGTTCTGTTGCCATGAAGGAGGGTGAGGAGAGTGGGTGAGCTCGTACTGCCCGACGTGGACGCCTGGTCGTGTCCGATTCCCTCGAGCCGCTACCCGAACGTGACGCTGGCGCACGGGGACGGGGGTCGCCTCACGCACGAGCTGATCGCGGCGCTCTTCCAGCGGGCGTTCGGCAACGCACATCTGTACCGCAGTCACGATGGCGCCGCCGTGGACGTCCCCGGTGGTCGGGCGGCCGTGACGACGGACTCCTTCGTGGTGCGGCCGCTCTTCTTTCCCGGAGGCGACATCGGAAGCCTGGCCGTGCATGGCACGGTCAACGATCTGGCGATGTGTGGCGCGCGACCGAAGTACCTGACGGCGGGCTTCCTGCTCGAAGAGGGCTTGCCGATGGAGACCCTCTGGCGGGTCGCACGCTCGATGGGGGCGGCGGCCCGAGCCTGCGGGGTGGAGATCGTGGCGGGCGACACGAAAGTGGTGGATCGTGGCAAGGGCGACGGCGTCTACATCAACACGTCGGGAGTCGGGGTGTTCGAACGCGACGTCGAGATCCATCCTGGTGCGGTCTGCGCCGGCGATCTCGTGATTCTGAGTGGCGACCCCGGTCGGCACGGCCTCGCGGTGCTCGCCGCGCGGGAGGAACTCGCGTTCGAAGACGAGATCCGCAGCGATGCGGCGTCGGTGGCCGCGCCCGCCCTCGCTCTTCTCGAGGCCGGCATCGAGGTGCACTGCCTTCGCGACGTCACGCGCGGTGGGCTCGCGACGGCCGTGGTCGAGATCGCGGAGGCGGCCGGACTCTCCGTCACGCTGGAGCAGGACCAGATCCCGCTCTCGCCGGTCGTCCGGGGTGGCTCGGAGATCCTGGGACTCGATCCGCTGTACCTCGCCAGCGAGGGGCGCTTCCTCGCGATCGTTCCCGAGCCGGCGGCGGACGACGCGCTCGGAGTCCTTCGCCGCTTCGAGGTGTCCCAGGACGCGTGTGCGATCGGGCAGGTCCGTGTCGACGGGAGGCCCACGGTCGAGCTGCGCACGTCGGTTGGAACGACGCGCGTCGTCGAGCGCCTCTCGGGCATGAGCCTTCCCAGAATCTGTTGATGGAGGAATCGGTGACCAAGTCGTTCGTCGTTTCGTTTTCGGACGTGTCGATCGAGGACATCCCGACCGTCGGAGGAAAGAACGCGTCGCTCGGCGAGCTGACGCGCACCCTGTCGAGTCTCGGCGTGCGGGTGCCCCCCGGCTTCGCGGTGACGGCGGATGCGTTCCGTCTGCATCTCTCGGAGTCGGGGCTCGAGGAGGAGGTCTACGGGACGCTCGATCGCACGGATGTGTCGGACGTCGCAGCCCTCGCGACGGCGGGACACCGGGTTCGTGGGCTCATCCGCGATGCTCCTCTGCCGACCGTCGTTTCCGAGGCGGTGCTCGACGCGTACCGGGACCTCTCTCGCGAGAGCGACGAGGACGCGACGGACGTCGCGGTTCGTTCCAGCGCGACGGCGGAGGACCTTCCGACGGCCTCGTTCGCCGGGCAGCAAGAGTCCTACCTCAACGTGCGCGGCGACACGAACCTCCTCGACGCCGTTCGCGATTGCATGGCGTCTCTCTTCACGGACCGCGCAATCGTCTACCGAGCGGGTCGGGGGTTCGAGCACCGCAAGGTGGCGTTGTCCGTCGGTGTACAGAAGATGGTGCGAAGCGATCTCGCGTCGGCCGGCGTGATCTTCACGCTCGACACGGAGACGGGGTTTCGCGACGTGGTGCTCGTCACGGGCGCGTGGGGCCTGGGGGAGAGCCTCGTCCAGGGCCGGGTGGATCCCGACGAGTTCTGGGTTCACAAGCCGACGCTGCGCGAGGGATTCCGGCCGATTCTGCGGCGCGAGTGCGGGAAGAAGGCGATCAAGCTCACCTACGGGGATGGGCCGCGCGGGGCGACGCGGGAAGTCCGGGTGCCGCGCGACGAGCGAAGCCGGCTCGTGCTGACCGACGACGAGGTTCTCGAACTCGCGCGTTCCGCCGTGTCGATCGAAGAGCACTACAGCCGGGCGCATGGTCGCCCCACACCGATGGATCTCGAGTGGGCGAAGGACGGGCGGACCGGGCACCTGTACATCGTGCAGGCGCGGCCCGAGACGGTGCACGCGCAGAAGAAGGCCCCCGTCTTCGAGTCGTTCCGCCTCCGGGCCGACGGCGAGCTCCTGGTCACGGGAAAGAACGTGGGCAACAAGATCGCGGTGGGACCGGTGCGGATCGTCCGCACGAAGGAAGAGCTCGCCGAATTCCAGCCCGGCGAGGTTCTCGTCGCCACGATGACCGATCCGGATTGGGAGCCGGTGCTTCGCCAGGCCGCCGCGGTCGTGACCGACCACGGCGGCAGAACCTGCCACGCCGCCATCGTGGCCCGGGAGCTCGGCCTGCCGTGCGTCGTGGGGACGGGTACGGCGACTGCGACGCTGCGAACCGGCCAGGAGGTCACCGTGAGTGCGGCCGACGGCAGCGAAGGGCGGATCTACGCCGGCCGGCTGGATTTCGAGCGGACCGAGATCGACCCCGGCGCGCTTCCGCCGTCGCCGGTGCCGCTGATGATCAACCTGGCAAACCCCGACCTCGCGTTCTCGCTCTCTGCGATGCCCAGTGACGGTGTCGGGTTGCTCCGCGTCGAGTTCCTGGTCTCCAAGTGGATCGGCATCCATCCGATGGCGCTCGTGCACCCCGAGCGCGTCGAGGACGCGAAGGAACGAGCCGAGATCCTTCGCCGCACGGAGGGGCTCGCGGCCCCGGCCGACTTCTTCGTCGACCGTATGGCGTCCGGGGTCGGCGTGATCGCGGCCGCGTTCCA
>JAUIFY010000014.1 GCA_030430245.1 bacterium | reverse complement strand
ATCGACAGCCTCGGTTGGGTCCTCTATCAGCGGGGGAAATATCCACAGGCGGTCGAACAACTCGAGCGCGCGGTCGAGCTCACGGGGAACGATCCGACGATCAACGAGCATCTGGCCGACGCGTACCGCAAGGTGGGGCGCGAACTCGAGGCGCTTCAGCTCTACCGCGAGGCACTATCGAGCACGACGGACTCCATGCAACGGAGTCGCATCGAGGCGAAGGTACGCGCCGTCGAACGCGCCGGCGGCGGCGGCGAGCCGTCGCTCTGAGCGTGCGCGCCCTCACGCCGAAGCTCGGCCGGGCGACCCGGGGCACCGCCATTCTCGGGGCGAGCCTGGTCGTCGCCGGCTGCGCGTTGGGCGGATCCCCGGCCCGGCAGATGTACGGACGGCTCGATGCCGCGTCGGCCGAATCCCTCGTCGAGGTCTTGCAGGAGCAGCGCGAGGACGTGCGCGCGGTCCGAGGTGTTGCGAAGATGCGCATCACGCAAGTGGCGCACGCCGGCCGGGACGAGGAGAGCTTCAGCACGACGCAGGCGGTACTCGCGCGAGGACCCGACGCCTTCCGCCTCGACACGCTGTCGGCCTTCGGCGTCAGCTACACGGCGGTGAGCGACGGCGAGAAGCTCGCGGTCCTCGCACCCGATGAGGGGACGATCTACCGCGGCCGCGCTGCGCCCGAGACGATCGCGAACGCGACCGGCGTCGCCGCGGGACCGGCCGACGTCTCACGAGTTCTTCTGGGCCAGCCCCCGATGCCGGACATCGACGAACGCCTCGCGTGGGTCTCGTCCGCCCACGACGGCGGCACCGAGAACGCGCGTCCGGGCGGCGAAGGGACGGAGGTCTTTCTCCACGCACCGAGCGCGTCCGTCCCGGGGGAAACCGTGCTGGTCGGCTTCGCACGCGCGCCGGTCGCCGGCGGGGTCGCCGTGCCGGTCTCCTTCGAGCGCATCGACGCCCGCGGGCGGGCGAAGCTCCGGGCTCGCTTCGGCGAGCACCAGCAGTTCGGAGAACACGTCCTGCCCACCCGGATCGACGTGAGCGCCCCCGGTTCGCGCGTGAGCCTCACCTACCGCGACCTCGAGGCCAACCCGGACCTCGAGGAATCGAACTTCTCCCTCGAAACCCCGCCCGGCATGCGCGACCTTCCCCTCGGGCGATAGGAGAGAAGAAGCATCGGGGCGTGCTCCGGGGAGGACTCCGAGCCGGCCGGGGCGGGTGTGCCCCCCGAGTCGCCCGAAACGAGTGTACTTCCCATGCCATTCCCGTTACTCGTTCGGGGAACATGGCTCGGGTTCGACTGCTCCAAACGTCCGACGTTCACCTCCGCGCCGACCGGCCCGAGCGGGCACGCGCACTCGCGCAGGTCTTCGAACTGGCGCGAAACCGCAGTGCCGACGCGGTCTTGGTATGCGGGGACCTCTTCGACCGGACCTCCGACGTCGTGGGACAACGGAGTTGGGTCCGGCAGCTGGTCGAGAGCGTCGCCCCCCGCCCGGTCGTCTTCGTCCCTGGAAACCACGACGCCGACGCGTACGGGCCGGACGCCGACTACGGGGCGAACGCGGTCGTGCTCGCGGACGCACCCGCCCGCCGCGCGACGGTCTGCGGACTCGACGTCGTCGGAGTACCGTACCAGCACGGTCGCGCGCTGGCCGAGTGCCTCACGGGCATCACCGGCCACCCACGGCAGACGATCCTCATGGCCCACGGCAGCATCATGGACGGTGTCGTCGACGCGTTCCCGGGGGAAGGCGAGGACGGCTCCTACATGCCGATCTTCCTGAGCGACCTCCTGAAGAGGTGTTGCTACGCCGCGCTGGGGCACCTGCACGCGGGCGGCAATCTGATCCACCGCGACGGAGAGCGACTCGTCGCGTACTCCGGTTCGCCCGTAGCGACGTGCCGGCAGGAGCTCGGGCCGCGCGGCGTCCTACTCGTGGACTTCGAAGCGTCGGCCGGGGTGCTCGCCCACGAGCACGTGCCTCTCTCGACTCCCTACTACGAGCACGTGCGGATCGACTGCCTGCCGGGCCGCGAGGCAGCGGCGATCGAGGAGCTGACACGACAGGCCCTCGCGAAGAAGAAGCCGGGCGCACGCGTCCGCGCGACCCTGGCCGGCGTCTCCCTCGCGTCCGAGGACGATCTTCGCGAGGCGGCGGAACGCTCCCTCGCGCGCGCCTTCGCCGGAGCGAATGCCGCCGCTCCATCGACCGTCTCGAACGACCCCGAAGATCCGGACTCCTCGATTCCGATGCTCGAACTGGAAGCGGCGTCGTATCCCGCATTGGCCGACCTTCCGATCGTCGGTGAGTTCGTCGAACGTCTCGACGCGTGCGCGCGCGCCGACGGCATCGACGATCCCGCCGCGCTGCAAGCCGCGCTGCGACTCGGATTCGACGCCTTTCTCGAGGCCCTGCCATGAGCGTTCGCATCGAACGGCTCTCGGTTCGCAACCACGGACCGCTTCGCGATCTCGTCCTCGTCCCTGGCGACGTCACCGTCGTCTTCGGACAGAACGAGGCCGGCAAGACCTCCTGCATCGACGCGCTGACGACGGCGCTGCGCGAGCGCGTACGCCCAGGCAACCGCAAGATGCTCGAGAACCTCCGCGAAGGACCGGGCTTCCAGGGCGAGATCGACCTGCTCCTCTCCCCGGAGGACGGAGGACCGGTCGTGCAGCTCCTGCGCGACCATCCCTCTCTCGCGCGCCTCTTCATCGTACGTGACGCGGACGCATCTCTCGAGGCGGGCCGCGGCTGGCTGAACGCGATCCGCGGGCGTCTCATCGGCATCGATCTCGCCCGGGTCTCCGAGCGCGTACGGAACGCGTCCTCGATCGGACCGAACGACGAGCCGCGCGAAGCGCGCGTCGACGAGCGCCAGCGTCTCGCCGAGCGACTCTCGCGTCTCGAGGGGTTCCTGGCCGACCTGCCGGCCATCAGCCGTCTCCTCGAAGAACGCGATCAGGTCGAGCGCAAGCGGGGCGCCGCACGCGACCGGGTCGACAAGCTCCGCGCCGCGGAGCGATACGAGCGCTTCCGGCTCGCGCAGCGGGCCGCCGACACCGTCGAGAGCTCGCGCAAGAGTCTGAGCGAGCTCGAGCGCTACGGCGACGACGACCTGACGGCCTGGCGCGAGGCCGTGCTCGCCGTACGCGAGGCCGCCGTCGTCGCGAAGTCGGCCGAGCACGAGCGCCATCGCCTCCAGGACGATCAGACCCTCATCGCGGAGGAGCTCCGCAAGCGCGATATCGCCGCGGACAAGGCTCGCACCCAGATGTCGGACTGTGTACGCCGCGACCTCGATGGTCTCGTCACGAAGGCCAAGAACGCACGCGCCGCGGCTCGGCTCTGGGCACTGTGGCGCACGCCGCTCGCGCTCGGTGGACTGCTGCTGCTGACACTCGCGGTCGGCGTCGGCATCGAAGCCATGTCGCGTGGTGGCGCCGAGGAGGGCGTCCCACTCGGTCTTCTCGCGGGCGCGTCCGCAGTGCTGGGGCTCCTCGGCGCCGGCCTCTCGATCTTCGCGACGAACCGCAAGAACAAGTCGCGGAGCCTCGTAGAGGAGGCGGTGGCGGCGTGCGGCGCGGTGTTCGCCAAGTCGGGCAATCTCGACGAGTGTGCGGCACAGATCGGAAACGTCACCGTGAACGCGGAGCGGGCGGAGGCCGAACGCTCGGCCGCCGCCGACAAGAACCGCGCGGCCGAAGAGGCGGTGCGCGCGGCCGAACGGGTCGAGGACGACCGCCACCGGCGACTCGAGGAAGCGCAGCGACTCGTCGCCGACGTCCGCGAACGCGTGCGCCTCGCGAGCATCGACATGCTCGAGGACAAGCTCCGCCAGCGCACGCAGGTCGCGTCCACCCTGGAGGAGGCCCATCGAACCGTTCACGGACTCCTGGGGGAGACGGACGCAGAGCTACCACTCGAGCGGCGCATCGAGGCGATCGCGGTGTCCGACCCCGCCGTGGCCCCGGATCCGCACGAACTGGCGGCGCTCGAACGCGATCTCGAGGCCTTCGACGAGCGTCTGCTGGCGCTGAAGGGCGAGATCTCCGACCGTCGCGATCGGGCGCTCACCGCCATCGGCCTGCCCGACCTGGCCGCGGCGGGTGCGGAGCGCGAACGTCTCGCAGAAGGCATCGGAACGATCGACGCCGAAACGAGGGGCGGTCAGCTGTGCCTGAAGGCACTGCGCGAGCTCTCCCTCGACATCGATCGACCGCTGCGCGAGGCGCTCGGCACCGGCCCCGGCGCCGCAGGCTCGTACCTCGCACGACTCACGGCCGGTCGCTACGTGTCCGTCGTCCTCGACGGTGAGGGTGGACTCGCGGTGGAGCGCGACGACGGCACCCGCTTCGGCACGGACTCCCTCAGCCGCGGAGCGAAGGACCAGCTGGCCCTCGCCGTCCGGGTGGCGCTCGTACGGCGCCTCCTCGGCGAGCCCGGCTTCCTCGCGCTGGACGACGCCTTCCTCACCTCGGATGCAGGTCGTCGCGAGGCGCTCGCCACCGCGTTCACCGACCTCGCGCAAGAGGGCTGGCAGATCCTCTACTTCACGTTCGACGCCGGCCTCCGCGACCGCCTCGCGAGCCAGGGCGCCCGCGTCGTCGAGCTCCCCACACCGTCCCGATCCGC
This sequence comes from bacterium, assembly GCA_030430245.1. Taxonomy (GTDB): domain Bacteria; phylum Desulfobacterota; class Binatia; order UBA12015; family UBA12015; genus VGTG01. The sequence goes on along the minus strand of JAUIFY010000014.1, from coordinate 37,309 downwards.
GGCCTAGTCCAGCATCGAGGAATCCGGCGGCTCGGGAGGTGCCGCGGTAGGACCCGCATCACCTTCCGCGTCGGGAAGAAGCCCGTGCTCGTCGATCGTCTCGAGCGCCAGGTCGGCGATCTCGGCGTAGAGGATCTGGGTCGGATGCGCGGTCCGGTCGAAGAGGTCGGGCTTTCCGCGTCCGGCGGCCCTTTCCCGGGCGACGAGGCGACGCTTCGCCGCAGCCCCGACGACGAGGGGCGTGTCGGTACTCCGCGCGGCCCAGCGGATGCCTCCGTTCACGTTTCGGAAGTGGGATCGCTCGTGCGGGTACGTGATCGGCAACACCGGAACGCCGCGCTCTCGCGCTCGCGTGATCATCCAGTCGAGATCGGCGGCGGTCGCGCGCGTGACCAGCTCCGGAGCGAGCTCCGACGCGTCCTCGTCCCACGCGTTCACGAACGTATCGGCCTCGCCACCGATGCGCTGCTCCTTGACCTTGCGCAGGGGAGTCTGCTCGTCGGTCATCTCGGGCACGACGTAGGCATCGTCCGAAGCGAGCACCTCGTTGAGCTCGGCCTGATACCGCCAGACGCGAAGGAACCGGAGGATGCGGATCTCGTCGAGCAGGGAGCGCCACCAGGGCGCCTCCCCGACGCCGGCGTCTGTCCAGCCCTCCGTGTCCGTGCGGTTCCAGACGTTGTTGAGCCCCGCCCAGAAGACGATCAGCGAAGGATCGAAGCGATCCAGGTACCGGTCGAAGCGCTTCCGGTGTTGCGCAGTGTTCGTACCCGGCACGCCCAGATTGAGGACGCGGAAACGCGGCGAGCGCTCCGCGAGGCGCTCTGCGAGACGGGCGGGGACGCCTTCGCCGTTGCCCCAGGTGTGGGAATCGCCGATGCAGAGCACGACGATCGAGTCCCCGGCCCCGTCGAACGAGCCACGTTCGGTCGACGAGAGCGCACCCGCCAGCCGAAGTCCGCCCTCGAGCAGCGCGACGGCGAGCAGCAGCCCGACCGCGACGAGAGCGAGCCGACTGCCGAGCTGCGGCAGGGCGGCGCGGCTCACGCGCCTCCCCTTTCGGGCAGGACGAAGATCGGCGAGGACCACGCACGCTCGCGGACCATCGAGAGACAGTCGTCCGCCGGATCGAAGCCGGGACCGGACGCCGGACACGGCCGAGCTCGTACGCAGCTCCCGTCCGCGTCGCGCTCGCACCGCATCGGGTCGCCGTTCACCGCGGGAGACGGCTCCTGAAGGGCGCGGACGTAGTAGACGAACTCGCGTTCGCCCCCCACGAACTCCGGATCCTCGAACTCCACCGTGCAGCCGTCGCGGCCGACCGGACACTCGAACGTGCGCCACGGGTCCTCGACCAGAGGCGCGAGGGGCTCGTCGGGGCGCACCTGGGGCCGGATTCGCACCACGTCGATGCGATCGATGCGCTTGCGCACGTCGCTCGGGTGGTAGCACTCGTCGAGACAGAGGCGTGCGAGCCGGTCCGGTGCCAGCCTCGCTTTCGTATGTTCCGGACAGCCCGGCTTCTGCTCGAACGCGCCGAGGGCTCGTACGCGGAACCGTGGCGGCTCGCTGAGGACCACTTCGGTGCCCATCGGCGCGGGATCACCCCCGGGAGGGTTCAGAAGATCGAACCAGAGCAGGATTCGATCCCCCGACGTCCCGTAGGCCCGACGCGCCTCGAGCGCGTCCCAGATCTCCCGACGCGACCGACCGCTCGCGTGCACCGCGACCAGCCCCGCGGTGTAGTAGTAGGACGCGTTTCGGTCGGTTCCGGCGCCGGGGCCGAGCTCGTCCGGCGCGACCGGGAGCGACGTAGGCTCCGCGTTCGACGACATCAACCCCGCCCACGTCTCATTCGGCCCCCACGCGTCTCCGAACGCCTTTCGCCCGATCTCCTTGTACCCCGCACCCGAACGCGCCTTGTGATTGTCGCTCGACCCGATCAATCCATAGCGGAACGCCGACGCATCGCCCCCGGCCGCGATGGGACGCACGGCGAGGCCGTACTGCGCGCTCATCATCGGCCGATACTCGTAGGCCGGCAGGAAGCCGTCGGGAAGCTGCCCACACTCGAGCCAGTCTTCCGCCTTCGTCGCGGGCACGACGGCATAGCGGTTTCCGCCTCGCGCTTCGGCCATGGATCGACGCGCGAGCTCGATCCGACGCTCGCACTCCTCGGGATCGGTCCCCTCGGCCGCGCAGCGCGCGCCGATGATCTGCCCCGCTCGCCAGCAGCAGGGAAGATAGCCGTCGCGCGGGGGCGCGCACTGCCGCGTGCCGTCCTCATCCACGGTGGTTTCGAGCATCTCGACCCAGCGCTCGGAAGTGCCATGGCCCGAGTACACTTCGAACAACCGCTGTCGACCCGGGTCGTGCATGCCCGGCTCGAGCTGCGTCGCCAGAGACGAGCCCTCCGGCGCGTGGATGCCCCATGTCGTGCCGTGTGGGACGACGAGGCTCTCGAATCCCCAATCGTCGAGCTTGTCGAACAGCACGGCAGGCGTCGCCGCCCCCTCCAGACAGTCGACCGGGAGATCGCGCACCGGCACGCCCTCGGGACACTCGGGGGTCGCACGCACCTCGCGAATCCACCGATTCAGATCGAGATAGGGTCCGATCTCGGGCAGATCGGGGAGCGCGATGCCGACGCGAACGGCCGCCCAGACCGCAGACGGAACGTCGGCGGCGAAGAGGCCGCCCTCGCCCGCTCCGATCGGACGGGTCGGGACCCGGTCGTCGGCCGTCTCCCGCAAGATCACGTTCTTGTGCCCGTAGTGGGCCGACTCCGGCCTGAAGAGATTGGCCGACTGGGTCCACTCCCAGCCGAGAAACGCGACCAGATCGCGCCCGCGACGGCGTTGCATTCGCGGATCGCCTTCTTCGTCTCGTCCCATTGACGCGGGGTGAGGGCCTCCGCGTGGTCGTTCAGACTGAAGAAGTCGAGCTCGGCGCAGAAACGTGCAAAGTCGCACGCGTCGGCGGGCGGGTGCGCCCCCTCCCCCTGGAACATCGGAAGTGAGAACACGAACGCGTCGGCCGAGAACGTCGTGTGGACGTGCAGGTCGCCGAAGAGGATCTGCACGTCCCTCGCTGCGTCGGGGCCCGTGCCGCGTTGGCGTTCGGCTCGAGCCACGACGGCGTCCGGCGGAATCGGATCGACCGCCACCGTCCCGCGCGCGTGCAGCTCGCCGAACACCCCCTCGGAGATCGGCCAGCCGAGGAGGACCAGCAGAGCCAGCAGCCCCACGGAAACCGCGGTGATCCACGCTGCGATCCGCAGCAGCCGCTTCACGACTCTTCGGCTCCGCGCATCCCCCACCTATATCCGAGGCGCCCGAGACCGAACAAACGACGGGCGGCCCTCGGGTCAGCGCTTGCGACGCGCCCGGATCGCGTTCGCAGCGGCGCGAAGACCCATCGCGTAGCTGTCCGGGCCGAAGCCGCAGATCTGCCCCACCGCGACCGCCGCGATGAGCGAACGATGCCGGAACTCCTCTCGCTGATGGATGTTCGAGAGGTGGACCTCGATCACCGGAACGTCGGACGCGGCCAGCGCGTCCCGCAGGGACACGCTCGTATGGGTGAGGCCGCCCGCGTTGACGACGATCGCTCGGACCTGCCCGCGCGACTCCTGGACCCGGTCGATCAAGGCCCCTTCATGGTTCGATTGGAACGCCTCGACCTCCACCCCGAGGTCGCGGCCCAGCGTCTCGAGGGAGCGATCGATCTCGGAGAGCGTCGTACGGCCATAGATCGCAGGCTCCCGCTCCCCGAGGAGGTTCAGATTCGGACCGTGGAGCACCAGAACCTTGGGCGCGCGCAGCGCGACGACCTTCTTCTTCGTGGCGGTCTTCTTCGTGTTCTTCTTCATCACCGAAGCTGCCCGGAGCTATCCCCATCCCCGGCCGGGGTCAATCGAATCGCCGGTCGAGCCGAGGCCGGCCCGACCCGTCCGTTGCTCTAGTGAGGGGGATGCCCTAGCCTCCACAGGATGTCGCACCTGCGGATGGTTCTCGCCGCGAAGGGCACGATCGCGCTCTTCCTGCTCGCCCTCCCCATGCTGTTCCTACCGCTGGAGGCCTTCCAGCTGGTCGGGATCCCCGAGTACTCGGCCCCGTCCTCCTTTTTCATCCGGCTGTCCGGGGCGATGATCCTCACCATCGCGACGTTCCAGCTATGGACCTGCTTCGACGTCTCGCACAAGAAGGGCGGCGTCTTCGGCACCCTCGTGGAATGCACGGTCGTGCTCCTGGTCCTCTGGCACTACGTCTTCTACGGCGACATGGCCACGTGGCCCGTTCGCGGCAAGATCCTGGTCGCCCTCTTCGGCTTCATGGAGTTCGGGTTCCTGATCGCCATCCTCGTGACGGGCTACATGGCGATCTTCAAGAGCGACGACGCGGACAAGACGGCCGCGACCGACGCCACCACCTGAACGCGCGAGCCGCGTCCGCCAAACGAAAGAGCCCCGAGAGCCGTTCGGCTCCCGGGGCTCCTTCTTGTCGACCGCTTTCGAGCGGCTAGGGAACGAACACGCTGATGGAGAGCGTGTTCGGCGTGCCCGCACTGTCCGTGATGACGATCTGACCGGAGGTCGGTGCGCCCGGCGCGTTGTAGCCGAACGAACCCGGACCGGCGAGTGGGCTACCCGAGATCGAGCCGCCGAGCCCGCCCGACAACGTCACGGTGTACGGTGGTACGCCGCCTCCCGTGATCGCGATCGTCTCGGTCGTGCTGAACGCCACCGACAGTGGCCCCGGCTTGTCGACCTGGATCGCCGTGGCGGCGGCGTTGTTCACCGTCGCACTCGTCACCTGACCGTTGGAGTCGCTGATCAGGATCGTGAAGCTGCCGACCGTCGTGGCGGCGTATTCGAAGGTACCACCGGACGATGGAACCGTCGTCGGCGTCGCCGTGCCACCACTCGGGCTGACGGTGTACGGCGGTACCCCGCCGCTGATCGCGAACACCTGCGTCTGACCGACGTCGAGGTTCGCCACGCTCGGCGCGACCGTCGGCGGCCCGGGCGTCGGGGTCGGGGCCGGCGGAGGCTGCGGCGTCGGGGCCGGGGGCGCCTCCGGCGCGGGCAGTGTGAAGTTGGTGATCGTCTCGATGTCCGTGCCGGCAATGGTCGCCGTGACCTGAGCCGGACGACCGGCGTCGGACTCCGCGAACGTGAAGCACGTCGTCGCCGTCCCCGGCTGCGGCGAGATGGTCAGGAGCTGGCCGCCCGCGTCACAGCCCGCGCGATACTGGCTCACGTTGCACGGCACCTCACCGTTCGTGAAGCTCGGGCTGACCACCGTCGAACCCGCCGGGGTCGCGCCGCTCCACAGAACCTCGACCCCGGTCTTCGCCGGATTGCTGTCCTCGTCGATGACCAGGGCCGACAGGATCGCCGTCAGCGTGCCATCGTTGTTCACCTGGCACCCGTCCGCGCGCAGCACGGCGGACGAGATCGACACGGGATCGCCACCTGGATTCGTCGTCTGGGACGTGATTCCGACCTGAGCCGTTCCGGTCTTGTTGTTGTCGGTCTCGGCCGTGACCTGAATGAACTGTGGTGCCGTGCCCGACGGCACCGTGAGGGTCGTGGCGGTCTGGCCGTTGCCGTTCGTGATGCCCGTGACCGGGGAGATCGACGGGACGGTCGGCGTGGGATCACCCGTCTGACCACCGATCGTCCAGATGACCGGGATGCCCGAGAGCGGCCGGAAGCCGGCGTCCAGAACCGTGGCGGTGACCGTGGACGTCCCGCCGTCCGGTCCGTTCAGCGTCGGGGGCGTCGCCTCGAGCGACACCCGCGCGGCCACCGGGGCCGGCGATGGTGTCGGCCCCGGACCGCCGCTGGCGCTGGGCTCTGGTGTCGGCAGAGGCGTGATCGAGACCGATGCCGACACGGTCTGCCCACTCTGATCGGTACAGACGATCGTGAAGCTTCCCGGTCGGAGGATCTCGTTCGGGAAGAACGTGAACGTCCCGCCCCGCTCGTTGATCGTGGTCGGGGAGATCGTGCCGCCGCTTGGCGTACATTCGTACGGAGCCACGCCGCCGCCGAGTGCGAAGGTCTGGCTCTGCCCGACCTCGAGCGTCGCCGACTCGGGAGTGATCGTGAGCTCGGAGAACTCGACCGTCACCGTTCCGGTGGCCTGCGCGCCCTTCGCGTCCACGACGCTCCAGGTATGGGCGCCGCCCACCCGGCCTCCGATCGTATAGACGATCGGCACGGGGAAGCGTCCGTCGAAGACCATCTCGGCGACCCCCACGCCGCTCTCACCGTTCACGAGAGAGTACGGCAGGGTCTCCTGGGCGACGGCCTCGATCTCGTCGAAATCGGCCGTGTTGCCTGGCGGAGGGTTCGCATCCGTGAACGGCGTTCCGCCGATCGCGATGAACTGAAGCGTCGAGCCGGCCGAGGGATCCGAGACGACGATCTCGGCCGGGATCACGACGACCCCGCCATCGGTCGGAATGAATCCGACGTCGAAGACCGTCACGAACGCGAGGGCGCTCAGACGGAGGTTGCGCGACGTGAAGGCCACGACGGCCATGCGGCCCGGGGTCGCCGGCGCGACGAGCGTCGTGACGGCGATTCCGTCACCGTCCGTGATGGCTTGCACGCACGGGAAGAACGGCTGGCACGCGGGCGAAGGCGGCTCCTGTTCGGGCAGGAAGGACGAATCCGGGAAGTCCGTCTGGAAGTACACCGTCCTGCCGGCGAGCGGCCGTCGCTCCTGATCGAGAAGCTGCGCGAACACCCGGATCCGGTCCGCGCCATTCGCGTCGATGCCATCGGACGAGACGCCCATGGTCATGCTGCCGGCGTTGCTCGTCGTCCCGACCGGATCGAGCACGAACTGCGGCGTCCTCGGTGCCGGATCCGAATTCGTGCTGTTGCTGCCGCCGCCACAGCTCGAGAGCCCAATGGCGCTCAGAAGCATGAGCGCCACCGCTCCACTCCACCCCACATACCTTCTCATGGCTTCCTCCCCGGCCCTCGGCGCGATGCGTGGCCGTGACCGCCGGGTCACCTCGTGATCGTGAACTGGTACCCGATCTCGTTCGTGGTGTAGCGAGTTCCGTTGTCCGCCTGCCCCCGCGCCCGGAAGAACGCGTTCATCGAGTAGGGCGTGGACGGAAGAACGTTCTGGTTCTGCTCGAGCCAGGTCATCATCTGCTCCGGGATCATCTGTCCCACGAGCTGCGCGTAGGCGAGGTTCACCTGGCCGCTCGACGACTCGTCCAGCGAACTCGGCGGGTTGATGCGCAGACCGAAGCTGATCGAGTTCTCGGGCGGCGTGATGCCCGCGCCCGGGATCTCGTACTCGACCGTGATCTCCTGCACGTTGATCGCCATCGTCGCGAGGTTGTTCTCGAGCGCGATGTACCCACCACAGGGATTACCGAAGGGATCGTTTCGGTCGGGGTAGAAGTCCTGCTGCGTGAGCGCGATCACCCACGAGCTGTCCACGATGGCGTTCTGCGTCGTGGGCTCCGTGCAGCGAATCTGCTCGGCGTCGATCGATTCGGGACCACGCACGAAGCTCACCGCACGGAAGACGATCCCCTGATCGTTGTTTCCGTCGGCACCTCCGGATCCGCCACAGCCCATCAGGCCGAGCGTCGCGACCACCCCCAATCCGAGCGCTACCTTCCAGGTTCCCGTCCGCATCACACTACCTCCCCACCGCTCCGCACCGGACCCAACTCACGTCGCGCGGAGTGTCTCCTCGATCTCTTCCGTCGAGAGCAGCTCGAACTGCGTCTTGCCGATCTGCTCGACGCACACGAACTTCACTCGATCTGCTTGTCTCTTCTTGTCGGTCTCGACGGCGCGTGCCAGATCCCCCCGGTCCAGCTCCCCGGGTATGGTTATCGGCAGACCGAAGCGTTTCAGAAGGGCAGCCACCCGGTCGGCGTCGGCCACCGGGAATCCGTGGCGCGCCGACGAGAGCCGCGACGCGAACACCATCCCGATCGAGACCGCCTCGCCATGCAAAAAGCTGCGATATTCGGTCAACGCCTCGACCGCGTGGCCGAGGGTGTGCCCGAAGTTCAAGATGGCCCGTAGACCGCCCTCTTTCTCGTCCTCCATCACGACCCGCGCCTTGGCAGCCGCGCACTCGCGCACGACCTCGGCGAGGATCTCGCGATCGAGCGCGAGGATGGCCTCCGCACGCTCCTCGAGAAGCGAGAAGAGCTCGGGCGCCAGGATGACGCCGTACTTCACGACCTCGGCGAGTCCCGCACGCAGCTCCCGCGGGGGAAGCGTCGCGAGCGTCTCGACGTCGGCCAGGACGTAGCGAGGCTGGTGAAACGCCCCCACCAGGTTCTTGCCGGCACGGATGTTCACACCGGTCTTCCCGCCGATCGACGAGTCGACCTGCGCGAGAAGCGTCGTCGGGACTTGCACGACGTCGATCCCGCGCAAGAACGAGGCGGCGGCAAAGCCCGTCATGTCGCCGATCACCCCGCCTCCGAGCGCGACCAGTGTCGACGACCGCTCGAGGCGCGCCGCCGCGAGCTCCTCGTGCACCCGCTCGAGCTCGGTCAGGTTCTTGTGCTCCTCCCCAGCCGGCACGAGCACCTGCGCGACCGAGAAGCCAGCCCCTTCGAGCGATCCCCGGACGCGTCCGGCGTACAGCGGCTCGACGACCGGGTCGGTGATGAGCCCGATCTTCTTGCCCTTCAGGATCGGCGCGAGGATCTCGCCGATACGGCCGAGAGACTCGACACCCACGTCGATCTCATAGGAGCGATCTCGCAGCTCCACCTTGATCGGTGTGCGGTCGCTCAAGAGACGTCGACCCTTCCCCTGCTTTCGGCAAGCACGATTCCCATCATTCCCACATCATAGCCCGCGCGCGGCCGCGCGGCTCAGCCCGGGATGGCCGAGATCGGATTGGGCTCGTCGGCCCCTGGACCCATGATCTGGTAGGCGCTCTTGTCGCGCTCCTTCCAGAGAGTCGCGGCACTCGGCAACGCCCCCGGCTGCACGGTACGCCACACGACGCGCGGCGTGATGAAGACGAGCAGCTCCTGACGTCGATCCTGATTCGACCGGTTCTTGAAGAGCCAGCCCAGGATCGGGATGTCCTTCAGCCACGGAACACCACTCTCGGCCTGCGTCGCCTGCTGGCGGTACACGCCACCGATCACGACGGTCTCACCGTCGCGGACCAGAACCTGCGAGGTGGCTTGGCGACTGATCTCGTTCGGGATGTCGTCGGTCGTCGCGGTGCTCGGGACGGACGACTTCACGAACATCTGAAGAAGGATGTAGCCGTCGTTCGAGACCTGCGGCGTCACGCGGAGGATGATTCCGGTATCGATCGCCTGGGTCGCCGCGGTGTTGGCCCCCGCCGAGCCGCCGGCACCCGTGTTGATCACGGTCCCCGTCGACGGCAGCCGTACGCGAAGGATCTCGAGGCTCTGGATCTGCGCCTCGGCATTGTTGAGCGTGATGACTTTGGGTCGCGAGATCACCTTGCCCTTGCCAGCCTGCTCGATCGCGGTGACCTCGGCGTCGATCTGCGAGCTTCCGTCGAGGGAGCCCAGCACGAGTCCGAGCGTGCTCCCGGCGCCCGCGGCCACACCGGAGGCCGGGAAGTCGACGAGAATCGGCGTCGCCGCCGTCGTGCCTTCCTCGCCGTCCGCGGCGCCGATCGTGTCGCGGGGACCGGCACCGCCCACCGCGATACGACCGGGGAAGTTCTTTCCGGTCGGGTTGCCCGTCTCCGGGCTCGCGATGTAGCTCGCGCCCCACCGTACGCCGAGATCGCGTCCGATGTCGGTGTCGGCCTCGAAGATGAGCCCCTGGATCGCCACCTGCGGCGTCTGCACGTCGAGACGACGCACGAGCTCGCGCGAGTTCGCGATGCCATCGGAGATGTCCCGGACGATCAACGTGTTCGTCGCGTCGTTGACCATGACGGTGCCGCGACCCGAGAGCAGGCCGCGGCGCTGCCCGGCGGAATCGTTGGCGATGTCGGCCGCGGTCATCGCCCCGGCGGCGGAGTTCGTCGCCCTTCCCCGGAGGAGCTCGGCGAGGTCGCGCGCCTTGACGTAGTTCACCTTCAAGTACGCCGTCTGCAGCGGCTCGAGCTGACGTCCGGCCTGCTGGGCGGCGAGGCGCGCCTTGCGCTCCTCCTCGAGACGTTTGGCGGTCGAGATCGTGATGACGTCGTCGTACTCGACCATCTCGAGTCCCGTGGACTTCAGAAGGATGTCGAGCGCTTGATCCCAGGGGACGTCGTACAGCACGATCGTCACGCGACCCGTCACGTCGTCCGTGGCGACGATGTTGCGATGCGCGACGTCGGCGATGATGCGCAGGACGTTCAGGATGTCCGCGTCCTTGAACTCGAGAGAGATGCGACGACCGTTGTAGACCTTCCGCCGGGGCGCGGCCGACGCGTCGCCGTCGACGATCACGTCGCCGGCCTGCCGCGAGCCGCTTGCGTACGAAGACGGCGGGATCCGCGTACTGGCCGTGTCTCCCGGAGGGCCAGCCGGTCCCGGATCCGGAAGCGGCGGCGGAGGCGCCGCGGCGTAGGGCTCCCCGATGTCGGCCGGGTCGGGCAGCGGCGGAGGCGACGTCGGGTCCGCCAGGGCCGCCGGCGGGGGCGGCGCCGCGCCCGACGCTCGTGCCAGCACCGTCGCGGCGTGAGCGTGCGCCCCGGGCGGCATGTCGTAGGTCTGCCAGACGTCGACGGCCGGCGCGTCGCCAGGGCTTCCACCGAGAGACACGACGACCGCGCTCTCGTCCACCTCGACCTCGCACTGCCCGGCCATGGCGGCCGACTGGTCGACGACCAGACGAAGGCGGTCCGGATAGTGCCCCACGCGCAACCGCGGCGCGAGCGCATCGCCGGTCTCGACCGAACGCGGGCCGAAGTCGTCCGCCGTGGGCGCGTGGACGTCGACCATGCACCGCGGCGGTCCGGATAGCTCGCTCGACTTCCAGCTCTCCGGCGTGCGCGAGAGCTGGATCACGACGCGAGTGCCGTCGGATCCGCCCGCACGCGAGACCTCGAGCACGCGGAGCTGATGCTCCTCCGTGAAGCCCGGCTCGGCGAGCATCGCGTTGATCTCGTCCGACGCGGCACGGGCATCCTCGTACGTGCCGTAGTCCTCGTGGTCGGAGGGCTCTTCGAGAGTCGCGACGGTGTCCTCCGCCTCGACGACCCCGTCGCCACTGATGCGGGTCGCGTACTCCCGACCCACGATTTCGGGCTGCGACTGCCTCGCCGCGCAGCCCGCGCAAAGGACGACCAAGAGAGCGAGAGCGAAAGCTCTCATGGGATCGGCCCATCCTCGTCGGCCGGAAGCTCGAGCACGTGCTCCGTGCGATGCTCCTGGCCAATCACGTCCGTATGCCATTCCTCCACCACAACCTCTCGCGGTCGGATCTCCGTTACGACCCCACCGTTCGGCCCCACCGGCGTTCCGGGCGTCAGGATGAACCCGAGCCCCGCACTATCCTCGACCATCGCACGCGGAGGCGTGAGCTGGTGCACGACTCCCACGAGCCGAAGCTGCCCGAGCTCGTATCGCTCGAGCGGCGTGAGCGGTTCCGCGCGCGCGCGCGCGGGCTCGCGGGTCAGAGAGAGCGGTCGGAAGGGGTCGCGCTTGCCGGACGGGTCATACTCGTAGCCATCTCCCGGCACACTCCCCGGCGTCTGCGCACGCACCGCCGGCAACGCCGTCGTACTGGCGGCAGTCATCGCCAGCGCGACCAGCCATGCCGCGGACTTCCTCACCGCTTCTCTCCCTTGATCTTCTTCTGCTCGATCAGGCGTTCGCGTTCAGAGTCGGACAGGAATCGGAATGTGGTCACCGTGGAGTTCGCCTCGAGTAGGAGGTCATCGTCGACGACCTTCGGATCCCTTAGGATGATGTTCGAGACGTTCACGATACGGTCGAGCTTGGCCACCTCGTCGAAGAACGACGCGACCTGGTGGTAGGTTCCTCGCACCTGCATGTCGACGGGAACCTCGGCGTAGAACTCCTGATAGCCCTCGGGCTTCTGCCGGAATACGAGGATGTCGAGACCGGAGTCGCGCCCGAGCGAGGAGATGCTGCTCAGGAGCTCCGGGATCTCCTTCTGGTCGGGCAGGCGCGTAATCGCGGACTCGAGCTGCCGGTCGAGCTCCGCGACCTCCTGCTCGCGATCGGCGAGCCGCGCGGTCTCCACCTGCTTGCGGTCACGCTCTTCGAGCATCTCGTCGATGCGGTCGCGCAGGGCGCTGGTGCGGGTCGTACGCGGACCGAGCACGAAGACGTAGTAGGCGAGCAGGATGAGGACCGGGACGGCGATGAGGATCGCGAGCTTCCGGCTCGGCTCGAGATTGTCGTAGAACTCCCAGAGCTGGCTCACGACGACGCCCCCGTCTCCGCGCTCGCCGGCGCACCGGCCGCGGCCGTCTTCTTCGCCTTGCCGCCGTCCGCCGCGGGCTCCTCGACCTTCGGCTGTCGCCCCGCGTAGATCACGCTCGAGCGAATCGCGAACTCCTTCAGCTTGGCCTTCCCGTCCTCCACCTGCTTGGTCTCGACGAGCTCGACGTTCGCGAAATACGGCGAGTGCTCGAGGTTGCGCATGAACAGCGCGACCGTCTGGTTGTCGAGGCCACGCCCCGAAAGCACCGCCGCGCCGCCGGCCTCCCGCATCTCCGTCAGCCAGAGCTTGTCGGGGGTCGCCTCGCCGAGATCGGCGAGAACGCGAACGGGCCCCCGGGTCTGCCGCTCGAGGATGTCGATCGTCTTGAGCTTCGACTCGAGCTGCTTCTGTTTGCGCTCGAGCAGGACCGTCTCCTGGTACTTCTTCGTGAGCTCGGCCAACTGATCCTGGTAGAGGTCGGCTTCGCGCTGGACTTCGTCGGCGTCGCGCTGCGTGATGAACTCCGCGATCCCGATCACGGCCACCAGAAGCACCACCGCGAGAATGCCGAACTGCTGGTCGCGCTGGCGCGCCGCCTGCCTTCTGGCTTCGTCCTGAGGGACGAGATTGATGCGAATCATGCGTCCCCCGGGCGGCGCGTCCCGAGCCCGATGGCCACGCCGAGTGATGGAGCCATCTCTTCGAGGGCCACCGTGTCGAGAGATCGGTTGATCTGGACGCGACCGAAGGGGTTCGCCATCTCGACCGGGACCTCCAGTCGGGTGGAGAGGCTGTCCAGCAGTCCCGGCACACGGGCGCCACCGCCGGTCACGAAGACGGACTGCAACGGCTCGTCGCTCGCCGTACGCCAGAGGAAGCGCAGCGACTGGTTGATCGCGTCGGCGAGCTCCGCCGTACCGCGCTCGAGCACGGTGCGGATCTTCGGATCCATCTCCGCACCCATCGATTCGCCCGATTGCGCGCGCTCGGCGTCGTCGTACGAGAGCCCGAGACTCGAAACGAGCGTGTCGGTGATCTCACCGCCCCCCGCTTGCACGTCCCCCGTCGTCGTCGAGATCCCGCCCCGCACGATGTTGATCGACGAGTACCGCGACCCGACGTTGATCAACGCGACCACGTCGTCCGGCGAGAAGTCGTAGTTCAGCTCGTACATGTTCTCGAGCGCGAAGTAGTCGACGTCGACGATGGCGGGCTCGAGACCCGCGTCCGCGATCGCCATCGTGAAGCCCGACAGGATGTCCTTGCGGACGGCCACGAGAAGCACCTCGGCCTCGGTCTCCTCGTGGTTCAACACCTGGTAGTCGAGACTCACGTTGTCGATGCTCTCGGGGATGAAGTTCGCGGCCTCGATCATCAGGAGCGTCTCGAGATCTTCATCCGGCCGGAGCGCGAGGCGCGCCTTCTTGATGATGACCGAAGGGCCCGGCACGGCCGTCACGACCTGACGAGCCGTCACGCCGAGACCGTCGACGAGCCGACGGATCACCTCGGAGACCGCCACGACGTCCTGCACGGTGTTGTTCTGCAGAGCGCCTTCGGGGACGGGCGCCATGCCCGCGCGGACGATTTCCGGGCTACCGCCCGGGCCACGGACCTCCAGGAGCTTGACCGAGCTCGACCCGACGTCAAGCGCAATGTAGCTTCCGGTCCCGCGCCCGGTCAGCTTGGACCAAGCCGTGCCGAGACCTCCCAGAAATCCGGCCTTCCGAGTTCTACCGCGAGCCACCGCACCCCACCTCGCACCGCCCGGAGGCGAAAAACCCATCCCCCGACGGTACTTCCACTGATTGCCGCCCATCCCCACCCCGGCGGCCGACGAATAAGATGTCCGCCGCGCCGGGTGGAGTCAATCGGGCCCCGGAAACGAAGTGGCTAAAGATTCGAGCGCTCGTATCAAGTCCAAGCTGTCGAAATTGCTGCTAAAACGAGATACCGCATCGCGTCACAAAGCATCCCCTGTCCTGCGCGACATGGGATGCGCCGCGGCCGCCGCCCACCCTCGACGCCACGCCGTCCGGAAGAGTAAGAGCGGTGGGGTCGATGCCGACGGACGACCACCTCGTCGAGGTCGCGCTGGTGGGAGCCAGCGGCGCACCGGGGACCTTCACCTACGCGGTGCCCCCCCCTCTGCGGGACGCAGTCGCGCCCGGAACCGCCGTGGAGGTCCCGCTCGGCCGTCGACGCGTGAGTGGCTACGTCGTCGCGGACAGCACGTCCGCGCCCCCCAAGGGGCTCAAGACCATCGCGCGGGTTCTCGCGGAGGCCTCCCTTCCCCCCGATCTGCTCGAACTGACGGCCTGGGCCGCCCGCTACTATCACGTGCCCCACGCGCACCTGCTCCGCACCGTCCTCCCGCCCTCCATCCGGCGCCGGACCCGTCGCCAGGTCCTTCCGCTCCCCGCCGCGACCGCCACTCCGGACACACCGCGAGGCCTCTTCGGCGACGAGGAACGTCCGCCCGCCCGGACGAGCCTCGGCGATCGGATCCTCGCACGGCTGCCCGCCGGAGGGCTCGACCTCGGGCAGCTCCGTCGGGACTTCGGGGAAGGAACGGACGCGGCCGTGCGACGCCTGGCGAGCCAGGAGAAGGTCGAGGTTCGCGACGTACCGATCGAACGGCGCGAGGAGGTCCGGGCGCTGCTCGCCGGAGACGCGGCGGGGAGCCTGACCCGCGCGCCGCGACAAGCGGCCGTGCACGAGTTCGTCTCGAGCCGGAGCCCGCACGCGGTCTCACGCGCGGAGATCGAGGTGCGCTTTCCGGGCTCGGGCGACGCCGTTCGACGACTGCTGGCGAAGGGCCTGCTGCGCCCCGCGTCCGACGAGGAGCTCGCGGCGAGCGCGGCGCCGGATTCGGAACCGCTGGAGCTCAACCGCGAGCAGCAACACGCGCTCGAGGTGATCACCGCGTCGAGTGGGGTGTTTCGCCCCCACCTCCTCTTCGGCGTCACGTCGAGCGGCAAGACCGAGGTCTATCTCCGCGCGGCCGCGAGCGTCCGGGCCGAAGGCAAGGGCGTGTTGCTCCTCGTCCCCGAGATCGGGCTCACGCCTCAGCTCATCGAACGGGCGAGCCGCCGCTTCCCGGGCGAGGTCGCCGTCCTCCACAGCGCTCTCACCGACGCCGAACGCGCGCGAACGTGGATCGACATCGCCGCCGGACGGAGCCCGGTGGTCATCGGCGCGCGCTCGGCCGTGTTCGCGCCCCTCCCGGCCCTGGGTCTGGTCGTCGTCGACGAGGAGCACGACGCGGCCTACAAGCAGGAAGAATCGCCGAGGTACCACGGACGCGACGTCGCCGTGATGCGCGCGAAGCTCGCCGCCGCCCCCGTCGTCCTCGCCTCCGCGACGCCGTCGCTCGAGAGCTATCAGGCCGCCCTCTCCGGCCGCTACCGACTCCTCGAGATGCCCTCGCGCGCGACCGCGTCGCCGCTCCCGACCGTCGAGCTCCTCGACCTTCGCGACCCGAAGGTCCGGTATCCCGCGGACCAGACGCATCGCACCGACGCCGCGCGTGCGGAGAAGCCGGCGCCGCCGCCGTTGCTGTCGCCCCCCCTCCAGGACGCGCTCGTCGAGAACTACCGCGCGGGCGAGCAGAGTCTGGTCTTCCTGAACCGGCGGGGCTTCGCGCGTTTCATCCAGTGCGAGGATTGCGGTCGCGTCGAGGAGTGTCCCCACTGCAGCGTGAGCCTCACGTTCCACCGTGCGCGGGGTGAGGCCACGTGCCACCACTGCGGGTTCACCCGGCCCCCCAGCACGAGCTGTCCCGACTGCGGCGCCGCGTTGAGCGCCCGCAGCTTCGGCACGGAGCAGGTCGAGAGCGCGCTCTCCGAGCTGCTCCCGGCGGCGCGGGTCGCGCGACTCGACCGCGACACCGGCAGCTCGCCCCACTTCGTGCAGGACACGCTGGCGGCGTGGCGCGACGGCGAGATCGACGTGCTCGTGGGAACCCAGATGATCGCCAAGGGCCACGACGCGCCGGGCGTCACGCTGATCGGAGTCGTCCTGGCCGACGCCTCGTTGCACTTCCCCGACTTCCGGGCGAGCGAGCGAACGTTCCAGCTCCTCGCGCAGGTCGCGGGCCGAGCCGGCCGTGGCAGCAAGCCCGGACGGGTCCTCGTGCAGACCCGGAGTCCCGACCACCCCAGCCTGCACGCGGCGACCCGGCACGACTTCGTCGGGTTCGCGACCAACGAGCTGCGCTCCCGGGAGGAGCTCGACTACCCGCCGTTCGGACGGCTCGCGCGGATCCTGATCGAAGGAAACGCCTCGGCGGCCGAGCGTCATGCCGAACGCCTCGGCGACACCCTTCGACGAGCCGCCCGATCGCTCGAGGGAGCGCCGCCGGGCGCAGTACGGATCCTCGGCCCCGCGCCCGCCCCACTCGAGCGTCTCCGGGGTCGCTACCGCATGCAGCTCCTCGTGAAGGCGACCGAGAGCCGGCGCCTCGGCCAGGTCCTACGGGCGGTCCGCGCCGACTCGCGGAGGACACCGGTGCGAACGATCGTGGACGTCGACCCCGTCAGCATGATGTGAGCACCACGCGGGTGCGCTTCTCCTACCTGCGTGGTATGAATTGACTCGAGACAGATGGCGATTCGCAAGATCCTCACCTTCCCCGACCCCTTTCTGAAGCAGGAGGCCGACGACGTCGAGAACATCGATGGCCGCATCGTCCAGACGATGGACGACATGGCCCAGACGATGTACGCCGCGCCGGGCGTCGGCCTCGCCGCGCCGCAGATCGGCCTGAACGAGCGCATCGTGGTCGTCGACGTCGGCGAGGAGGACGAGAACGGCGAGCGTGGCAAGGAGCTCATCGAGATCATCAACCCGGAGATCGTGGAGGAGGAAGGCGAGATCGTCTGGGAAGAAGGCTGCCTCTCGGTCATCGATTTCCGCGCGGAGGTGACGCGGTCGAACCAGATCCTCGTGAAGGGCTACGACCGCAACCAAAAGGAGGTCTCGCTCGAAGCCGAAGGCCTCCTCGCCGTCGCCCTCCAGCACGAGATCGACCACCTCGACGGGACCCTCTTCCTCGACCACCTGAGCCGATTGAAGCGCGACATGTACAGCCGACGCGTGAAGAAGGCACTGCGCGAAGGCCGTCCGATCGCACGCGACGAAGACGACGAGGACGACGCAGACTCTTGACCGGGTCTCCCCTTCCGACGCTGCCCGCGCCACCTCTGCGCGTGGTGTTCATGGGAACCCCCGAGCTCGCCGCCACGGTCCTCGAGGCGCTTCTCGCTCGTGACGACCGAGTCGTGGGTGTGTTCACCCGCCCCGATGCGGCCAAGGGCCGCGGCATGTCGGTCGTCGCGCCACCGACGAAACGATTGGCGACCGAGCACGGGATCCCCGTCCACCAACCGGCCGGCTGGAAGGATGGCACCGCGCTCGACGCGCTCCGCGCTCTCGAGCCCGACCTGGTCGTCGTCGCCGCCTACGGACGACTCCTGCCGCAATCCGCACTCGACGTCCCGCGCTACGGCTGCATCAACGTCCACGCGTCGCTCCTACCGCGCTGGCGCGGCGCGGATCCGATCAGCCGCGCGATCCTCGAGGGAGACGCGGAAACCGGCGTCACGATCATGCAGATGGTCCTGGAGATGGACGCGGGAGACATCCTCCACCAGGCGAAGATCCCGATCACCGACGACGACACCGGCGGCGGTCTGGAGACGAGGCTCGCGGCGCTCGGTGGCGAGGCCCTCGGCACGGCGCTCGACCTCTGGCGCGAAGGTCGCCTCGTCGCCCGACCTCAGGACCCGTCGCTGGTGACGACGGCCCCGCTCGTCCGGAAGAGCGACGGCCGCATCGACTGGACGCGAACGGCCTCCGCGATCGAACGCGCGACTCGCGCGCTCGACCCGTGGCCGTGCGCCACGACGACGCGGGAGGGAACGCTTCTCAAGGTGTGGCGAGCGCGCGTGGAGGAAGGGGCGGAAGACTCCCCGGGCGAGATCGTCGCGGTCGACCGCGACGGCCCCCTGGTCGCGACCGGCTCGGGCTCGTTGCGGCTCCTCGACGTCCAGGCCGCCGGGAAGAAGCGGATGAACGCGGCCGACTGGGCGCGGGGTGCGCGCCTCGCGCCGGGCGACGTCCTTGGGACGTAGATCGAAGTCACCGCTCGGACCGCGCGCGGCGGCGCACGACGTGCTCATGCGGGTGGAGCGGGGCGCGTTCCTCGACGCGATCCTGGGCCCGGCGATCGACCGCCTTTCCGATCCGCGCGACGCGGCGCTTCTGACCCGGCTGGCCTACGGTGTCGAGACCTGGCGCGCTCGCCTCGATTGGACGGCCGCCGGATTCGCGCGCCGTCGGATCGAGTCCTTCGAGCCCGCCGTGCGCTGCGCCGTACGCCTCGGGCTCTTCCAGCTCTTCTTTCTGGATCGCGTGCCGACGCACGCCGCCGTCGACACGAGCGTCGAGCTCGCAAAACGCTCCTCTCCGGCCGGCGCGAAACTCGTGAACGCCCTGTTGCGCCGTGCGGCACGCGAGGGTGAACGTGCCCTCCCCGAGCCGGCCGGCGATCTCGCTCGGCACCTGTCCCTGCGGTGGTCGCATCCCGAATGGCTGGTTCGCCGTTGGCTCGACGAGCGCGGCCAAGCCTCCACCGAGGCGCTTCTCGCCGCCGACACCGACGAGGGACCGTCGGCCTTTCGCGTCGATCTGCGTCGCACCTCGCGCGAGGCGGTCGTGGAGCTCCTCGCCCGACGCGACGTCGTGGCTCGCCCCAGTCCGCTCGTCGCGACCGCCCTCGTCGTCGAGGGACCGGTGTCGGCCGTCTCCGACGTCGACGAGATCGCGCCACAGGGGATCGCCTCGCAGATCGTCGCGCAGATCGTCGCGCCGTCGCCGGGAGGACGCGTGCTCGACCTCTGCGCCGCGCCCGGCGGCAAGGCCTCGGCCTTGGCCGAGACCCACGACGGCGTCGTCGTGGCGTCCGATCGTGCGAAGGGTGGCCTCCGGCGCGCCGCAACGGCGCGCGCCGGTCGCCCCGGGCTGATCGTCGTTCGAGCCGACGGGACGGAGCCTCCGTTCGCCACCGGCACGTTCGACGCGATACTCGTCGACGCACCGTGCTCTGGACTCGGAACGCTTCGCTCGCATCCGGAGCTTCGCTGGCGCCGCGAGCCGGAGGACGTCCGTCGACTCGGCGCGCTCCAGCGACGCCTCCTCGGCGCGGCCCAGGGCCTCGTCCGCCGCGGAGGCAGGCTCGTCTACGCGACCTGTACGCTCGTCCGCGAGGAGAACGAGGACACGGTGGAAGCATTTCTCCGCGAACATCCTGCGTGGCGACGCGAAGACCCTTCACCACGCATCCCCGACGCAGCCCGGTTCGTCGGGCCCGACCTGGCCCTGCGGACCTCGCCCGATCGCGACGGCCTCGATGGCTTCTTCGCGGTCTCGCTCGTGAAGGGCTGAGCCACGGGGTTCGGCGTTGGAGCGGGTGGCGGACTTTCCGGCTGCGCCTCCAGCCGGTATGAAACGCGCATGCCCGGAACCGTCCAGATCGCACCTTCGATCCTCGCTGCCGACTTCGGCCATCTCGGCGCCGAGGTCCAGGCAGCGGAAGCGGGTGGCGCCGACCTGATCCACGTCGACGTGATGGATGGCCACTTCGTTCCGAACATCTCGCTCGGCCCCGTCGTCGTCGAGGGGATCCGACCCGTCACGAAGCTCGAGCTCGACGTGCACCTGATGATCGAGTCACCGTGGGAATACCTCGAAGCCTTCGCCGAGGCCGGTGCCGATTCGATCACCGTCCACGTCGAAGCCTGCCCCGATCCCGCCGACACGCTCGGGCGCATCCACGCGCTCGGAAAGCGCGCGGGCATCGTGATGAGTCCGCCGACCCCCGTCGAGAGCGTCGAGCCGTTCCTCGAGCAAGTCGAGCGCGTTCTCGTGATGAGCGTGAACCCCGGCTTCGGAGGCCAGTCGTTCATGCCCGAGGTGCTGACGAAGACGGACACTCTGTCCCGCTGGCGCCGCGAACGCGGCCTCACCTACGACATCGAGATCGACGGCGGGATCAAAGCGGCGAACAGCCGGCAGGTCGTCGAACGAGGCGCCGAAACCCTCGTCGCAGGCTCCGCGATCTTCGGAGGCGACGACTACGGCGAACGCATTCGTGCCATGCGGGCGGAGGCGGAAGCGGGCTTGGCCGACCGCTCGCGCGACTGACGCGGTCAACCCACCGCGCGTCTCGGGAACAACGCTTCCTTCTCTTCGGGGGAGACTCCGGTCGAAGGCGACGCGAACACTTCCACCGGACGGACGTCGGCGACCACATCGGGGGCGCCCCGCGCCGGCAAGCGGATTCGGAAGGTCGCGCCGACGCCCTCGGCGCTCTCGAGATCCACCGTGCCGCCGAGTACCCCGACGAGCTTCCGCACGATGTAGAGCCCGAGGCCCACCCCCCCATGCCGTCGTGACGCGGAACCATCGCCCTGTCGAAACGATTCGAAGACGGCGTCCTGCAATGCGGCCGGGATGCCCGGGCCGGTGTCTTCGACGACGAACTCGATCGCGTCGTCGCGCCGTGCGACCGACAACGTAACGCGGCCGCGCCCGGTGAACTTGAACGCGTTCGAGAGCAGGTTCGTGATCGCGACCTTGAGCTTGCCCGGGTCCGTGCGGAGCTGACCCAGATCGTCGTCGATCTCGCAGCGGAACTCGATTCCCTCCGGCATCGCGGCGGGTGCGCTCGCGACCTCGCGGACCAACTGGGACACGGGGACGTCTACCAGATCGACCTCGATGCGCCCCGACTCGAGCCGACTCAGGTCGAGGGTGGCATTCACCAACTCGCAGAGATTGCTCGCGCTCTGCGACAGTCGCCGCACCGTGTCGGTCTGGTCGTGTGTCAGGTCGCCAAAGGCTCCGTCGAGAAGGAGATCCGAGTAGCCGAGGATCACGTTCAAGGGCGTCCGCAGCTCGTGCGACATCGTCGCCACGAACTCGGACTTGAGAGTGTTGGCGCTCGCGAGTTGGGAGACCAGGTCGGCGTTCGCCAGGCCGAGGGAGGCGAGTCGCGCGATGCGTCGGGCGAGCCGCTCGTCCGCGGCCGAGAAGTCGCCGTGTCCGTTTCGTGCGATCGCGAGAAGGCCGAGCAGGTCCGAGCCCCGGCGGAGTCCGACGACCATCGCGGTCTTCACGCCGAAGAGCTCCATCACGGTCGCGACGTCCGGCCCGCTCGAGGTCGAGACGTGTACCAGGCCCTCGTCGATCAGACGCTCGGCGTATCCGTGAATCGTCGATCGCGGCAGCCGGACGGCGCGAAGCGCGTCCCAGCTGGCGCCCGATTCTCCCGCCCGCCCGACGGGCACGAACTCGTCGGACCGCTCGTCGAAGAGGAAGGCGTCGACCACGTCGCAATCGAACGTCTCGCGCGTCGTCCGACAGAGCCGCTCCAACAGCACCGGCGCCTCCAGAGAGGAGATCATCTCCTCGGCGATGCGCGCATGTACGGTCTCGAGCCGCATCTCCTCCTGCTTCAGACGAAACAGCTCGGCCGCGCCGACCGCGCTCGTCAGGATGCGAGCGATGGCCTCGGTGAGTGCGACGCCGTCCGCGTCGAACGCATCCTCGCGGGAGCTCCACGCGACGACGCTGCCGTAGAACTGCCCCGTCGCATAGAGAGGAGCAACCGTGAGAGAGACGATGCCGAGTGGTGCGAGCACCCGTTCGACGAACAGAGGCGAGCCCTCGCCACGACCGCGGACGACGATCGTCTCGCCCCGGACCAGGCGGCCGTCGAACGGAAATCCCCTCTTGAAGCGCATGCCACGCAGAAGATCCGACTGCGCGGGCGAGAAGCCCAGGTCGGCGATCGCGCGGCTCTCTTCGTCGTCCGGGTCTTCGCGGAGAATGATCGCCCCGTCGCAACCGAGTGCCTCCGCGAGCGGCGGCAACGCTCGTTCGAACACGGTGCCGAGGTCGAGCTTTCCGGCGACGTCCTTGGCGATCCCGAGCAGCACCCGATTGTACTGCTCGGAGCGACTGCGAGCCGTGACGTCACGGCCGACTCCGATGACGCCGGTGATCTCGTCGCCGACCCGCCGGGGACGCGCCCGCAGCTCGCCGACCTTCCAGCCGCCGGTGCTGTCGCGGAACCGGAGCTCGGCAGCGATCGGAGATTCTCCCGCGTAGATGCGTCGCCGGACCTCCACCGCCTGCGGGACGTCCTCCGGATGGATGAACGCGGCGAAGTGCTTCCCGAGCCAGTCCTCGCGCTTCCACCCGAGCTGGCGCTCGAAGGCGCCATTCAGCGACGTGACGCGACCGTCGCTCTCGACGACGTAGAGAACGTCCTCCATCGTCTCGACGAGCTCGCCGTACTCCTCCTCGGTATCGCGAAGCGAGGACTCGGCCGACGCTCGGCCTTCGGCCTCCAGCACGAGTGCCAGGAGGCCGCACACCGAGCGCACGAGCTGCTCCTCGTCGCGGGTCCAGCGGCGCGGAGTCAGGTGCTCGATGCAGACGACACCGACGAGCTGCCCGTGAAGACGCAGCGGCACGTCGAGGAACGACCGGACCCCGGAAGCGACGAGCCCCGCCCGCACCGCTTCGCCCGGCTCGAGATCGTGGACCACGATGGCTCGGCCGGACCGCGTCGAGGTGAAGTAGCTCGGGCACGCGCTCTCGGCGAGCGGCGGCGGCACCTCGGCCGAGCCGCACGACCGGTCCCACTGGGCCTCGCACACGAGACGCTCTCCCCCCTGCTCGAAGCACCACACGCCCACCCGATCGACCTCGAGCGTCTCCGAGATCCGGCGCGTCAGGAGCGCGACGAACGCGTCGCGGTCTCCCCGGGCCAGGGCGTCGCTCTCGGCGAGGGTTGCGAGCGCCCGTGCGCACCGCTCCTGCAAATCGGGTGTCGCTCGCTCCCCCAGCCGCGGGGTCGACGGAAGTACGTCCTCGGTGATCATGGATCGGGATACGGCGGGAGCCCCGCGGGACGATTCCCCACGGCAGATCTCGCAACTCTCGAAAGTTCTGCGCCTTTCGCTGAGCCGAGTCCAGGCGGGTGGCGCGCGGAGGCCGGCTCGTCTTGCGCGCCGGAGGCCCTGTGCTAGCGTCCGATCCTCGCCGCGCCGCCGCGCGCACACTGGCGATTCTCGCTTTTTCCGGGGTGTAGCTCAGACTGGTAGAGCACTGCGTTCGGGACGCAGGGGCCGCAGGTTCAAATCCTGTCACCCCGACTCCTTCCCTTCCGAGGGGAGTGAGCGTGGGCCGCACCACCAGAGGCCCGATGGCCAGTCGTTTCGGGGGGTGGTATACCGCGCCCCCTTGGCTCGTTCGTACGCGCTCGTTGGCTGGATGATCGCACTCCTGCTCGCCGGGAGCCCTCCGGTGGTGCTCGGCCGGCAGCACGCCCCCCCGGCGGGCGCCGCACCCGTCGCCTTGGCGACACCCGACGTCGGCGAGGAGGTCTCTGCGTTGCGCGACGACGTGGGTGCGCTCTGGATCCAGGTCGACCGGCTGACCGCCGGTGGGGACGCGCCGCCGTGGGCGGCCGACGAGCACGATCGCCTCGAGCGTCGGCTCGAGCGATTGACGATCATGCTCGAGCGGCTGTCGGCTCGCATCGAAACGCCCGTACCGAGGCTCGACGAACCGCTCACCCTCCTGACCGTGTCTCTGTGCACCCTGGTTCTCGGCTTCGTCGCCGGCCGCAGCCTGCAACGACGAAGTCATCGCAAGGACTCGCGCTTCCGACTCTGATGTGGGAGCTGGCCACCGTCGCCCTGGGAGCCTATCTCCTCGGCTCGATCCCCAGCGGCTACCTCCTGGGCCTGCTCTACCGTGTCGACGTTCGCGAGGAAGGCAGTGGCAACATCGGCGCGACCAACGTCGCACGGACGGTGGGGACGTCGGCGGGGCTCGCCACTCTCGCCATCGACCTCGCGAAGGGCGCCACGCCGGTCCTGATGGTCGACGTGCTGGATCATCTCACCGGGGCGGACCCGACCCGCGAGCTACGAGCACGGGCGGTGGCGGCGCTGGCGGCGGTGGGGGGCCACGTGTTTCCGATCGCTCTCGGGTTCCGTGGAGGCAAGGGCGTCGCGACGACCTTCGGCGCTCTGTTGGCTCTGGCGCCCGCCGTGGCCGGCTGCGCGGCCGTGCTCTTCGCCCTGGCTCTCACCGCGACGCGAACCGTGTCGATCTCCTCGATCGTCGCGGCGGCGGGGGCCCCGGTCGCGAGCCTGGTGCTCGGCATGCCCTCGATCGTCACCGCGACGTCGACCGCGCTCGCGCTCTTGATCCTCGTCCGACATCGCGACAATGTCGCTCGCCTGCGCTCCGGCACCGAGCCGCGCGTCGGCGCCTCCAACGACGACTGACTCCCGCGACCTGCACAATCCAGGAGCAATGCTCAACATTTGGGCAGTCTTCATGTCCACCAAACGGGCACGGGCCGCGTCCGTGCTGAGTTTCCGGGCGGTACCCACCTTGCATGGAGGTATGGGGTTCAGGACGGACCCCGCCACTCGAGAGGAGCTCACGATGAAGAGAAGCCACCCGACCACAGCGACGCCATTTCGGCGTGCGCTGTGCACCGCCCTCGTGACGCCACTCGCCGTCCTGACCGCGGCCGGCGCGGCACGGGCGCAGGACGCGCCCGCGATCGACAGCGGAGACACCGCCTGGATCCTCGTCTCGACCGCGCTCGTGATCATGATGACGGCTCCCGGGCTCGCCCTGTTCTACGGCGGGCTCGTGCGACGAACGAACGTCCTGAGCGTCCTCATGCACTGCATCATGTCGATGGCGGCGATCAGCATCGTCTGGGTCGTGATCGGCTACACCCTGGCCTTCGGACCGGGCAACGCGTTCATCGGCGACCTCAGCATGCTCGGACTCGCGGGCGTGGGGGTCGAGCCAGGCGAGGGCGAGACGATCCCCCCCCTGCTGTTCATGATGTTCCAGGGCACGTTCGCGATCATCACACCGGCGCTGATCGTCGGCGCGTTTGCCGAGCGCATGAAGTTCAGCGCCTTCTTGATCTTCACGGTCCTGTGGTCGGTCCTGATCTACTCGCCTCTCTGTCACTGGGTCTGGGGTGGTGGATGGCTCGGTGACGATGGAGCACTCGACTTCGCGGGCGGGACCGTCGTGCACATCAGCTCCGGGGTTTCCGCTCTGGCGGCGGCGCTTCTGATCGGCAAGCGCATCGGCTACGGCCACGAGCCCCTGCCGCCACACAACCTGCCCTTCACCGTCGCGGGCGCCGCGATCCTGTGGGTCGGGTGGTTCGGGTTCAACGCAGGCAGCGCGCTCGGCGCGAACGGCTCGGCCGCCATCGCGTTCGTCACGACCAACACCGCCGCCGCCGCAGCGACCCTGGGCTGGGTCTCCGTCGAGTGGGCGACGCGCGGGAAGCCGACGGTCCTCGGCGCGGCGTCGGGCGCCGTGGCGGGCCTCGTCGCGATCACGCCCGCCGCGGGCTTCGTGAGCCCGATGTCGGCCATCGCGATCGGTCTCGGTGGCGGCATCCTCTGCTTCTTCGGAATCCGCATCAAGGAGGCCATCGGCGCGGACGACGCGCTCGACGTGGTCGGCATCCACGGCGTCGGGGGAACCTGGGGCGCGCTCGCGACCGGCATCTTCGCCGACGCCGCGATCGGGGGGACCGACGGCCTGCTCTACGGCAACCCGGGTCAGCTCTGGATCCAAACGGAAGGCGTACTCGCGACGATGTTGTTCTGCTTCGTCGGCGCGATCATCCTGTTGAAATTCACGGACGTCCTCGTCGGCCTGCGCGTCACGGACGAAGACGAGATGCAGGGTCTCGACCTGAGCGAGCACAGCGAACGCGCGTACGGCTCGATCGACTGAGCCCCACGAGAAGGAAGAGCACGATGAAAAAAGTGGAAGCCATCATCAAACCGTTCAAGCTCGACGAAGTGAAGGAGAGCCTGAGCTCGGTCGGATCGTCCGGCCTCACCGTCACCGAGGTCAAGGGCTTCGGCCGCCAGAAGGGACACACCGAGCTCTATCGCGGCGCCGAGTACGTCGTCGATTTCCTGCCCAAGGTGAAGCTCGAGGTCATCGTCTCGGACGACAACGTCGCCCAGGTCGTCGAGACGATCGAGAAGGCCGCCAAGACGGGCCGCATCGGCGACGGAAAGATCTTCGTCCTTCCCATCGACGAGGTCGTGCGCATCCGTACCGGGGAGCGCGGAGACGAGGCGATCTAGAAGTCCGGCCCTGGTCGCGGCGGAGTCGAAGAGGCGGCGGTCGCTCCGAATGGAGCGGCCGCCGCTTTCGTTTGCGTCGCGTGACATCGATTCGCACGTCGAGCTTCCGACGCGAGGGCGTGGCGCATACGGCGGACGAGCGGGCATGAAACGTCCCGCTCGGAGGACCGACCGATGCGCATGTGGATCACCTTCTTCCTCTTCGCCGCGACCGTCCCGGCGGGCTGCGGCAGCGGCGCCGACCCGACCGACGGCGACGTGCTCTTCGACGGCCCCCCCGGGGCGTTGCGGCCCCACGAGGTCGGCCGGACGACACGTTTTCGAGTGACGTCGCGCGTCGGCGACGAACGCACCTCGTCGCTCCTGACGACGCGCGTTCTCCACGAGGGCCCCGACGGCGAGTTCCTCGTCGAGAGCACGTACGACGGGGGTGCGGCGCGCCGCGCGCGCGCACGCGAGACGGATCGCGACATCCGGATCGAAGCCGTCGCGGTGGAGGCTCCCACCGGTTTCGCGTGGCTCGAGGTCGACCCCGCGGCCGAGGTGATCCACACACCGGTCGTGCGCGGCGAGGTACGGCAGACCCGTTTCGTCCGCACCATCGATGCGGTCGTGGAGATCGACGGGGTTCCGGCCGTCCGGCCCATCGCCTTCGAAGGCGCGAGCACCCGGGTTCCCCGAGGGTACGAGCGCATCCGCCTCGGGAACGACGTCCTCCGAGCGATCGCGTTCGACGTTCGCGGGGAGAGCCGACTGGCGCGGATTCCCGGCGTGCCCGACGCCGCGACGCCGCCGCTGCGGCTCGCGTTCGCCGGAACGCGTCATCTGGTGGAGGACGTCGGTCTCGTACGGGAGCACCTTCGATTGACTCTCTCGACCGACGCCGAGCGCGCGAGCTTCGACATCACGACGCAACGTGAGCCGGATCGCCGACGGACGTCGGACAGGAGAGGATAGGCTCCGGATTCCGTCGCCCGATCCGGGCAAACGCCGTGCGCTTCGAGCAAACGACGTCGGCCCGTGGCGAGCCATTGGGGAGGGACGGTGGCGCCTCGGCGGCCGGCGAGACCGGTCGACACGAGGGTGGCTTGGCCGTCTCGCCGCGGTGTGGTTGTCTCCCCGGATGGCAAGCCGACTCGATCTGGTCACGCGCCCGAAGGCGCACCTCGCGACGCTCCTCCTGCTCACCGCCCTCGTGGCCGCCTGCGGCGACGACGCCACCCCGGGGGACGACTCCGGCCCGGGCAGAGGCGCGAGCCAGGCGGTCGAGGAGCTGATCGAGACGGGCTTCGCGAAGTACCTCGGCACGCAGCCACCCAGCCGCACGGAGGAAGACGGCGAGTGGACCCACTACTACTTCGACCCGGCGGAGGAAGGCGCGATCTGCCTCGTCGGAGACGAGTTCCAGGTGAGCGTGAAGGACGGTCCGTCCGATCAGGTTCTCTTCTACCTCCAAGGCGGCGGGGCCTGCTGGGACTACGTGACCTGCCACGTCGTGAGCACCGCGCTGCGCACGGCGAACGGGCCCGTCCCGTCGGGGATCCTCGAAGCGGACGACCCTCGCAATCCGTTCGCGGATTGGGACGTCGTCTACGTGCCCTACTGCGACGGCTCCGTCTTCACCGGCGACGCCATCGTCGACTACGACGGCGTACAGACGTATCACCACGGTCTCCGCAACCTCTCCGTCGCGGTCGACGCCCTCACGAGCAACTTCCCGGATCCCTCGCGCGTGGTCGTCGCGGGGAGCAGCGCGGGCGGCTACGGCACGTACTCGGGCTACGGCGCCGTACGCGTCGCACTCCCCGACACGCCGATCCTGGTCTTCAACGACTCGGGCCCGGGCGTGCAGAACTTCAACGCGTCCGACGACGTACAGAACCGGGTGGCCAACTGGAACTTCACGGACCTGATCCCCGCGACCTGCACGCGCTGCAGCGAGCAGTACAGCTACCTCACCGGATGGGCGCTCGACCGCGACCCCTGGCTCCGGACCGCCCTGTACTCCTACCAGCAGGACGGCGTCATCAGCTTCTTCATCGACCTCGACGGCCCAGCCTACCGCGATCTGATGCTGGACGTGACCGGAGATCTCGAAGCGGAGTACCCGAATCGCTTCGAGCGATTCTTCCCCCTGGGCACCGAGCACACGGTCCTTTTGTCCGGAGTCTTCTACGAGCAGACGATCCGCGAGACGTCGCTCCTGGATTGGACGCGCGCCTTTCTCGACGACCCGGACAGCTGGGCGGACGTGATCGAATAACGCGGCGCGACGCGCCGCGGTCAGCGGCCCCGCGCGCGACGCAGCGAGACTCCGGCTTCGCGAATGCAGAGCGTCGCCGCGTCCTCCGGACTCGCGCCGTTCGCCAGAGCGCGAATCGTCCCGTCCTCGCGCTCGGTCGCCCGAGCGAAGTAGCGCGCGTCGCGATCGATCGCGCGCAGATCCTCGAAGACGCTCATCCGGAACCATCCTCGCGCTGCCTCGGTGAACTCGAGCACGAATTCGGCCTCACCGACGACGACCGCCATCTCGACCAGGTTCTCACTCTCCGGAATCTGCGACCAGTCCATGAGCGGACGGTAGCGTCTCTCGGACGCGGGAGCACTGGCGAAGACCGGCGAAAAACGCGACGATCCTCCCCCATGGCCTCCTCACCGTGCCCGGCCCTTCGGGCGCCCGGCGATCGGCGTCGGCACGCATGAGCGACTTCGACGCCCTCGTCCGTGCGACGCTCGCGATCTACGTCGACTCGCTGCGCCAGAGCCTCGCGGCCCTCGGTCGCCACGTCTGGATCGTCGGACTCGTGCCCGCGTACACGCTGGTGCTGCAGCTGGTCGCCGGACTCGCGATGAACCTGGGATTCGCGGGGGGCTTCCTCGTGTTCCTCGCCGTCGCAGCGTGCGCTTCGTCGTTTCTCGCGGTCATCGGCGAGGCGATCTGCCACGGTCGGGTTCGCTTCGACGAGATCAGCCAGACGTTCGGGCGTTTCTTCGGACGGATCATCACCGTCTTCTTCATGTTCTGGATCGTGAAGCTCCTCCTCGGGATGATCGTCTCGACGAACCCCGACCTCCTCTGGGTGATGATCGCGGTGAACACCGGGATCTTCGTGGTCTTCAACCCGATTCCCGAGCTGATCTACCAGGGCCGCAACGACGGGATGGCGCTCCTCGAGGACGCGGTGCAGTTCACCCGCGACAATCTGGTCGAGTGGCTCGTGCCGCTCGCCCTCATGCTGGTTCCCTTCTTCCTGATCGACCCGCAGATCGGCTTCCTGGTCATGGCGAGACTCGGCGTTCAGAACGGACTCGACCTCGTGATCAGCGTCGTCGCGGGCTGGCTCCCCCTGAGCGGCGTCGCGCTCACGCTCGCCGCGACGGCTCTCGCCAGTGTCCTCATCGTGTGGGCGATGTTGTTTCGCGGCTTCCTCTTCAAGGCGCTCTACGAATCCGGTCGCCGCCAGCGTGTGTTCGCATCGCGTGCGCGGGGCTGACGCGTGCGGGGAAGCACGGTGAGTCGCGGGCCCCTCGAGGGCATCCGGGTCCTGGAGCTGGGGCAGGTCTACAACGGCCCGTACTGCGGTCTACTCCTCGCCGCGCAGGGTGCCGACGTAATCAAGATCGAGCCGCCCGGGGGCGAGATCCTCCGCCGCCACGCGACCTCGGCTCCCGGCGGCAGCTACTCGTTCCTGATGCTGAACGCGGACAAACGCGGCATCACGCTCGACCTTCGGAAGGACCGGGGGCACGAGATCTTTCTCCGGCTCGTCGACGAGGCCGATCTGGTGGTCGAGAACTTCCGCGAGGACGTCGCGAAGAAGCTCCGTCTCACCTGGGAGGTGCTGTCCGCGCGGAACCCGCGCGTCATTCTGGCTTCCGGCCGGGGATACCGGACCGGGAGCGAGTACGAAGGACTCCCCGCGCTGGACCTCACCGTACAGGCGATCTCCGGCCACATGGAGATCACCGGGTTTCCGGAGCACCCTCCGGTCAAGGCCGGCGCGACGTTCGCGGACATGCTGGGGTCGGCCCACCTGTTCGGTGCGATCCTGCTCGCACTTCGCGAGCGCGATCGGACGGGGCGGGGGCAGCGGGTGGAAGTCGCGATGCTCGACGCCATGTTCCCGTCGCTCATGTCGTACGCTTCGCCCTACCTCGAGACGGGAGTCGACCCGGGGCGCGTCGGCAATCAGCACTCGGTGCCGGGATCGCCACCGTACGGTGCGTACCCCGCGACCGACGGATGGGTCACGCTCATGTGCCCGACCAACGCGCAGTACGCGAAATTCTGCGAGGTTTGCGGCGACCGCGAGCTCGCCAGCCCCTCCCTGCGAACCGGCCCCGCACGTGGTGAACGGAGGGCGTGGATCGACGAGCGGGTCGCCCGGTGGACGCGCGGACGCAGACGCGACGACATCGTGCGAGAGCTCGAAGCGGCCGGCATCCCGTGTGCTCCGGTCCGGACGCTCGCCGAAGCGGTCGACGATCCGTACAACGTCTCGCAGGGGCTGCTGCGCCCCGTCGACGTCGACCTGCGCGGGACGGTCCGGACCCTCGGAAGCCCGATCCAGCTCCGCGACCCGTCGTCTCCCCACCGCGCCGATGCGCCCCCGCCCCGGCCGGCACCGAAGCTCGGGGAGCACAACCTCGAAGTGCTGGAAGAGCTCCTTGGACTGGACGCCACCGACGTCGCCGCGCTGGCCGGGGACGGCGTCGTCTGAGGCTCCGCGCCCGCTCAGACCGAGTGGAAGCCGCCTTCCCTCACACCGGGCCGGCCCTCGGACCTGCGGCAAGCCACCCTACCCGGGTGGGGTGAACCGTTCCGAGAGCCCGGCGAGGTCGGTGCGACCGTGGCGCTTCGCCAGGCGCAAGAGCTTGAGGAAGACGAGCGCCGTCAGGAGGGCATCGCCGGGAGCCGTGTGGCGATCGTGGGGCGTGACCTCGAAGAGACGACAGAGCGCATCGAGCGAGAAGCTCGTGAGAGGTTCCTCCTCACCGAACGCGCCGGCCTTCTCCAGATGAAGGGTGAGGTCCATCGTGTCGATCCACCGATTCCGAAGCGAGATGCCGAAGTGCCGTTCCAGCGCGACGTCGAGTGTCGCGATGTCGTGGCCGATGTGGTGGCCCACGATGACGCCGTCGCCGAGGTAGTCCAGAAACGCGCGCAGCGCGTCCGGTTCGTCCTCGCCCTCCCGCGCTTGGTCGCGCGTGATCCCGTGCACGGTGACCGCGGACAAGTTGTAATCGATCTTGAGAAGCGTCTCGAACGAGTCGTCGAGAACGATCTCTCCGTTCCGGACGACGATGGCGCCGATCGTGATCAGCCGGTCCGTTCGAGGATCGAGGCCCGTCGTCTCGCAGTCGAGCACCACGAAGCGGATCTCGTCCCACGGCGTCGCGTCGTTCCAGGTCTCGGCGAACGCCGCCCGATAACGCCCGATCTCGGCCGGCACGCTCATCGCCGCGTCGGGAACCCGAAGTGACGAGCGGTGTGCTCGAGGAGGGCCAGGATCGTCCGGAAGCAGGATTTCAGGAGCTCGCGGTCGACCTTGAGCAGGCTCTCCGGCCGGATCTCCGGCCGATCCTCGGGGCTCGCGTAGGCGACGCGCGCGCGCTGGAGCAGCGCGAGCTCGACCGCGTCCGCGGCGCGCAGGAAGAGCTCTTCGTGCGCCGGGAACCTCTTGGCGGCGAACCGCAGACGGCTCGCGGAATCGCAATCGAGGGCGCTGCCCTCGTGCAGCGCGAAGACACGGGCCACGTCCGTGAGCGGGCGCACGGCGCAGTTCTCCAGATGGAGCAGCTCCGTGAGCTCCCCCGAGTTGTCGACCACCTGCCCCCGGAAGAACGTAAGGGGCGGCAGGTGGGCCATCGAATCGTTCGCGAGAAGGGGCAGGAAGGTGTCGTCGGTCTCGACCGCTCTCCGGACCCGTCGCAGAAGCTCGGCCTCGAGCTGCGGATCCCCGGCAACCCGGAGAACGTCGAAGAAGGCGAGGGATCCGTACATCCCCGTACCGATCGGGTCGTGTACCCACCCCTCGTACGCGTCGATCCACTGCTCGAGCCGACCGTGCGTCGGAACACCACCGGCCGAAGGGAGCATGTGGCTCGCGAGCTCGATGCCGACCTCCGAGAGGTCGGCGCCGACGCGGTCGGCGAGCCGACTCATCCGGACCTCCTCCTCCTTCGGCCCCGTCCAGATCAAGCCCAGGCCGAGGGGCATCGCCCCGAAGCGCTCGCGGCGCCCCGCCGCACCGAGCATCACCCAGCACCGCCGGGTCACACCTTCGGCATCGCCCAGCTTGGATTCGGCCCGCGCGACGAGGCGCCGGCACGTGGCCGCGTCGAGGGCTCCCGCCGCCTCGATGACCCAGGGGGCCGCCCCCCGATCCTGCAGTAGCCGCTCGATCGCCGACTCGGCCGCCGCACGAAAGGAGCGAATCTGCTCCACGCTGCGCGCCCGCGCGATGCGGAGCGTCGGCACGAGCGGGTCCTGCCCGAGACGCACCGCGAGGTCGTTCTCGGTCAGGACTCCGACGACCGACGGCGCTCCATCGGCCGGCGCATCGGAGATGGGCAGCGCCGCCGCGCCCGTCCGGAGCATGCGACGCCAGTACTCCCCGAGCGACTGCCCGGCAGCGGCCGTGAGGTCGTCGGTGTCGCCGTCCGACACCAGCTCACCGATACGGGCGTCTGTGGCGATCTCTCCCGCCGCGACGCGGGCACGGAAGTCGGCGTCGCGGACGATGCCGAGCACGCCCCCCCCGGCCGCGAGGACCGCGACGGCCGACAGGCCCTCACGGGTCATTCGCGCCGCGACGTCACGGATCGATTCGTCCGGCCGGCACGTCGACGCCGAGCAGTTGGCCGCGTCGGCCGGAAGCGGCTCATCGAGCCACAGGGCCGACGGCCCGAGCGACCCGGGGCCCACCCGTCGGTCGCCGCTCGCGAGCGAGAAGACCGCTTCGAGGTAGCGCTGTGCGCGCGGGTGGCGTTCGAGGAGAGGCTTCAGGGCTTCCTGGGGGAATACGTAGACGAGGACGTCGGAAGCCGTCCGGGCGCAGTAGCGATGACGCTCGCTCGAACCGATGCCGACGATGTCGCCCGGTCCCAGCAGATCGCGAAGCATCTCGCCGTCGAGAATCTCGACGGTGCCCTGCTGGATCACCGCGAACCAGGACTGTCGCTCCTCACCCGCGTCGTGGAGAACCTCGAGCGCTTCGTGGAAACGCACCCGCCCGGTCTCCGCGAGCGCGACGAGCTCCTGCTCCTCCATCCACTCGAAGGGCGGGTGGCGACGGAGGAAGTCCGCCACCCGGTAGCTGATGCTCGCCGCCTTCATTGCAGCCCTTATCGGTCGCTCGTCCCGAACCGTGACCCACGGGCCGACGCCGCGCGGACGAGCCGATCCCACTGCGACCACGTCTATCGCATCGAGCGCTCGTCTACGAATCCAGCTCGATTCCGATCGGGCAGTGATCGGAACCCATGACGTGGGTCAGGATGAAGGCATCCTTGACTCTCGGCATCAGGTCTTCCGACACCACCATGAGATCGATGCGCCAGCCGATGTTCTTCGCCCGAACCCCGAAGCGACTGCTCCACCACGAATACCGCACCTCCTCGGGATGGAGTGCGCGAAACGTGTCGACGTATCCCCGCGCGAGGCAACCGGCGAGCGCCTTCCGCTCTTCGGGAAGGAAGCCGCTCGTCTTCTTGTTGTCCTTCGGCCGTGCGAGATCGATCTCGGCGGGCGCCGTGTTGAAGTCGCCCATGACGACCGCGGGAAGTCCCGTTTCGGCGCGCGCCCGATCGACGACGTCGAACACGCGCCGGGTGAAGGACAGCTTGTACGGCACGCGGCTGTTGTCCCTCTCCTTGCCGTTGCCATTGGGAAAGTAGACGTTCGCGACCAGGAGATCGTCGAAGCGGGCGAGCTGGAATCGGCCCTCGCGATCGAACCGCGGACGCTCGAGCGCGGTGTGGAGCTCCGCCGGCGCCTCTCGAGACAACAACCCCACGCCGCTGTAGCCCTTGCGCGACCTGGCCTCGGAAAGAGCGAAGTGGGGAAACCGCCGCGAGCGACGCAGGGCCGGGGGAAGCTTGGCCTCGTCGACTCGCATCTCCTGCAAGCCCACCACGTCGCCCTTCGACCGGCGGAGCCAGTCGAGGAAACCCTTGTCCACGCACGCGCGGATTCCGTTCACGTTCCAGGAGAGGATGCGTCTCGGCACCGCGATTGTGTAGAGACCAGGCGCGGCCCCTCGCAAGCCCGAGCGATCTCATGCCCCCAGCCCAGGACAGACCCGCCCGAGTGCTCGCTCTGTGCGAGGGCCCCATCCCCTCCGCGGTCCTGGGTGTGCACGCGGTCTTCGGCGCGCTCGCGGAGAAGACGGGGCTCTGCGAGCTCCGCACCGGGTCGAGCGTCTCTCCTTCGACACGCGACGTGGCCTGGGCCGACTCGCTCGTTCTCGTGCGCGGCGCGTCTCCAGCCGAGCGTCGGCTGTTGATCGAGTCCCGGCGCCTGGGGAAGCGAGTCGCGACCTACCTCGACGACGATCTCGAGCGTGTTCCCGGGACCGCGCGCAGCGGCTACTTCTTCACGTCCGACGAGGTACGCCGAAACGTCGCGTTCATCGTCGAAGAGGCCGACGACGTGTTGGTCTGCAGCGATCGCCTCGGTGAAGAGCTTCGCCGGCGACACGGACGTCCGGCTCTACGCATCCTGCAGCCGCGCCCGGCACGGCTCGCGGGCGAGACCGCCCCCCGGCCACACGACCAACCGCTACGCATCGGATTCCTCGGAAGCGTCGACCACGCATCCTACATCGACGAGCTCCTCGGCGACGTCCTGCGGCAGGTGAAACGCGAGCACGGGCGAAACGTCGACTTCGTCTTCTGCGGCGCCGAGCCGGTCGTCGCAGCGGACGTCGGCGCGCGGAGATTCGGGTTCGAGCCGGACTTCGAGGCCTGGCGGCGACGGGCCCTCGACCTCCGGGTCGCGATCGGCCTCGCGCCGCTGCCGGACGGAGACTTCCAGCGCTTCAAGTACTGGAACAAGTACCTCGAATACGGCTCGCTCGGCATCGCGGGCGTCTACTCCGACGTCCCCCCGCACGCCGACGTGGTCCGCGACGGTGCGACCGGGATCCTCTGCGCCAACGAGCCGGCCGCGTGGCAGGCGGCGCTCGATCGTCTTCTCGCCGAACCGGCTCTCCGACAGCGCATCGGCCACGCCGCGTATCTCGACGTAGAAGCACGCTTCGCGGTCGGGGCGCTCGTACCCCATTGGAAGACGACCCTCGGTGCGCTTCTCGCCCACCGCGCCCCCGAATGCTGGCCCGAGCAGGTCCGGCTTCGAAGCGGCTCCTTCTGGCACGCGCTCGATCGCCTCGCCGTGTACGGACCGCTGCGGTTTGCCGAGCGTGCCTTGGGGCGCCTCACCGGGCGACTCGGGCCGGGCTGACCGCCCCGGTCCGTCAGTCGGCCTGATACGCCTCGACGACCGCCCGGGCCTCCCCGTCCATCCGCACCCGGCCCTTCTCGATCCAGATGACCCTTCGGCAGTTCGCGAGGATCGTGTCCATCGAGTGACTCACCAGCACGAGGATCGACGCGTGCTCGACCATCTGCTGAAGGCGCCGGGTCGCCTTGTCCTGGAAATGCTGGTCGCCGGCGGCGACGACCTCGTCGAGCAGCAACACGTCGGGCAGCATCGACGTCGAAACGGCGAACGCGAGACGGATGAACATCCCGGCCGAATACGTCTTCACCGGCCGGTCGAGGGCGTCTCCGAGCTCCGTGAAGTCCGCGATCTCCTGGGTACGCTCGCGAATCTCCCGCCGGGTGAGCCCGATGAGCAAGCCGCGTGTGATGATGTTCTCCCATCCCGTGGCTTCCATCTCGAAGCCCGTGGCGATCTCGAAGAGGCACGCGATGTCTCCCTCGACCGTCACCCGACCGCTCGTCGGGGGATAGATGCCGCACATCACTTTGAGCAGGGTCGTCTTTCCGGCACCGTTCAGCCCGATCACGCCCACGCGCTCTCCGTGGCGAATGTCGACGTCGAGCCCCCGCAGGGCCGTCACCGACCCACGATCGGGAACGCGGCGCGATCGTCGAACGACCGAGGTGAGCTTCTCCCGCAAGCTCTGCGCTCCCTGACCGGGAAACGTGAGCGAGATGTTCTCGAGCTTGATCACAACCAGAACACCAAACGCGGGCGAGCCCTCTTGACCGCGACGTAGGCCGCACCGAGGGCGACCGCGACGGTGGCGCCGGCCGCAACGTAGTGGTTTGCCGCGGGCACCTGATTCACCAACATCGGCACCCGCACCAGCACCATGAGATGGTAGAGCGGGTTGAACGTCAGCATCCACGAGAGCCCATGGCTCACGAGCAGCTCCGCGGGAAACATCACGGGCGTCGCGTAGAACAGCGCCTGAATGCCCACGGTCTGGATGTACTGGAAGTCACGCACCGCCGTGTTGAAGACCCCCGAAACGCAGGCCACCGCGAACCCAAACAGAAACCACGCCACGAGCCCGGGCAGGATGCAGAGCCAGCTCACCGTGACGTCGCCTCCGAACGCGAGGGCGACGAGCGCCGCTGCGACGAGCCCGAGCGCGAGCGTCACGAATGCCGCGAAGATCATCCGCAGCGGGTACGTGAACAGCGACACCCGCGGGATCTGCTTGATGTAGCCCTC
>JAUIFY010000321.1 GCA_030430245.1 bacterium | reverse complement strand
CGCTCGCGGATCTCCTGACCCCCGAGCCCGGGGAGTACCCGCTGTTCGCGAAGCGCCCCCCGCTGGATCACGGCTACCTGGAGGCGTTCAATCGCGACGACGTACACCTCGTCGACATCCGGCACCGCGAGCCCCTGGTGGAGATCACGGAGACGGGAGTGCGCACGACGAAGAATCACTACGAGTTCGACGTCATCGTGCTGGCAACGGGCTTTCGGGCGTACACGGGCGCCCTCGAGGCGTTTCCGATTCGCGGCAAGAGCGGCCAGACCCTCCGCGAGAAGTGGGAGAAGACGTCCGACTCCATCATGGGGGTTTGCGTCGCCGACTTCCCGAACCTATTCACGATCACCGGACCGCAGGCGCCCTTCGCCAACCTGCCGACCTCCATCGAGCAGAACGCCATGTGGATCGCCGACTGCATCAAGAAGGTGGAGAGCGAAGGCTACGATGCGTTCGAGCCCAAGCCGCAGGCCGAGCGAGAGTGGTCGGCGCACGTCGCGGACATCCACCGTCAGACCCTGATGGCGGCGGGCGACGAGGTGAATTCCTGGATGATGGGTGCCAATATCCAGGAGCACGAGCCGCGGGTGTTGATCTACTTCGGCGGTGCGAACGTGTACTACGACAAGCTGCGGGAGTCCGTTGCGGACGGGTTTCCGGAGCTCGCCTTCAAGCGGCTCGCGGGCTGAGGACGGGGCGAGACATGACGAACGATGACGTGCCTTCGCAAACGAGCAGACCCGAGGAACGGTACGATGCGGTGATCATCGGCGCCGGGGTCAGCGGCATGTACGCCCTGCACCATCTGCGCGAGATGGGCCTCTCGGTGCGCGTCTACGACGGGGCCAGCGACGTGGGGGGCACCTGGTGGTACAACCGCTATCCGGGCGCTCGGGTCGACGGCCCGGGTAGTCCCTACTACTGCTACACCTTCTCGGACGAGCTGATGGAGGAGTGGGACTGGAAGGAGACCCAGTCCGAGTGGTCCGACGTGTTGCGGTACATCGAGCACGTCGCCGACCGCTTCGATCTCCGTCGAGACATTCAGTTCGAGACGTGGGTGCAAGACGCACGCTACGACGAAGCGACGCAGCGCTGGACGGTGGAGACGAACACCGGCGTGCGCGCGTCTGCGCAGTTCCTGATCTGCGCCGTCGGCGCCCTCTCGACGGCCAACCTTCCGGACATTCCCGGGATCGACGACTTTGCGGGCGAGTGCCATCACACCGGCCGCTGGCCTCATGAGCCCGTCTCGTTCGACGGGAAGCGCGTGGCGATCATCGGGACCGGCTCGTCCGGGATCCAGGCGATGCCCGAGATCGCGAAAGAGGCGGCACACGTCACGGTGTTCCAGCGCACGGCGCAATTCGCCTTCCCGGCGGGGAACCGGCCGCTCTCCGCCCATGAGATGGCGGAGGCGAGACGGACCTGGGAGGAGATCAAGGCGAAGATGCTGGCCCATCCGGGCGGCTTTCCGTTCGACACGCACACGCGCTCCGCCCTGGAGGCGACGCCCGAGGAGCGCGAAGCCCTGTACGAGGAGCTCTGGCAGCGAGGCGGGTTTCGGTTCTTCCTCGAGAGCTACAACGACATCGCGATCAGCGAGGAGGCCAACGCGTCGCTGGCCGACTTCGTGCGCTCCAAGATTCGCCAGATCGTGCGCGATCCTGCGACCGCCGAAAAGCTGATGCCGGACCACTTCGTGATGACGAAGCGGCCGATCCTCGAGAACGGCTACTTCGAGGCGTACAACCGCGACAACGTCTCCCTGGTCGATCTGCGCGAGGATCCCATCGAACGCTTCACGGAGACGAGCGTGGTCACGCGGTCGGGCGACCACCCCATCGACATGCTGGTGCTGGCGACGGGCTTCGACGCCATCAGCGGCTCGATGCTGCGTCTCGATCCGAAGGGGCGGGGCGGTATGCGCTTGAGCGAGCGATGGACGGACCGGTTCCACAACTACCTGGGGCTCACCATCAGCGGATTCCCGAACCTGTTCATGATCCACGGTCCGGGCTCGCCGGGCGTGTTCTACAACATGCCACTCGGCGCCGAGCGGCAGATGGGCTGGATCGGCAACCTGGTGCGTCGCCTGCGCGATCGGAACCTCGGAGCGGTCGAGGCCACTGCCGATGGTGAGGCGGCCTGGGCAGAGGAGGTTGCCGCACTCGCGAACGCGACCCTCTTCCCCCGCACGGATTCCTGGTGGACCGGCGCGAACGTGCCCGGCAAGCCGCGCTACTTCTCCGTCTACCTGGGCGGCTCGATCTACTACGCCCGGCTCGACGAGGTGGCGGCCAAGGAATACGAGGGCCTCGTGTTCGAGGAGGCGCACGACGCGAGCGACGCCGGGGCCGCGTGAGTCCGCGAGGCTGCCACGCGGGCTCGAACGCGGTATGGAGAGGGCCATGGCGACCTACGAACGCGCCGGCGCGGAGATCTACTACGAGGAGCACGGGAACGGCTTTCCGGTCTTGTTGATCGCACCGGGGGGGATGAAGTCGGCGATCCCGCTCTGGGACAACGCGCCCTGGAACCCGATCGAGCACCTCGAGGATCACTTCCGCGTCGTGGCGATGGACCAGCGCAATGCGGGGCGCTCGTCCGGGCCGATTCGGGCGGATCACGGCTGGCAGACCTATACGGACGACCAGCTCGGCTTGATGGATCACCTGGGCATCGATCGCTTCCACGTCGCGGGCATGTGCATCGGAGGTCCCTACTGCTTGGGGCTCATCCGCAGCGCGCCCCGGCGGGTCGCGAGTGCGGTGCTCTTCCAGCCGATCGGACGGGAGAACAACCGCGACGCGTTCTACGCGATGTTCGACGACTGGGCGGCCGGGCAGGCCGCGAGCAAGGAAGATCTCGCCGGCCTTCGTGAGAACATGTACGGCGGCGACGCCGTGCTGTTCAACGTCGACGAGGAGTTCGTGCGGTCGAGCAAGACGCCCCTCTGCGTTCTCATGGGGAACGATCTGTACCACCCGCAGTCCACGTCGCGGATGATTGCCGATCTCGCCCCCGACGTGACGTTCGTCGAGCACTGGAAGGAAGAGGCGGTTCGCGAGGATGCCAAGAGCGTCGTGATGCGCTTCCTCGCCGATCACACCCCGGAAC
This sequence comes from bacterium, assembly GCA_030430245.1. Classification (GTDB taxonomy): domain Bacteria; phylum Desulfobacterota; class Binatia; order UBA12015; family UBA12015; genus VGTG01. The sequence continues at coordinate 3,957 of JAUIFY010000321.1, read as the reverse complement.
GCTAGCCTTTGCGACGGTTCCGGGGCCGGCGTTGGAGGTTCGGCCCGCATCGCGATACGATTCGCGTGGTTGGGAGGGAGTGAGATGGAAGCGGAGTGGGGAATCGCCGTTGCGGCATTCGTGAGTGGGCTGCTGGTCGGCCTGGCCGTCGGCCGCCTTTCGGCGCAACGCGCGAGGTCGGCCCTGCGGGCCGAGCTCGCTGCGACGAGGGCCGAGATCGAGAGTCTGCGGTCGGCCACCGCCGACCACTTCAACCGGGCCGGGGAGCTCTTCGCCGATCTGACGGAACGCTACGTGAGCTTCTATCGACACCTCGCGCGTGGTGCCGAGACGCTCTCGAATGGCCGGACCCGGAAGTTCCCCGGAGAGATCGTCGTGCCGGCTCGAGCGGACGAAGCAGAGCCGGAGCGAATCGAGGGCTGAGCCCGCGACGCGTTCCCGCCGCCGTCGGCACGCTCGGTTCGGACGCGGAGCGCCTCCGGAGGCGGGGGGGGAGAGCTCCGCGCACCGGGGCGGTCCTCGGGGCGGCGATGCGGCGACGGATCGCTCTGTTGCTCGAATCGCGGGGTTCCTCCTGGCGGGACTTCGGCCGATGCGATATTCGGCGGATGGTCCCGCGCCATGTCCCCGCCCGATCCGATCCTCGATCCCGACGACCGCAGTGCAGCCCGGTACCGCGACGCGTTCCTGATCTCGCTGGCGGTGATCGTCCTGGAGATCAGCTACACGCGCGTCTTCTCCTTCAAGCTGCTCTACTACTTCACCTACGTCCTCATCGGTCTCTGTCTGCTCGGACTGGGAACGGGAGGCGTCGCCGTCACGCTGGTTCGTTCGCTCCGCGACGGCGCGCCGGGACGAGTCATCGCGTCCGCGACGACCGTTGCGGCGGCCGCGATCCTTCTCGGCTACTTCGTGGTGGCCTGGACGCCGTTGAACCTCCTCTTGATGGCGCGACAGGCGTCGAGCGGCGCGGCGTCCTCGGCGCTGCCGGAGGTTCTGAAGTTCGCCTTCGTGATCGCGGTGCTGTTCGTGCCGTTCCTCGCGGCGGGTGTCGCGCTGGCCAAGATCTTCTCGAGCCAGCCCGCGCGGTTCGCGCGACTCTACCTCGCCGACCTCGTGGGAGCGGGCCTGGGATGCGCGCTCGTCGTGCCCCTGATGCAGTGGATCACGCCGCCGGGCGTGGTCTTCCTGGCCGGCTTCCTCATCGCGGTGGTCGCGTGGAGCGGAGCGCCGCCTGCGAACGCCTCGCTCGCGTGGGGGCGCCGGGGCCTCGCGCTCGTCCTTCTCCTGGGAGCGCTGCTTCCGTCCCGGTTGCCGGATCCGGTGCCGGACGAGGCCAAGCCCGCGCTGCACGGCACGGCCGCCGGGTTCTCGCAGTGGAGTCCCGTCTTTCGGGTCGACGTTCTTCCGCCGAGCTTCAGCAAGCCCGTGGTGCGGTTCCTCGTTCACGATGGACAACTCGGTTCGGCGTTGTACGCGTACGACGGCAACCCGGCCTCGCTCGGGCGGTACGATGCGAGCGACCGCAGCTATCCCTTTCGCCTCGTCGGCGACGATCCTCGGGTCGCGATCATCGGCTCGGCGGGCGGCAACGAGATCCTCGCGTCGCTGCGGTTCGGCTCTCCGTCGGTCACGGGCATCGAGCTGAACCCCGTCACGGTTTCTCTGCTGAGGGAGCACTTCGCCGATTTCACCGGTCACGTGGCAGACGATCCGCGGGTAAACCTGATCAACGCGGACGGCCGCTCGTACTTGAAGGCGACGGACGAGGAGTTCGATCTCGTCTGGTTGGTCGCACCCGACAGCTATGCCGCGATGAACGCCGCGACTTCGGGCGCCTTCGTCTTGTCGGAGAGCTACCTCTACACCGAGGAGATGATCCTGGACGCGATGGCGCGGTTGAGCGATGGCGGCGTCTTGACGGCTCAGTTCGGGGAGCTCGACTTCGAGAACAAGCCCAATCGGACGCTGCGCTTCCTGAGCACGGCCCGCAATGCGTTGGAGAGACGAGGCGTCGATGACTTCGCGTCGCACGTGCTCGTCGCGAGGTCCGGCAAGCGCATGATGGGAAGCTCGACCATTCTCCTGAGCGAGAAAGCCTTCACCGAGTCCGACGTCGCCGCGCTCGAGGATGCGGCGCAGTCCGTCGACGGGGGCGCACTCGAGTACGCGAAGCTACGCCCCGGAGATTCTTCGGTTCGTCCCGTCATCGAACTCGATCGAGGCGAGCTCGATCGGTGGTACACCGACCATGCCTTCGACGTGGAAGGAATCGACGACGATCGCCCCTTCTTCTGGAACTTCGTCCGTTTCGCCGATTTGTGGACCGGGGAGGGCGGCGCGAACGTCGTCACCGTCGAGGAGGGAATCGGCGAACGCCTGCTCTTCGCCTTCCTGTTCATCGCGATCCTGTTCGCGGCGGTGGTCCTGACCGCCCCGGTATTCCTCTTGCGCGCCACGTGGAACGAGATTCCGGGCAAGGCTCGCGCGGCGCTCTACTTCGGCGCGCTCGGGATCGGGTTCATGCTCATCGAGCTGAGCTTGATCCAGAAGCTGAGCCTCTTCCTCGGTTACCCGACGTACTCCCTCACGGTCACTCTGTTCGCCCTGCTGATGTCGACCGGGCTCGGAAGTCTCCTGAGTGATCGATTCTCGGCCGATGGGCCCCGCGTCTTCCGCTTCCTGGTCGCAGGAGTCGCTCTCACGACGCTCGTTCTCCAGCTCTCGATTTCGCAGCTCGTGGCCCATGGAATCGGTTGGCCCTTCCCGCTGCGGGTCCTCCTCACGATCTCGTTGATCGCGCCGTTGGGGCTGTGCATGGGTGGCTTCATGCCGCTCGGGATGCGGGCGCTCGCGAGGCCCGGAACGCATCAGTCCGAGCTGGTGGCCTGGTGTTGGGCCATCAACGGGTTCTTCTCCGTCGTGGGATCGTGCTTGACGACGATCCTCTCGATGTCTCTCGGTTTCAAGGCGGTCCTCGCGCTCGGCGTCGCCGTCTACGCCATCGGCGTGACGGCGGTGCCGAGGCAGCGGGTGGCCCCGGGCGGGTGAGTGCCGCCCCGAGGCCTCGACGGCCGCCGTGGCGCGTCGGCCCACGCCGTCCGCCTCGGGATCACGCTGCCTCTCACTCGACGTAGCCGAGCATCTTCAGCGCCTTCTTCGTTTCGTCGCTGATCGGAGCGAGGTGTGGGGCTTCGACGGTGTTCTCGGCGGTCCACCTGCGCTGCGCTTCGCCCCGGGACAGGTAGTCGTCGAGGATGTCGACCTCCTCGTCTCGAACCGACGTCGGCGCGAGCCGCTTCCGCTCGAGCCGGTCGTCGCCGAGGTCGTAGATGGTGTGGGCCTCCTTCCCCCGCGCGATCTTCCGATCTCCCTTCCGGAAGCCGTAGGGGTCCCCGGGGAGCCATCCGAAGAACAAGGGTCGATCGGCCGGGAGCGGCTTCCCGGCGAAGGCCGGGGCCAGGCTCAGCCCGTGGGATCCGTCGATGGGTTCGCCACCCGCCAGGTCGAGCAGCGTGGGGGCGACGTCCACGAGGCTGACCGGAGTCTCGATCCGGACGTCGGCGGGGATGCCGGGGCCTCGGAAGACGATGGGTACGTGAAGCTGTTCCTGATGGAAGCCGTAGCCGTGGCTCAACACGACGTGCTCGCCGAAGGCTTCGCCGTGATCCGAGACCAGCACCACGACGGTGCGATCGGCGAGTCCGCTCTCGTCGAGTGCGGTGAGGAAGCCTCCCACCATCGCGTCCACCTCGCGGATCGTACGGTCGTAGTCGTCCACCGTCCCTCGATGCTTCTCGGGGACCCGCGCGTCGGGCCCGCCGGCGGCCCAGGCGTCGGCGTCGCTCCAGAGGGTCGCACTCTCGTTGCGAAACACCCAGGGGTCGTGCGTCTTGTAGGTGTGAAGCGTCAAGAAGAAGCGGCGCCCTCGAAGTGCCTCCAGGGTCTCGGCGCCTC
>JAUIFY010000320.1 GCA_030430245.1 bacterium | reverse complement strand
GCGCGTCGAAGATCTCGTTCGTTCGCTGCCACTTCCAGAAGACGCCGGCGTACGAGCCACGGACCCGCCTCGAATGCGATCCCGGCGAGGTCGTCGTAGCGGTGTTCGACGACGGCATTCGGTGCTGCGAGCTCGAGGTCCGCTGAGCGAATTTTCGGCGTCACGACGGGCACTCTTGGCAGTAGCTTTGCCAGGTGCGCATTGACCGGGGGAGCGGCCGCGAGGCAGAGCGGTGGCTCGTTCCCTAGCCCCGGGTCGGACGTTCGTACCGTCCGCGCCCGGTGGAGGTTCCGTTCCGATGCGCACGTTCCATTCCACCGTTCTCTGCCTCTCCGCTCTCCTCCTCGTCGCCTGCGATCCCCCGACCGTTCTCCTCCGAGCTCCCGGCCGTCGAGCGCACGCCCGACCGGCTCGTCGTCTTCGCGAGGCCCGCGACGCGAGCCGAGTTCGTCGACGTCCACTACCGGGTCAACGGTGGCCCGCAGTGGAATCTGCGGATGTCCGAGAAGAAGGGGCGCTGGCGCTACGCCGTCGACGGACTGCGCGCCGGCGACCGCGTCGACGTCTTCGTCACCTACGAGCGAGGCGGCGCTGCCCACGACACGCCGTGGCTCACCTGGACCTACGGTGCCGACGCGCCGTCGCCCAGCCCGACACCAACGCCGCGCGCGACCCCGCGACCGACCGCCACGTCCACGTCCGGAGCGACCGCGACACCTCCGGCGCCGACGCCACGGCCGACCACGACTCCACCCGGCGGCGACGCGGCGGAGCCACTCACCCCCACCGACTACACCCACCGTGTGACGTTCGACGGGGCGACGGCGACCCTTCACGTCCGCCCGTTCTCTCCACTCGGCGACTCGACCGCGACGTTTCGTCTCGACGGTGGGAACGAGCGCACGGTACCGCTCTCGCAGCGCGGCACCGAATGGGTCGCCGACTTCGCCGCATCGGCGGGCGCGACGGTGCGCTACTCGCTCTTCCTCCGGATGGGCGACGGAGAGAACTCGCTGTTCCTGCGCTCGGCGACCTTCGAGACGACCGTCGGCGAGACCGCGGGGACGCGATCGGCGCCGCGGATCGTCGAGGCCGCCGGACGATTCCGCGATCGCCACGAGAACGAGCGTCGATTCGAACCGTTCATCGAGGGATACTTCGAGGCGAGCACGTTCGCCGTCCTGCTGCTCGACTTCGGCGACGCCCTCGACGTGACGGTCGCGGTGGACGACGAAGCCGAGTTCGTCGACATCAAGCTCTTCGACACGAACCCGACGCCACCTCACCTGCGGGCCGACGAGGTGCGCGCCGACTACCGCGTCGCGGCGCGAATGCTCGCCCACCACGATCCCGAGACGGGAGCGCGAACGTGGCACTGGCGGCAGGAGCGCAACCCCGCGCGCGACGTCGACCTCGCGCCGGGCGAGCTCGTCGACCTGGAATTCACGATCCGGCGCGTCCAGGGGCAGGAGGTCCACGGCGGAAGCAACGGGCAGTACTACACCGCCATCTTCCGCCATCGCATGGGCGAGCCCGGACTGACCGAAGTCCTCACATCGCCCTTCTCGCGCCCGGGCGATGCCACGTCGGTCTACGTCGTCTCCGAGCCGGAGTGGTCGTTCGCGCAAGCCGCCCGGAACCTCGATCACGAGGGCCTCGTGACCTTTCTTCGAGGAAAGCGTCTCTTCGACCGCGACCTCGCCACCGAGGCGCCCGGCGCACTCGGCCCGGCCTTCGACGCCACGTCCTGCGTCGCGTGCCACCCCCGCGATGGCTCCGCGGCCCCGAGCGACGACACGAGCTCGACACCGGGACTGACGGTCGGCGTGGCCGCCTCGGGAACGCCTCATCCCGCCTACGGCCGACAGCTGCAGCGTCGGAGCACTCCGGGGTGGAGCGCCGAAGGCCGGCTCACGCTCGAGTGGCCGGGAGCGACCGACACACTGGGAGACGGGACCCCCTACGAGCTGGTGCGACCGGTACCCAGCCTCAGCACTCTCGCGTTCGGAGCGATCTCGACGGATCGGATCACCCTGCGCGTCGCGCCGCGGCTGATCGGGCTCGGCCTTCTCGAGGCCGTTTCGGACGAGGCCATCGTCGCGAGCGCCGATCCGCTCGACGCCGACGGGGACGGCATCTCGGGGCGCGCGCGAACCGTGTGGGACGACGCGGCCGGCCGGGAGGCGACCGGCCGCTTCGGCTGGAAGGCCGACGCCGCGAGCCTGCGTCAGCAGGTCGCTCGCGCCTATCTGCTCGACCTGGGTGCGACGACGACGGTGTTCCCTCTCGACGACGAGACACCGGCGAGTCCGGCCGCGCCCGGCTCGGTCGAGATCCCGGGCAGGGACCTGGACGACGTGACGAGCTACATCGCGACTCTCGGGGTTCCCATGCGCCTCGACGCAGACGCGCCCGAGGTCGGCCGCGGGTTCGCGACGTTCATCGACGTCGGTTGCGCCGCCTGTCACACTCCCACTCTGATCACCGACGACGAGACGCCCCGAATCGCGCTCCGCAGTCGGGTGATCCACCCGTTCACCGACCTGCTGCTGCACGACATGGGCGACGGACTGGCCGACCCCTCCGCCTCCGATCCCGACCTCGCCCGGGAGTGGCGGACCGCACCGCTCTGGGGCCTCGGGCGCACCGAGATCGTGTCCGGACACTCGCGGTTCCTGCACGACGGTCGGGCGCGGAGCCTTCTCGAGGCGATCCTCTGGCACGACGGGGAGGCCCGCTCCTCGCGCAACCGCTTCGCCGCCCTCGACGAGGAGGATCGAGCCGCGTTGCTCCGCTTCCTCGGCTCCCTATGACGCGGTATGCGTCCCGCATGGCGACGCCCGTCTTCAGTCAGTTCAACCTCGTGGTCTCGAACATGGAAGCCTCGGTCGCGTTCTTCGAGCTCCTGGGGCTCGCGGTAGCGGCCACGACGCCCGAGTGGCAGAGGCACCACCGGAACGTATCCGCCGGGGATGCCGCCGACTTCGATCTCGACAGCGAGGCGTTCGCGAGGGTCTGGAACCGTGGCTGGCCCGGACGGGGCGGCGGCGGCATGGGCGTGCTCGGCCTGCGGTTCGAGAGCCGCGCGGCCGTGGATGCCGCCGTGACGCGCGTCTCCGAGGCCGGCCACCCCGTGCAGCAGGAGCCGTACGACGCGTTCTTCGGCGCGCGCTACGCGGTCGTCGAAGACCCCGACGGGAACGCCATCGGCCTGATGAGCCCCATCGACGACTCGAGGCGCACCACGTCGCCCGAGCCGCCCGACTGAGGCGTGCCTCGCCCGAGCGAGTCGCTATCGCCCGACGATCTTGATGTTGCCGAAGATCGCCTGACCGTCGATGCAGATGAGGGGCGGCTCGCCGGCAGGCTCGTCGCCCGACACGGCGTCGCGCCGTCGCCGCCCCATGCCGCGACTACGAATCTTGCGCTCGATGGCCCCGAACACCGGCGTACAGTCGATTTCGACGTCCGCCCCTTCCGGAACGGTGATCTGGACCTCTCCGAAGAGGGCCAGCACCTCGATCTCGACGACGCCACTCGGCGGAAGCTCCGCCTCGCTCAGATCGAGCTTCACCTCCCCGAAGATCGCCCGCGCCTCGATCTCGTCGGAGACGTCCCACCGGCCCTCCCGCTGCCGGGAGCTGAACACCGACGTCACGTTCTCGGCGGTGAGATCGGTTCGCGCTGGGCTTCCTCCTCGCTCACGCATCGTCAGGTCCTGCTCTCGCTTCAGCGCCGCGCTCGACATGCCGGGAGCATGGCACATCGCAGGCTCGCCGAGAATGCAGCCTCCCGCCTGCGGGTGCAACCCGATCCCTGCGCCGGACCGGGCAACTCTACGGAGGCGACATCGGAGGCTACTTGACGTCTCCACCGAAAACGTCGTAGTCGCAAGGTCCGATGTTTCGCTGGCTTCGACGGTCCCCACGGCAAGAAACCGCTCCGGCCCCCCCACCGCTCACCGACGATGAGGTCCGCGCGTGGCGCGTATTCGTCGCGGAATGCAACGAGGTGCTCGCCCGCCGGTCGACGATCCCCGGCCTGCATCACTACTCTCAGCAGATCCGCGACGCCGTGATCCACCAGCAGATCACCGTCGAGCAGTTCCTGGCGACGAACCCGGCCCCCTGGCGCCGCTGAGGCCGGTCAGGCTCGCATCGCTCCGCCGGCGCGGCTGCCGTTGCGCGGAGTCGCGGTCGTAGTCGTCGTCGCGAGGGCGTCCCGGAGGGACTCGATGCGCTCGGAGACCACCCGGTAGAACACCCATGCCCCCCGCTTGTCTCGTTCGAGCAGGCCGGCGTCGTGGAGGACTCTCAGGTGATGGCTCACCGTCGGCTGTGAGAGGCCGACCGGCGCGGTCAGGTGGCAGACGCAGGCTTCCCCGTCGGGCTGCGCCGCGATGAAGCTCAGCAACCGGAGGCGCGCGGGATCCGCGAGCGCCTTGAGGCGCGCCGCGAGATTCTCCGCGTCGGCCCTCTTCAGGGGTGCCTGCAGGACCGGCGCGCAACACGAGATGCTGCGAGGTCTGTCGCCGAGCACGATAGGATATTGACATCCATCAATATCTTCGTCAATGGACTGGATGCGGATCGGTTCTCCCTCGGTGCGTCGCCACCCCCGGCCGACGCGCATCGTGCCCGTCCCAGGATAGAGCCATGGGTATCTTCGAACGCTTCCTGTCGGTCTGGGTCGCCCTCGCCATCGCCCTCGGCGTGCTGCTCGGCCTGGCGGCGCCCGGCATCTTCGAGTTGGTGGCGAGCCTCGAGTGGGCGAACGTCAACCTCGTCGTCGCCGTGCTGATCTGGCTCATGATCTACCCGATGATGCTCAAGGTCGAGCCGACGTGTCTGCAGGACGTCGGTCGCAAGCCGAAGGGCCTCGCGCTCACGCTCGTCGTGAACTGGCTCGTCAAGCCGTTCACGATGGCCGCACTCGGCGTGTTCTTCTTCGACGTCGTCTTCGCGGGACTTCTCCCGGCCGAGGACGCACAGCAGTACATCGCGGGAATGATCCTCCTCGGCGTCGCTCCGTGCACGGCCATGGTGTTCGTGTGGAGCCACCTCACGGACGGCGATGCCAACTACACTCTGGTTCAGGTCTCGGTGAACGACATCATCCTCGTCTTCGCCTTTGCTCCGATCGCCGGCCTCCTCCTGGGGGTGACCGACCTGGAGGTGCCCTGGAACACGCTCCTGGCGTCCGTGGTGATCTTCGTCGTCATCCCCCTCGCGGCCGGCATCGCCACGCACCAGAGACTCCTGCGATCGAGCGGCCCCGGGGCGATCGAGCGGCTCGCGACGACGCTCAAGCCGACCTCGATCGTGGGGCTTCTGCTGACCGTCGTGCTGCTCTTCGGTTTCCAGGCGGAAACCATCGTCGACCAACCGGGGCGCGTCGTGCTCATCGCGATCCCCCTGCTCATCCAGAGCTACGGGATCTTCGCGATCGCCTACGGCGCGGCGAGAGCCCTCGCCCTGCCCTTCGAGGTCGCGGCGCCGGCCGCGATGATCGGCACCTCGAACTTCTTCGAGCTCGCGGTCGCCGTGGCGATCAGCCTGTTCGGCCTCTCCTCCGGCGCGGCGCTCGCGACCGTGGTCGGCGTGCTGATCGAAGTACCCGTCATGCTGTCTCTCGTCGCGTTCGCCAACCGAACACGCGGCTGGTTTCCCGCGAGCGCAGCCGCCTGAGCGACCATGGCTGGCCTTCCGTTCGAGAGCGTCTTGTTCCTGTGCGTCGCCAACTCCGCTCGCTCGCAGATGGCGGAGGGTCTCGCCCGGCAGATCTTCGGAGACGACGTGCGCGTGCAGTCGGCCGGCTCGCGCCCTTCGCGCGTGAACCCGTACGCCATCCGCGCGATGGCCGAAGTGGGGATCGACCTGTCGGGCCACGAATCGAAGTCCGTCGACACCATCGCAGCCGACTCCGTAGACCTCGTCGTGACGCTCTGTGCCGAGGAGGTGTGCCCCGTCTTCCTCGGCGACGTGCGACGACTGCACTGGCCGATTCGTGACCCGGACCGGAAAGACGAGGACCTGGACGACGACGAGCGGCTGCGGCACTTTCGCGTCGCACGAGACGAGATCCAAGGGCACCTCGAGGTTCTAGGGGAGCGCCGCTGAAGTGCGGGCGTGAGTCGGATGGCGACCGGCGGTCGACGTTCGCCGACCGGTGCTCGCAGCGACGACGAACGACGCCGTTTCGGCCCAAGCGAACGCGCCCACGCGAACGGTTCCGGGAGCATCCTGCGATGCGACCTCTGCGACGGACGTTCCGCTCGACGAGGACCGAGGTGGAGAAACCCGCGATCCGGAGGTAGTGCTCGGACTCGGAGGATGCTCATGGCTTCGTCGACGCTCGGCCGCCTCGTCAGGACCGCCGCGATCCCGTTCTGCGGCGCGGTCCCACCGCTCGCGGACTCCCATGCATCCCGTGCGATGCACCCTACGCGCGCGGCAGACGCGCGCCTGCGCTCGGTGTGGCTCGTCGTCGATACCCCCGCCCGCGCGTCGAGTCCCGCGAAATGGAAGGCGATGGGCCGTGGCCGGAGCTGAAGCCCGAGCCGTGCCGCTCGCCGGTGGCTGCTTCTGCGGCCGCGTCCGCTACGAGATTCGCGCTCCCCTCCGAGCCGTGAGGAGCTGCCACTGCTCCCGGTGCCGGAAAGCGTTCAGTGGCAGCGGATCGGCCTACGCCGAAGTCGAGCCGGGCTCGTTCTCCTGGCAGCAGGGCCAAGAGAACCTGAGCCGCTACGAGACGGCTCCCGGATGGGGGCTCTCCTTCTGCCGCACCTGCGGCACGACCCTCTGCGGGACGCACGACGGCGACGTGCACGGAGTGACCCTGGGGAGCGTCGACGGCGACCCCGGGGTCGAGATCGAGATGCACATCTTCGTCGGCTCGAAGGCGCCCTGGGACCACATCGGCGGCACCGCGCCGCGGTTCGAGGAGCTCCCGAAGTGACTCCGGGGAACGAACCGTGGGATCACGCCGTCCGGCGCACTCCGCCCGACTCCCGCCACCGCATCGAGCGCTGCCCAGGAAGCCGAGGACACGAGGCGCGTTCGCCGCGACGTGCGACCGAGGACCGAAACCTTCCCTCTCGCCGA
>JAUIFY010000013.1 GCA_030430245.1 bacterium | reverse complement strand
TGGAGCCGCTTGCGAAGGACCCGGCCCGCGGGGCTCGCCGCCCACTCCATGACGCCCGTATCCGCCGTCGCGCGCACCCGCATGTCGCCGTTCACACCGGCCATCTCCTCCGACAATGACGAATCCGCTCCAACGAGCAACGCCGAAGTCGTGGCGACCCGACGGGGCCCGCCGACGCGTCCCGGAGTCCCGGGACACCGAGGGCAGGCACGCTTCCTGCAGATCCAGCAGGCATGTCGAGTCCCGTCCGGCGCCTCCTCGATCGCGCCCCCGAGCTACGGGTGGTTCGTCGCATCCTTCCGCACCTCGTTCGAGCCGCGCCGTTCGCGCGCTGGAACGCGTCCAGACTCCTCGCCCAGCGAGCGAAGGAGGCTCCCGACGCGGCCGCCCTCCGACATCGAGGGAAGACCTACAGCTGGGCCGAGATCGACGACGCCGCGACGCGATGCGCGCGCGTTCTTCGCGAGCGCGGAGTCGACGCCGGCAGCGTCGTCGGCTTGCTGATGGACAACCGGCCCGAGTACCTGATCGCCTTGTCCGCGATCTCGCGGCTTCGTGCGGTCGCGGCGTTGATCAATACGAACGTGACGGGTGCGGCGCTGACGCACGCACTGACGACCGCCGGGGCGAGTCACGTCGTCGTCGGCATCGAGCACGCGGCCGGTCTGGCCGACGTCTTGCCCGACCTACCCGAGATCGACACCGACCACGTCCTCGTTCAGAACGACCCCGACGAGGACGCGCCGGCGCCGCCTCCCGTCGCGCCCGGCTTTCCCCGACTCGACGACCTCGTCCGGGACCAACCGACGAGTCCGCTGGCCGAAGGCGGCCGCGCTCGCGCGGACGACCTGATGTGCTTCATCTACACGTCGGGTACGACGGGGTTGCCGAAGGCGGCCGTCGTGAAGAACTCGCGGTTCCTGATGGGCGGCGCGTTCTACGGCACCGGCATCCTCGACCTCGGTCCGGACGACGTCGTGTACGTCGCGCTGCCGCTCTATCACACGAACGCCTTGTTCGCGGGTTGGTCCGCCGCTCTCGCCACGGGAGCCTCGATCGCACTCTCCCGCAGGTTCTCGGCCTCGAGCTTCTGGCCCGACGTACGGGCGACCGGAGCCACCGCCTTCCTCTACATCGGCGAGATGTGTCGCTACCTCTTGAACCAGCCGCCAGGCCAGGACGATGCGCGTCACCGCGTGCGCATCGCGACCGGCAACGGCCTGCGCCCCGACATCTGGGAGGAGTTCCAGGAGCGCTTCCGCATACCGATGATTCGCGAGTTCTACGGAGCGACCGAAGGCAACGTGATCCTGGTCAACCTGGAGGGTCGCCCCGGAATGGTGGGGCGGCTCACCGGAAACCAGGTGATCGTACGCTGCGACCCCGAGACGGGCGATCTGCAGCGTGACGCGGCCGGTCGCTGCACCGTGGTGGACGAAGGCGAGACGGGACTCCTGCTCGGAAGGATCACGCGCGCGACGCCCTACGACGGCTACCTCGACGCAAACGCCAGCCGGAAGAAGATCGCGCGCGACGTCTTTCGCGACGGCGACGCGTACTTCGACACCGGCGATCTCATGACCCTGCACGCCGACGGATGGGTTTCCTTCGCGGACCGACTCGGGGACACGTTCCGCTGGAAGGGAGAGAACGTCTCCACGACCGAGGTCGCCGAGACGCTGAACGGCATCCCCGGCGTGCTCGAGAGCACCGTGTACGGCGTCGAGGTGCCGGGCGCCGACGGGCGGGCCGGAATGGTCGCGCTCGCGCGAAGCGACGAGTTCTCCATCGACGTGTTCGCGCGTCACGTCGAGCAGCACCTCACGCGCTATCAGCGCCCGTACTTCGTGCGCCTGCTCGACGAGATGGCGACTACCGGCACGTTCAAGCAGAGGAAGGCGGAGTATCGCCGGGAGGGATACGATCCCGCCAAGGTGGATTCCCCGCTCTTCGTCTTCGATGGCCGCGACTACGTGCCGCTCACGAAGGAGCGATTCGCCGCGATCCAGACCGGCGAGATCGAGCTTCGCTGACGTGCCCCGAGAAGCGGACGAGCCCGACCGGGGCACCGCTCACGGCCGACGACATTCCCAGGCCTGCGACACTTCCGACGCCGGATTCCCGGGCTCGGGATTCGCGGGGCGCGAAGCACCGAGACCCGACCGACGCGCCCGCGGCTTCGCACTTGCTTCCCTTGCCGGGTCAGAGTGTCCCCGATCGGAATCCATGGCCACGTCGCACCCGGATTCGAACCGCTCCGGGAAGCCTTCGAGGCGAACTTCTCGAAGCACGAGGACACGGGGGGCGCGTGTTGCCTGTACCTCGGAGGCGAGCCCGTGGTCGATCTCTGGGGCGGCGTCGCCGACGAGACGGGCACACCGTGGACCCGCGACACCGTCCAGCTGGTGTTCTCCGCGACGAAGGGCGTGACGGCGATCTGTGCGCACCTGTTGGTGGAACGGGGAGAGCTCGATCTCGACCGGCCGATCGCGGACTACTGGCCGGAGTTCGGAGAGAACGGGAAGGGCGAGATCCCGGTGCGCTGGGCGCTCAGCCACAAGGCCGGACTCGCCGCGGTCGACGGCGACCTGACGCTCGACCAGGTGCTCGCGTGGGATCCCGTCGTCCGCGCCATCGCGGCGCAAGAGCCGAACTGGCCGCCGGGGACGGCCCATGGCTACCACGCGCGGTCGTTCGGATGGATCGTCGGCGAGATCGTTCGAAGGATCACCGGACGCAGCCTCGGGCGGTTCCTCGCCGACGAAGTCGCCGGGCCACTGGGGCTCGATCTCTGGGTGGGCCTGCCCGCGAACGAGCGCGCGCGGTGCGCGCGAATCGTTCCTCCCTCGGGGGGACTCGCGTCCGTCGCGAGCCTCCTCGGCGCGGGGACGCTCACCGCGCGGGTGATGAGCGGACCCTCCGGGCTCTTCGCCTACGACGAGATGTGGAACCGCGACGACATCCTGGCTGCCGAGATGCCGTCGTCGAACGGCGTCACGAACGCTCGGTCGCTCGCGAAGCTCTACGCGAGCCTCATCGGCGAGGTCGAGGGTCGTCGCCTCCTGCGAGCGGACACGATCGAGGCCGCTCGAACCCCGCACGCCGTGGGCTCCGACAAGGTCCTCTTCATTCCATCGAGCTACGGCCTGGGGTTCATGCTTCCGCCCGCGCTGGCACCGGGCTGCGCCCCGGGGAGCTTCGGCCACCCGGGCGCCGGAGGCACGCTCGCGTTCGCCGATCCCGAGTCCGGTGTGGCGTTCGGCTTCGTCACGACGCGGATGCGCTTCGATCTGACCGGCGACCCGCGCGGGACGGGCCTGGTGGACGGAATCTACCGATCCTTGCGTCGGCGGGCGCCCGTCGCGCATCGTCGCCAGTGGGGACTCGGACGGCCCGTGATCGCTCTGCACCCGCTCGGCCTCGAGTCCTCCGCCTTCGTCGGCGTGGGCGAAGCTCTGGCGCGCAAGGGCATGCGCACCGTCGCCCTCGACCTCCCCGGCTTCGGACGGACCCCCGCTCCCGAGCGCCCCCTCACCCCGGCGGTCCTGGCGGAGCCGGTCATCTCCGCGGCCCGCGAGATGAGCGAGCCACCCGACGTCATCGGGATCTCGATGGGCGGGCGGGTCGCGCTCGAGGCGGCGTTGCGCGCCCCCGAAGCGTTCCGCTCCGTCGTCGCGATCGCCCCGTACCTGCCGTGGCTGCGGCACCGGACCTTGCTCCAGACGGCGCGGATGCTCGATCCGCGGATCGCCGAGATGCTGCCCCTCGAGCACGCATGGCCGGTGCTCCGGTGGCTCGCCGCGCTGCTCGAGTCCACGCCCTTCCTCCGCGACGACGAGGTCGCCCAGGCCGGCGTTCGGTTCATCTACCACGCCGCGTGCCCCGCGACGCGTGCGGCCTTCCTCTCGGCGGCACGCGAGCTGGCGCTCGACGAGGCGGTCGGGGAGCGCGGCCTCTGGACACGACTCGCTTCGATCGAGATCCCCGCGACGTTCGTCTGGGGGGAGCGCGATCAGCTCATCTCGCCGGCCTACGCCGGCCCGGTCGCGCGAAGCCTCCCGCGCGCGCGGCAGATCCGCATGCCGTGTCTCGCCCACTGGTGGAACGGGCCCCACCATCGCTGCCTGTCCGGGACTCTGGTGGACCTGCTCCACGAATCGGCCTCGGCCGAGGAGCGCCCGTACACGACACCCGGGGATCTGCCGACGCGGCCGTGCCTCGTCGAGCGCGAGCCGGAGCCCGCCCCGGCGGCCGACGCGCCGCTCCCGGCCGAAGGAAAGGCACATGGCTACCGCTGAGAAGCCCCCGCCCGCCGCTCGCGACGGGCTCGCGACGGACGGAGACCGTTCCGCCGAGGGAATCGGCGAGTGGCTGCGACGCATCCGCGAGTTCGACCCGATCCAGGTCTGGGCCGAGGTGACGGAGCGAGAGATCGCCGACGAGCCGTTCCAGCTCGACGAGGGCTTCCTCGCGCGGCTTCTGCCACTCATGGACGTCCTCTGCGGGTACTTCGCGGCGGAGGTGCGCGGGTTCGAGAACGTCCCCGAGTCGGGCCCCGTCCTCCTCGTCGGCAACCACTCCGGGGGCATCCTCACGCCCGATACGTCCGCGTTCTTCACCGCCTGGTATCGGCATTTCGACTTCGATCGACCACTCGTCGGCCTCGCCTTCGATGCCGCCTTCGGCATCCCGGGCTTCCGGACCCTCATGCGAAAGATCGGCGAGGTCCCGGCCAACCGGGAGAACGCGAGGAAGGCGTTGCAGGAAGGGCTGCCCGTTCTGGTCTACCCGGGCGGCGACCACGAGATCTTCCGGCCGTGGACCGAGCGCAATCGCATCGAGTTCGCGGGACGCAAGGGCTTCGTCAAGCTCGCGCTCGAGCTCGGGGTGCCCGTCGTTCCGGTCGTGAGCCACGGCGGACACGACTCCACCCTGGTGTTGACCCGGGGCGAGGAGCTCTCGAAGGCGTTCGGACTCGACCGGATCCGCATGGGCGCGTTCCCGATCGCGTGGCAGATCCCCTGGGGGATCTCTCCGGCGACGATCCCGGGGTTTCCGCTTCCCGCGAAGATCACCGCGCGCGTGTGCCCGCCGATGCGCTGGGAGGCGTACTCCGCCGCCGACGCCCGCGACCCCGAGGTGGTGGAGCGCTGCTACGACGAGATCACGACGAGCATGCAACACACTCTCGACGAGCTCGTCCTCGAGCACCCGCGGCCGATCCTGAGCCGGGTGTGGGAGCTCCTGCCCTTCGCCGGAGCCGCGGCACCGAAGGGGGCTTGACCGATGGAACGGCTGACCGGCGTCGACGCGGGCCTCCTCTACATGGAGACCCCGACCGCGCACATGCACACGATGAAGATCGCCGTGCTCGAGACGCCCGGGGGTCGAGTCCTCGATCGCCACCGGATTCGCGGCGAGATGCTTCGTCGCCTGTCGCTTCTGCCCCCGTTTCGCCGCCGACTCGTCGAGGTTCCCTTCGGCCTCCACCACCCCGTGTGGGTGGACGTCGAGGTCGACATCGACGCGCATCTCCATTGGGTGACCGCGGATCCACCGGGAAGCCCACGCCAGCTCGACGAGATCGTGTCACGGATCGCGAGCCTTCCACTCGAGCGGTCGAAGCCGTTGTGGGAGGTGTGGATGGTCGAGGGTCTCGAGGGCGGGCGTATCGCGGCGATCGCGAAGATCCACCACGCCGTCGCCGACGGCGTCGCGGTGGCGGCGCTGCTGCAGAACGCGTTGGGACCCGTGGTCGACGCCGCCCACGACGCCCCGAGGACCGAGCCTCTGCCGACGCCTCGCCAACTTCTGCGTGAGGCGTTTCGGGATCACCGCCAACAGATCCGCCGGTTGCCGGCACTCGTGCGTCGCACGGCCACGAACCTCGCGGGCGTGGCCCGGCGACGGAAGATCCTCGAACCCAGCCCACCCCTCCCCCTGCGCGATGCTCCATATGCCGCGTTCAACGGCGCGCTCACGCGCGAGCGCGTCTTCGCGAGCACGACGCTCCCACTCGCCGACGTCAAGGCGGTGCGCGCCGCGTTCGACGTGACCGTGAACGACGTGGCCCTGGCCGTCGTCGCCGGCGCCATCCGTCGCTACCTGGTCGCCCGGAACGTGCTTCCGACGAAGCCGCTTCTCGCCGAGGTCCCGGCGTCGACGGACACGCAGCACGCGGCTCGGATCTCGGGGAACCACCTCTCGAACATCTTCACGTCGCTCTGTACGGACGTGGCGGACCCGGTCGAGCGCTTGAGAGCGATCGGCGCGACCGCACGGAGCGCGAAGGAGATCCACGAGCAACTGGGCTCGGAGATGTATCAAGAGTGGAGCCGCTTCGCGCCACCCCGTGCGTTCGCGAGCTTCGTGCGGCTCTACTCGCGCCTGAAGCTCGCCGATCGACACCGCCCGCCGATCAACGTGATCGTGTCGTCGGTCCCCGGTCCGCGGGAGCCTCTGGAGTTCGCGGGCGTGCGGCTCGTGGATCTCTTTTCGGTCGGCCCGATCATCGAGGGTGCGGCGCTGAACGTAACGGCCTGGAGCTACGTCGACCACTTCAACGTCGGGGTGCTCTCCTGTCCGGGCCGTCTCGACGACCCCCACGAGATCACGGAAGGGATCCGGCGATCCCTGGACGAGCTGGTCGCCGCGATCCCGGCGGAGCGGGAGCACGTGATCGGCGCCTGAGACGCCCCGACGGGGGCACTTCAGCGCGCCGTCGCGACCCGCCGACCGAGCTCGATCCAACCGCCGCGACGCGCCTCCTCCTCGACCTCGTCGAAGAGGCACGCGGATCGGTCGCGGTCGCCCGGCCGCTCACGCTGCGCGAGAGCGCGCGCGAGATCGTACGACGTCCACGCCCGAAGGAGCGCCGCCCCTGGCTGGTCGTGACTCCGCACCGCCCGCTCGAGCGCCGTCACCGCGCTCGACGGACGCTGCTGCAGCAGCTCGAGCATGCCGATCGCGCGATGCAGACTTCCGAACGTCCACATGGCCGCGGCACCCACGATGGGCCAGGATTCCTCCATGCCCCCGAACTCACCCGCGAGCTCGGCGGCGAACGTCGCGTCGCCCAGCTTGTCGCAGGCGTAGACGAGCCAGCAGGCGCCGGGCGTGCGGAGGACCGGCGAGCCGTGGCGGCGCGGACCTTCCGCCCCTTCGAACGTCGCTCGCAGCAGTCCCGCGAAGGCCGCCCGGTCTCCCAGCTCGCCCGCCAGGACTCCCTTCGTCCAGGAGAAGACGGGCGATGCTTCGACGACCCGGTCCACCAGAGCTTCGAGCTCGCCCAGGCGCCCCTGTTCTCGCCGCAGCGCGGCGAGCTGGATGCCGAAGATCGCGGTCGACTGCGCGTTGCCGAACTCGCCGATCATCTCGGCGGTGCGGAGGATGACCTCCTCCGCGGACTCGAGGCGGCCGTCGATCAACTCCGCCACCGCCCGATGCCCGTTGGCGGACCACTCCATGCGCGGCCATCGGTGTCGGCCGGCGATCTCTTCGATCTGCTCGAGGTCTGCGGTCGCGCCGACGAGGTCTCCCCGGTTCAACCGGACGCCCCACCGGTAGGAGAGCCCCTGCGTTTCCGCGATCGGCGATCCCATCGAGCGACCGAGGTCGACCATCTCGTCCGCCCAGGCTGCGCGCTGTGGCGCGGCGTCGAACGAGGTACGCGCCGTGGAGCACGCCTCGAGGACGAAGTGGCGCGCACGCGCGTCGTCCTTCCCGGTCGTGATCCCGAGAGCCTCCCCGAGGAGGGTCTCGCGGCGCGACTCCGCGCCGGGCGAATCCGCCAGACGCTGCGCGAGCGACGACGCCACGACGGCTCGGAGCTGCGTCGCCTCGCCTCCGAGGCCGGCAAGCGCTTCCTCGTGCAGATCGATCAGCTCGCGATCTTCCCACGCGAAGAACGCGGCGCTCGTGATGCACTGCGCCAGATACCGCGGGTCCTTCAGCCGACGGGCGATCGGGATGGCCGCCTGCAACGCACGATCGCCGCTGGCGCCGTTGCCGGAGAGGCGGGAGAACCGCGCGAGGTCGCTCAGGAGCTCGCACTTGTCTTCGTCGGGCACCGAGACGGTCGGCCCGGGGACGCCGGCGCCGTCGAGAAGCTCGACGGCGCGAGAGAGATGTTGGGTCGCCTCGTCGAACGAGAAGCGAGCTGCGGCGTCGCGTCCCGCGAGCACCCGGAATCGGTAGGCCGGCCCGAGACCGCCGGCCTCGAGGGCCTGGTCGTAGTGGTGCGCCGTCCACGCGAGCGTCGCCGCGTCGTGAACCGGCGAAGCGCCGGATTCCTCCAGGTTTCGTGCGACCCGCAGGTGGAGCTGCGCCCGCCTCGACGGAGACAGGTGGCCGTAGATCGCTTGGCGGTGGAGCGCGTGCGCGAAGCGATACGCGCCGAGCGACTCGGAGGAACGGACCAGTCCGGCGGCGACCAGCTCGTCCAGCGCTTCGCCGTCGTCGTTCGCGAGTGTCGCGGCGGCGCGTCCATCGAACACCGCTCCGATCACGGCGGCGCCCTCGATCACCTCGCGCGCTTTCGCGGACCGGGACTCGACACGCCCCAGGACGAGTCTCTCGATGCGCTCGGGAAGCGACCGGCTCGAGCGACGGGTGGCCGCGTGACGATGGAGCTCTTCGAGGAAGAACGGGTTGCCGCCCGCGATGCGAAGCAGGTCGGCCGTCCGCCCCTCCGCCATCGGTTCCTCACCGAGCGCTGCCAACAGGCGTGCCGAGTCGTCTTCGGAGAGCGGTGGCAGGTCGATCCGCGTGCCGACGCCGTTGCGCTCGAGATCCGTGAAGATGCCCGCCGTCACGCGATTCGGATCCGGCTCGTCGTCGCGGTGGGTCGCCACGATGAGCAGTCGATCACTCGTGCGCTGCAACGCGAGCGTTTGCAGGAGACGAAGCGAAGGGCCGTCGGCCCAATGGATGTCCTCCAGGAAGTAGACGCAGCCGCGTCGCTCGGCGATCCGCGTCAGCAGACCGACGAGGCCATCGAGGAGCGCGAGCCGCGCGAGCTCGGGGTCCGCGGGAAGGGACGCCCCGGTGTTCGAGAGGTACGTGCGAAGCGAAGGCAGCACCTGGACGAGCTCGGGTGCCGCCGGCTCCAGAACCGAGCGCACGAAGGACGCTTCCTCGGAGCGCGCGAAGCCGCGAAGGAGATCGGCCCACAGGGAGAACGCGACGGACTGCCCTTCGATGCAGCGGCCCCAGAGCGTGCGGTAGCCCTGCCGGACCGCGACCTCCGCGAACTCGGTCGAGAGCCGGGTCTTGCCGATGCCGGCGGGGCCCGACACGAGGACGGCGTGCGGGCCCGCCCCGGACGAACGCGAGAGCGCGGCACGAAGCGACGCGAGCTCCGCGGTGCGTCCGATGAACTCGCCGGAGACGGCGCCGTCGACCGCCGACGCCGTGTCGACCGATTCCGCGAGCGCCAGTCGGTACCCCCGGCCGCGCACGGCTTCGAGACGGATCCGGTCCTGAACCGCGAGGGCCTTCAGAGCGCGGCGAACCTCGCGGACGGCCGAGCCCAGCGCCGCTCCGCTCACGACCTGTCCCGGCCAGAGCGAGTCCATGAGCTCGGCGTGCGTGACGACGTGTCCGGCCCGCTCGGCGAGGCGCTCGAGCAACGAGAACGGCTTGGCCGACATTCGAACCATGTCGTCCGAATGTCGAAGCTCGAGACTCGCATCGTCGAGCTGCAAGTCGCCGACCCGCATCATCGCTCGCCTTGGTTACGCCGGTTCCCCGCCGCGAAATCAAGCGCAGGGTCGAAGCCCGGCACGCTCGACCCGATCGACCGGGTCTTTCGGACCGTCAGGAGTGCGACGCCACCCGAGGAGCGTCGAGACGGACGGAGGTCGGAACGCTCACGTCGCGAGGCCGTGCTCGATCGCATACTTGACGAGATGCGCGGTGCTCGGCAGCTCGAGCTTCTTCAGCAGTCGAGTCCGGTAGGTGCTGACCGTCTTGATGCTGAGCGAGAGGCTGCTCGCGATCTCGGAGACGCGCATGCCCTCGGTGAGGCGCCGCAGCACCTCGTACTCCCGATCCGAGAGCCGCTCGTGAGGCTCCAGGTCCGCATCGAGATCGCCGAGGCTCGCGAGGTGCACGGCCAGGTCGGTCGAAACGAACCGCCGCCCGAGCGCGCCGCAACGGATGCCCCTGAGGATGTCTTCCGGGGAGCTTCGCTTCGAAACGTAGGCGGTGGCACCGGCGCGCAGCGCCCGGCTGCACGCGTCCCGACCGACCTGCTCGGAGAACACGACGATCCCCGGAGGCCTGCTCGAGGATCTGAGCTCCTTCAGGAGCTCCAGCCCATCGACGTCGGCGAGCGCCGGGTCCATCAGAACCACGTGCGGCCTCGCCTCGCCCACGAGGCGGCGCACCTCGCGGCCTTCGCTCGCGTGACCGACGTGCGTCATCCGCGCCGACGAATCGATCAGGTTCGCCAGCCCCAGTCCGACGATCGGATGCACGTCGACCGTGGCCACGGCGATGTCGCGCACCTGCGAGTCGCGGACGACGCTGCTCATTCCCGGAGAACCCCACGGTCTGGCCGCCCGGGCCCACGCCCAGCGACGACGAGACTCCGAGTATCGTGCCCTCGATCGGCTCTGTACAGGCAGCGAACCGGGCGTTTTCCGGGCGTTTTCCGAGCGAAGTGGACCTTGGATCCGACGGCACGACCCCGTTGGGCGACGGGGGACACCCCAACCGGCTTCGCGGTTGCCCGGTCGTTCGCCGCCTCGCTATACCCGAGGACCTGCGCCGCCCCTGGCGGCCCCACTCGTGCCCGAGGAGACCGATGACGACGAACCGCCTCTCCCGCCTCACTCCCCTCCTCCTCGCGATCCTCGTCGCGGTCTCGGCCTGCGGTGACGGTGCGACCGGCGCCACGGGATCCTCCCCGACGCCCCCGACCGACCCGACGGATCCATCGGGTCCCGTTCCGGCCTCGTTCGACGTCGCGCCAGGAGTCCAGCGGATCACCGTGACCGACGCCCGTCCCCGGCAGCCGCTCACGCTGGTCGACGCCGAGGGGCGTCGCCTGATCACGCTCCTCGCCGACGACCTGGGCCAGGCGACGTTCGCATACCTCGCGGCGGAGCACGTCGTCGTCGACACGACGACCGGCCTGCTGCCGTCGAGCCGTGGCGGGTCGTCGGTACGACCGGGCGATGGCTACGTCGTGATGGACGAAGAGCGCGACCCGCCGGAGGTCTCCGCCCCGTTCCGCGTCCTCGGGCGTGACGACCATCCGCCCGACTCCCACTACGACCAGGAGGTCACCCCGGTCCCGTGGAACGTGATCGGCGGCCCGAAGGAGGGCTACGAAGCGTCGGAGGGCGTGAACTATCTGGTGATGCGCGACGGCGTCACGCTGTCCGCGATGGTGCGGACCCCCGACGAAGCGTTGTACGGACCGGGCCCCTGGCCCACCGTGGTCGAGTACTCGGGATACGACCCCTCCAATCCCGACCGACCGCAGCCGGGTACGTTGATCGCGAACGCGTTCGGCTTCGCCACCGTCGGCGTCAACCTTCGCGGAACCGGTTGCTCGGGTGGCACGTTCGACGTCTTCGATCCGGCGCAGCAGGCAGACGGCTACGACGTGATCGAGATCATCGCGCGGCAGCCGTGGGTGCTGAACGGCCGCGTCGGCATGATCGGGCTCTCGTACTCCGGCATCACCCAGCTCTTCGTCGCGGCGACCCGCCCACCCTCGCTCGCCGGCATCACGCCACTCTCGGTCATCGAAGACCCGTGGCAGATGTCGTGGCCCGGCGGCATCTACAATGCCGGCTTCACGAAGGAATGGCTCCAGGAGCGCGACAATCAGGCGGCCCCGGGCGGGCAGAGCTGGACGGCGCGCCGGATCGAAGAGGGCGACACGGAGTGTGAGGCGAACCAGAGGATCCGCACGCAGAGCATCGACTTCGAGGCATTCGTGAACTCCCTCGAGCGACGTCCGGCCGACTCCGACGCACGCGACCTTTCGATCCTCGTGAAGGACATCGAGGCGCCGGTGTTCCTCACGGGCGCGTGGCAGGACGAGCAAACGGGCCCCCGGTTCGCCGGAATGATCCGCGACTTCGATGGCACCGACCGCAAGCACTTCACGCTCTTCAACGGACACCACCCCGACGGATACCAGGCCTTCCACCTCTCCCGGTGGTTCGAGTTCCTCGAGCTCTACGTCGCGGGGCGCGTCCCCCGCGTGCACGAGGTCATCCGCGCGGCGCTGCCCGCCGAGATGCAGAACAACTACGGCGCGCCGATCGAGCTCCGCCCCGACCGCTTCGCCGATCTCGACGACGGCGACGTCGAGACGGCGCTCGCGCGCTTCGAAGCCGATCCCGTGGTCACGGTCTTGTTCGAGTCCGGCGCCGGCTCCGAAGAGGTTCCCGGCGCCCCGTACCATCGGTTCGAGGCGACGTTCGACACCTGGCCGCCGGAGAACGTCGAAGCGTGGACCCTGTACCTCGACGGCGCCGAGAGTCTCTCGACGGAGCCTCCCGCCACGGAGTCCGCCGACGCGTTCGAGTTCGACGCCGAGGCGGGGCCGATGGGATACTCGGGAACCGGCGGCGGCTCGTTTCGCGTGCCGACCACCGAGCTGCAGCTCGACTGGACGTACACGCCCGAAGGGTTCGGCCTGTCCTACCTCACGCCACCACTCGACCAGACCGTCGTCCTCGCCGGCCCCGGCTACGCCGATCTCTGGATCCAAACGGGCGCCGGCGACGCGCCGATCGAGATCGTCCTCACCGAGGTCACGCCGGACGGAAACGAGGTCCGGATCCAGAACGGGATCCAGCTCGCGGGCTACCGACGGCTCGACGAGGAGCGCTCCGGTCCGTTCCTCACCCGACTGCACTTCGGCGAGGACGACTACGAGCCCCTTTCGGCCGAGCTCACGCTCGTTCGCGTCCCGATCTTCGACGTCGCGCATCCACTCCGTGCCGGGTCGCAGCTCCGCGTGCAGGTGAACACGCCGGGCCGCGACCTGCCGCTGTGGTTCTTCGACAATCCCGACCCAGGCCCGGGCGGCGCTCGGTACCGGATCGCCCGCGGCGGCGAGCACGCATCCGCGATCGTTCTGGCGGTCCTGCCGGCCGGCGCGGTCGAGGTTCCGGAGGGCCGTCCCGTGTGCGGCGTCCTCCGCGGCCAGCCGTGCCGACCGTACGTGGAGATGACGAACGCACCCGGCTGAGCCGGTGCCCGCTCCAGCGTCCCGCGCTCGCCCTCGTGTCGAACGAGGGCGAGCGCGCCGGAACGCCCGCATCCGCCTCTCCGAGCAGAGGGTTCGGGAGGATCCCGCATCGTGGACCCGTGCGGTCGGGGCCAACCGAACGTAGCGACACCGCAAACCGTGGATGGCGGCGCGGGCACGCTTTTCCCGCGCACCATGAGGATTCTCGACTGGCACGCGGTTCGCACCGCTGCCTCCTCGGCGACGCAGGAGTCGCCGGAGGAGGAGATCATGAAATCGACGTCCCTGCGCGCCGGACTCGCGGCCTGCATCGTTTTGGCGACCGCTCTCGTTCCGGTGTCGGCGTCCGCCTGGCATCGATTCCACGGCCCCCGACTTCGAGATCGGCCGATCGACCGATGCATCCGCTCACCGCGCTTCGACGGCTGTCGACCGACCGGCGGAGGCAACTTCGCGTGTGTCGACGACCAGCGCCTCGATCGCTGCGGAGAAGAAGCGCAGCAGGAAGTGGCCGATGCCTTCTGCGCCGAGCACGGGTACGACCTGGGAGCCTCGGACTTCGCGACCGAGTTCGTCGGCCCCTGGCCGCACGACGTCATGCAGCTGACCGAGCCGCGCGACGGGGGCCTGGCCACGTTTCGCGGCATCCAGGGGTGGGACGTGTTCACCTACATCGAGTGTCGCACCCGACAGCGGACGAACTGGGCGACCATCCATCGGCCGACGGTCGGCACGTACCGCGTAGACCGGTGCGTCAATCATCTCGACTTTGGCTTCTTCGAGCGCTGCAACACCGACGCGCAGGCTCTGTCCGCGGACGAGTTCTGCCAGCGCCGCGGATACGACTTCGCTCTCGACTGGGCGCTCGAGATCGACGTCGGCCTCCACTCGATCTTCTTCCTGGAGCGCACCTGGAGCGGGGGCCTCCGCTCGGGCTTCGGGCAGATGCCGGGCAGCGAGGCCCTGAAAGACGTCCGGTGTGAAGCCGAGCCGCCGCCTCTCCCACGATTCCTGCTCGACCGCCTCCGCCCCCGGTTCCCTCTCCCCTGAAGACCTCGCTCCGTCGGCCCACGGCCCCGGGCCGACAGAACATCCCGGGCACGACCTCCCCTGCAACACGGGGCGGGTTGTCCGGGGGGCGGCGCCTCGACTCCGGCTTGGCGTCACTCGCGCGGATTCTGCTAGGAAAACGGGCATCGCCGGCCCGTCCCTGGGCGGCGCACCCTCCACCCAGGAGACACGCAGATGGCGCATCGCTCCCTTTCCCTCATCGGGTTCCTGTTGCTCGCGTTCCTCGTCGCCAGCTGTGGAGACTCGGGGACGTCGGACACGGTGGGATCCGACGATCCGCCGGTCACGAATCCCGAGCCGGAACCGGAGCCGGAGCCGGAGGATCCCACCTGCGAGGCCCAGGCCTACGAGAGCACGTTCGATGCGGTGCAGCAGATCGTCTTCGACCGCTACGGCTGCGTGGGCTGCCACTCCGGAGAGGCGCCGCAGGGCAGCCTCGACCTGTCCCCGGGCGTCGCCTACGACAACCTCGTCGAGGTGCCGTCGGTCGGCTCCGATCTCGCCCGCATCTATCCGGGCGCGCGCGAGCGGAGCTCGCTCTGGCTCAAGGTCTACGCGAACGTCGACCCGTCGGTGACGAGCCTGTCGCCGATGCCGCCGTCGGGCCCGGTGCCGACCGCGGACGAGCTCGAGCTCCTGCGCCTCTGGATCCTCGGCGGCGCGCCGCGCGAGGGCACCGTCCTCGGCACGGAGGATCTGCTTCCCGGCTGCCTCGCCGATCCGACACCGATCTCGATCAAGCCGCTCGAGCCGCTTCCCGCGGACGAGGGCGTCCAGTTCGTGATGCCGGGCGTCGACCTCGTCGCGTCGTCCGAGACCGAGGTCTGCTTCGCCACGTACTACGACTTCTCCGAGCAGGTCCCGGGCGAGTTCAAGAGCGACGACGGCTCGACGTTCTTCTACGACGGCTACGAGGTCCGTCAGGACGCTCTCAGCCATCACCTGATCTTCTTCCTCGGCACGCGGCCGGACGGAACCAGGATCGAGCCGGAGGACATCTCCGGTTGGACGTGCGCCGAGGGCGATCTCGAGGGCGCGGCGTGCGATCCCCGCGATCCCGGCGCGTGCGGGGTGGGAGGATACTGCCGCACGCCGGTCCGCACGTCTCTCGCGTGCGTGGGCTACCAGCAGGAGGGCGACCAGGCGTTCTTCCCCGCCGAAGAGATCGCCGTGCAACAGGCGCAGTCGACGCACACCCTGTACCCGGGGACGTACCGCGAGATGCCGATCCGCGGCATCGCGCTGTGGAACTCGCACTCGTTCAACCTGACGACCGAGGACCACCTCCTGCGCGGACGCATCAACCTGCGCTTCGCCAAGGAGCGCCGGTTCCCGCAGTACAGCGCCGGCGGCTTCGACACCGCCTTCGGCATCCCGAGGATGCTCGGCGGCTTCGCACCTCCGTACAGCGAGGACGTCCTTTGCGAGCGCATGATTCTCCCGCAGGGCGCACGCATCACCGGAATGAGCTCGCACACCCACCGTCACGGCAAGCACTTCTGGTACGAGACGCCGGACGGCGAGCACATCTACGACAGCTTCATCTACAACGACCCGCTCAACTGGTTCCCCGAAGATCCTCTCGCCTTCGACGACCCAGACCCGGCCCAGCGAACGCTGACCTACTGCTCTCTGTTCCGCAACGGGGTCGACGAGAACGGCAACCCCGACCCGGAGGACGTCACCCGCGCATCGCGCATCGAGTACCCTCTACCGTTCGCGCCCGGCGCGAATCTCGGCCTCTGCGAGCCGACGCAGTGTGTGAACGAGGGCAGGTACGACGTGTCGTGCGACGACGGGATCGCGAACCAGAAGGGCGACGATGCCGCGTGTGATTCGAGCCCCGGCGCCGGCGACGGCTTCTGCGACGCGTGCGCCATCACCGGCGGCATCACCACCGAGAACGAGATGTTCGGCGCGCAGGTCTGGTACTTCATCGCCGAAGGGTTCCCGACCGACGCCAGGGTCGAGTTCCCCGACAGCTTCGGCTTCGGCCTGACGGGCCTCGGCGGGGGCGGCCGCCCCGGTGCGGGCGAGGACTGAACGGCTCATCCATGCATACGAAGGAGACCCCATGCACGATCTCGTGATTCGCAACGGAACGATCATCGATGGAACCGGCAGCGCTCCGCGCAAGGCGGATGTCGCGATCGACGGCGACACCATCACGGCCGTCGGCGAAGGCGTCGGTGAGGGCCGGAAGGAGATCGACGCCGCGGACCTCCTCGTCCTGCCGGGCTGGGTGGACGTGCACACGCACTACGACGGACAGGTCACCTGGGATCCTCATCTCACCCCGTCGGGCTGGAACGGCGTCACGACGCTCGTCATGGGGAACTGCGGCGTCGGCTTCGCGCCGGTGAAGCCCGGGGAGGAAGACTTCCTCATCAACCTGATGGAGGGCGTCGAGGACATCCCCGGCACGGCGTTGCACGAGGGCATCGACTGGTGCTGGGAGAGCTTCCCCGAGTACCTCGATGCCCTCGAGAAGATGCCGCGCTCGGTCGACGTCGCGGCACAGGTGCCGCACGGCGCCGTGCGGGCCTACGTGATGGGCAAGCGCGGGGCCGACAACGAGAAGGCGACCGAGGAAGACATCGCGCAGATGGCCGCGATCGTGAAGGAGAGCCTCCAGGCGGGTGCGCTCGGCTTCTCGACGTCGCGCACCATGCTCCACCGCGCGAAGGGCGGCGACGTCGTCCCCGGCACGTACGCAGACGATCCCGAGGTGATGGGCATCGGCCGCACGCTCGGTGAGGTCGGCCACGGCGTGTTCGAGGTCGCGAGCGACCTCGCTCCCGAGGGGGACGAGCTGGCGTGGATGCGGAAGCTCGGCAAGGAGACCGGGCGGCCGGTGTCGTTCGCGTGCCTCCAGAGCCCGATGGACCCCGACCAGTACAAGCGCCTCCTCCAGGCCGTCGACGAGGACCGCGCCGAGGGAGGTTGCTTGACGCCCCAGGTCGCGCAGCGTCCCGCCGGACTCCTGCTGGGCTGGGAGAGCAGCTTCCATCCGTTCATGCGCTCACCGGCCTACGCGCCCTACGTCGACATGGATCCCGCCGAGCGGATCGCGGAGCTGCGCAAGCCCGAGGTCAAGCAGGCGATCCTGGCGAGCCAGCCCGAGTTCGGCGACGACCCCCTGCAGGGCCCCATCGCCCTCATCCTCGGCGCGTTCCAGATGATGTACCCGCTGGGCGACCCGCCCCGCTACGAGCCCGGTCCCGACGAGACGATCGCCGCGATCGCGGAGCGCAACGGCGCCGACCCGCGCGAGCTCGCCTACGATCTGATGATGGAGCGCGACGGCAAAGGCCTCATCTATCTGCCGCTCCTCGGCTACGCGAAGGGCGACTTCGACTCGCTGAAGGAGATGATGGAGCACCCAGCCGCGATCTTCTCGCTCTCGGACGGCGGCGCCCACTGCGGCATCATCTGCGACGCGAGCGTGCCGACCTTCCTGCTGACCCACTGGGTCCGCGACCGCGAGCGTGGAGAGAAGATCGCGATCGAGAAGATCGTCGAGAGCCAGACGAGCCGTACGGCCCACTTCTACGGCATGAAGGACCGGGGCGTAATCGCGCCGGGCATGAAGGCCGACGTCAACGTGATCGATTTCGCGGGCCTCCAGATCCACGCGCCGGAGATGGTCTACGATCTCCCCGCGAACGGCCGCCGGCTCGTGCAGAAGATCGATGGCTACAAGTACACGGTGAAGAGCGGCGAGGTGACGTTCGAGAACGGCGAGCCAACCGGCGCGCTCCCCGGAAAGCTCGTGCGCGGGCCGCAGGCGGCACCCACCGCCTGAGGTCCGAGACCGCCCCGAAGAGCGGACAGGACGACCGTGTGGCCGGGTCCGCGAAGGAGTCGAGAGAAGGTCGGCAAGTCCGATACGGACGGCACGGAACCAGAGGCGCGCTCGCATGGAGGGGAGTCCTCGGAAGGAGCGCCCTTCGGCTCCAGCCCGGAGAGCCCGGCGCGCGCTGGGTTTTCTCGGCGGGGCGCGTTCGGCCTTGCGTGAGGACCGCCGGGCGGCGCCCGGCCCCGAGCGGGATCCCGGCGGATTTGGCTCTCATTCCGATGTCTTAGGGACACGCCGCATTCGCGGCGACGCACACGTCCCCGCAGGGCTTGGGAAGTCCGTTCGGGCAGCAGCCACCTCCCGGACCGCCCACGCAGACGAAGCCCTCCCGACAGAAGAAGCCCCCGCCACAGCAGTCGGCAGCGAACGGCACGCAGACTCCGCCCGGGCACGTCTTCTCCTCGCACGTCGTCCCCGCCTCGCAGCCGCTCGTGTCGTACTTGCAGTCGTCGCCGCAGGCGAGGCTACCTCCGACGAAGCGGTCGTCGACGAGCTCGCACGTGACACCGGGCAGGATGCGGCCGTCGCAGTCCTCGCCGGGATTCGTGATGCCGTTTCCGCAGAGGTCCCCCGGGTCGCCGCAGTCACTCGTGTCGAAGTCGCAATTCTCGTCGCATCGAAGCGTACCGGGGCCGAAGTTCAGGATCTGGCACGTGAACCCGCTCAGCTGACCCTCCTCGCAGTTCTCGTCGTCGTCGAGGATGCCGTCGCCACACCCGCGGCAATCCGATGTGTCGTACGCGCAGCGGCTCGGGTCGCAGCCGAGCGTACCGCCGTCGAAGCGCGGGTCGAAGGCGGCGCAGGCGGTCTCGCGCAGTAGGGCGCCGTCGCAGTCCTCGCCGGCGTCGAGCGAGCCGTCGCCGCAACCGCCGCAACCGGACGTGTCGTACGTGCAGTCGTCGGTGCAGCCGAGAGTGCCCGTCTCGAACCGTGCGTCGACCGACGAGCATTCGGTCCGGCGAAGCGCCGATCCGTCGCACGACTCGCCCGGATCGAGCTCGCCGTCCCCGCACTCCCCGCCCGGCTCGGTGGGAGCCTCTTCGCAGCCGGATGTGTCGTAGGTGCACGAGGACGCATTGCAGCCGAGAGTGCCCGCGACGTAGCGGTCGTCGTACACTTCGCAGAGGCGGGTGCGCAGGGACGAGCCGTCGCACTGCTCCTCGTCGTCGAGCGCTCCATTGCCGCACCCGATCGCGGCGCCCGCACAGTCGCCCGTGTCGTAGGCGCACAAGAGCCCCAGACATCCCAGAGTCCCTCGCCCGAGGCCGAGAATGCGGCACGACCGCCCGTCGCGGAACTTGGCGCCGTCGCACTCCTCTTCCTCGTCGAGGTCGCCGTCGGGACATCCGTCCTCCACGGCCTGACGACACGGTGCATCGTCGAACCGGCACTCGTCCGTGCACACCGGCAGGACCGGCGCATCGAACCCGAGGTCCGTGCACGTCGTGGAGCGGAGATCGGATCCGTCGCACTCCTCCCCGGGCTCCCGCCATCCGTTGCCGCACTTCCTGCAACCCGTCGTGTCGTACCGACAGCCCTCGACGAAGCAGGTGAGCGCTCCGCCGTCGTATCCGAACTCGCGGCACGACTGGGTGATCTCGACTCCCGCTTCGCAGGACTCCCCCGGATCGACGATCCCGTTCCCACAGTCGAACCCACCCTTCGGCGGCTGGAGCACGTCGCCGAGCCCGGTCGGAGATGGTGTGACCAGCCGCTCGTTCTCGTCCACGATGACCAGAGCGTCCGCGCCCGCCACGGACGCGCGACGATCGAGGCGGATTCGATCCCGTTCGACCGCTTCGAGGATCTGGCGGGGCGAGTACCCGCGACCGATCATGAAGAGGATGGACGAGATGAAGGTGTCGGCGGCCACCCCTCTTCCGACGAGCGCGTCCCGGAGGCGATCCATCCGGACTTCGACGAACTCCTGACTCGGCCGCGCGAGCGCGCCCGCGCTCGTCGCGACGCTTCGATACGGCGGCTCGGCCGGCTCGACCGCTTCGCCGCGCCGATCCCGGATCTCGCCCGTCGCCAGGAGGCGCCCCGCGAGAGCGGCCGCCGCGACCTGTCGGAACGAATGGCCTCGAGCGAGCGCCAGCACGAGCGCGTCGAAGCCCGCCGACGCGCCCAGCGAGTCGATCAGGGCCACCGCGAGAGCCTCCCGCTCCACCTGCTCGGGCGGGAGGAAGAAGTCCTCCGCGATCGGCACCTCGACGAGCGGCGTCCAGTCCCCCGGTGCACACGTCGCCCCGCACCGGTCGGCACCGAAGCAGCTCAGGACGAACTGCTCGCCGTCGAAGCTCTTCTTCTCGCACCAGAGGAAGGCCGGGTCGTCGCCGCTCGGGAAGAAGACGTTGCCCGTCACCGTGTTGTCCTCGGTGTTGAACGTGATCGCCCAGCGCTCGCCGCCGCCGACGTCCTTGTTGATGAGCGTGGCGCTCGCGTCCGGGACGGTCTGAACGCCGGCCGGCTGATTCGGCGAGCCGGCGACGGTCTGGACGCCCGGCCGCCCGAGACTCTGGACCGGGGCCGCCGCGGCATCGATGCCGGACTGGAAGAACGAAGCCGGCAGATCGACCTCGGCGATGAAGAGCCACTCGTCCCGCGCGCACGGCGCGAGGCGGCAGCGGTCGGCGCCCTCACAGCGGAACGAAATGCCGTTGCCGCTGCGGCCGGTCTCGCGACACGCGACGAACTGCGGAGCCCCGCCGTCCGCCGAGAAGACGTTGCCCGTGACGGAGCCGTCCGACACGTTGCGCGTCAGAGCCCACCGTTCGGCGCCGACGTTCTTGCTCACCAGAACGCGCTTCCCATCCGGGGTGACCTGGATTCCGGATTGGGCCGACGCCCGGCCGGGGAGCGCGAGGAGAAGAACGGCGGCCAGGAGGACGGGAGCTTGGATTCTTCGAGCCATGGCCCCTCGCTACCACGAGTGGACGGCGGGAAGCGTTCAGCTTTGGTTCAAATGTTCGAACGCCCGTTTGGCGGCGGAGGCCAGTCGGGCGGAGCCACGCGGAAATTCCTCTGGCGGAACCGCGGTCTTCCTTCAGACTCGAGGAGGTGAAGGTGCTCCGTCGAGCCATCGTCGTCCCCGTCGCGTGGGTGGTCGCGATGGCGTTCGCGTGGGTTCTCGCGGCCCCGGCGAGCGCCGTGGCCGCCGCGTCCGTCGACGACCGCCTGGCGCGGGCCGACGCGCTCTACGCCGCACGTGGGCGCAGCGTCGACGAGAACCGTCGCGCGGATCCCGCGCCGATCGCGGACGCGATCGAGATCTACGAGACCCTTCTGACCGAGAGCCCCGCCGACCTCGACGTCCGCTGGCGACTCCTGCGCGCACTGTACTTCGCCGGAGATCACTCGAGCGAGCCGCCCGACCGACGGCGCGAGCGTCTGGAACGTGCGCGTCGCGTCGCCGCCGCGGGCATGGACCAGATCGCCGACGCGTTCGCCGACGGCACGCGCCTGGAAGAGCTCGACGCGGACGAGCTGCGCGCCCGCGTGCCGGACGAGCACCGCGAGCGAGTCGCGGCGGTCTACTACTGGGCCGCGGTCGCCCGGGGCGCGTGGTCGCAGCTGACCGGGACCTGGAGTGCGATCACCGACGGCGTCGCGAACCGCCTCTACGACTTCTCGAGCGTGGTGATCGCGCTCCGGCCGGAGTACGAGCGCGGCGGCGCGTACCGGCTCCTCTCCTACCTGCACGCGACCGTCCCGAACCTCCCCTTCGTGTCGGGTTGGGTCGACGAAGACCTCGCCGTCCCCGAGGCCGAGAAGGCGCTCGGCGTCGATCCCGACGATCGCGGCAACCGGGTCATCTACGGCATCGCGCTCCTCGAGACGCGCGACGCGTCCGCCGACGAGGCTCGCGCGATCCTGCGCGAGGTCGCGCGACTCGAGCCGCGGGACGGGCCACGCACCGAGGACCTCTCGATCCGCGCGCTCGCCCTCGAGCAGCTGGGGGACGATCCGTCCTCTCCGTACCGGCACGAGACGCCCGCCCAGGACGGCACCGGACGCGTGTACCTCGGCCGCGAGACCTCGCACGTCATGGGACACCTGGCCGTCGGCTGGCTCGAGCGGCCGGAGCGCGCGACGACGGAGCTGCCCGATCGCGTCGTCCTGGAGATGGACCTCGATCCGGGGGACGTCGTGGCCGACATCGGCGCGGGGTCCGGCTACTTCACCCTTCGCATCGCGGACGTCGTGAAGGAGGGTCGGGTGCTGGCGGTCGACATCCAACCCCAGATGCTCGAGATCATCGACCGGCGAACCCGGCGCGCGGGGGTCGACAACGTTCGCACCATCCTCGGCTCGTCGATCGATCCGCGGCTCCCCGAACGCGCGGTCGACGCCGTGCTTCTCGTCGACGCGTACCACGAGTTCTCGCACCCGAAGGAGATGGGAGAGGCCATCGCGCGCGCGCTCGCCCCGGGCGGGCGACTCTACCTCGTCGAGTACCGGGGCGAGGATGCCTCGATCCCGATCAAGCCGCTCCACAAGATGACCGTCGCGCAGGCCCGCCGCGAGCTCGAGGCGATCGGCCTGCGCTTCGTCGAGGTGCGCGACTTCCTTCCCGAGCAGCACTTCCTCGTGTTCGAGAAGCCGGCCTCCGGCGCAGCCGCCGCGGCGAGCTGAGCGCAGAGTCGCTTCGAGCGATCCACCTCGGAAGCACTCCATCCGCCGCCCGGACGGCCGAGGTCGCGCGTGGCCGCGCTCGACGCACCCGGACCGGGCACCCTCGCGTCCGCCCCCGAATCGGGGAATACCGAACGCGTCGTACGCGGGAGCGCCCCGGGCGTCGGCGTCGGCCCGGAGCGCCCCCGCTTCGTCGCCGTGCCTGCGCGCTAGTCGTCGTCCTCGCAGACGAGCCGCGCGGGGAAGCGGTTGCTCTCGTTGCCGCGCGAGTCGATCACGTAGGCGAAGAAGTTGAACGACGCTGGCGCGTTGCCGCAGTTGAGGGGCCCCGCGACGCTGCCGGTGGTCGCCCCGCCGGTATCGTAGGTCCCGCAGCCGCCGATGAAGTTGGGCGCGCTCGTGATGCAGCCGGTGACGACGTCGCCGTTGGGGTCGCTGAAGAACAACGTGAGGATCCCGGATCCCCCGACGGGCACGACGAGCGGATTCGGGCCGACCGCGGTCAGCGTGGGCGCGGTGTCGTCCACGCAACCGCTCGAGTCGAATCGGCATCGGTCACAGGAGAGCTGGCCGCCCGGGCCGAAGCCGAAGCCGATCGTGTCACAGGTCTGTCCGCCCAGATTGCTGCCCTCGCACTCCTCGTCCGGTCGCTCGATGACGCCGTTGCCGCACTCGGGACCCGGGGTCGGGGTCGGATCGGGAGGCTCGGCCGTCGGACGCGGGGTCGGCTCCGCGGTCGGGCCGGGCGTGGGCTCCGCCGTCGGACGCGGCGTCGGCTCGTCGGTCGGGCGGGGGCTCGCGGTCGGGCGGGGAGTCGGCGTGGGATCGGGATCCCCCGGCCCCCTCTCCCGGCAGCTCGATTGGTTGTAGGTGCACGAGAACGGCCGGCACCCGAGGAGGCCGGAGGCGTAGCGCTCGTCGAGGTCCGCGCAGTTGCGGATCCGGAACGCGCTTCCGTCGCAGTCCTCGCCGTCATCGAGGTTCCCGTCGCCACAGCCGTCCGCGAGCTCGACGCACGAGGACCGGTCGTACGTACACGTCCGTACGTCGCAACCGAGCGAGCCGAAGAGGTTCGGGTCGACGAGCGCGCACTCGCGCCCCACGTCCGTCCGGAAGACGGCACCGTCGCAGTCCTCGCCGTCCTGCAAGCGACCGTCGGGGCACCCGCCCGCCACCGCGATCTCGCACGGGGTCAGGTCGAGCTTGCAGTCCTCCGTGCACCCCGGCACCGCGGTCGTGGCGTGGTTCTCGTCGAACGCCCGACACGTGAGACCGCGGATGTCGGTGCCGTCGCACTCCTCGATCCCGGCTTCGCGCAGCCCGTTGCCGCACTTGTTGCACGGACGCGTGTCCCACCGGCAGAGCTCTTCGTGGCACGTGGCGTTCGCGCCGCCGAGATTGAAGGCGAAGCACTCCCGGAACCGCGAGATCTCGGGGTCGCAGGACTCGCCCGGATCGAGAATGCCGTTGCCGCACGCGGCGGCCTGCAGCTCCGGAATGCTGAACGGATCGAGCTTCGAGATCGGGTTCGGCTGCACGGGGTCGCCGTTCTCGTCGACGATCACGAAGGCGCCCTCCGCCAGCTCGTCGAAGTTGCCGTCGAGCCCGATCCGGCCTTCCTGCATCGCCTCGACGACTCGCTCCGGGCCGTAGCGCTCGAGGAGCACCAGGAAGGCGGACAACGGACTCGCGTTGCCGTTCTGCGCGAGGATCTGCCGCCGGATCTCGGCCAGCGCGTTTCGCGGGATCTGCGCGACCGAGCCGAGCTCGGACGCGGGCGCCGCGAGATCGAACGGCTGCCCCTCGGGAAGCTCCACGTCACCGCTCGCCGTCACGATCTCCCCCGGCGGTGTGATCCGGCCGGAGAGCCCTCCGCGCGCGACCTGGCGCAAGGAGTAGCCCCGCGAAAGCGCGAGGAGAAGCGCGTCGAACCCGCCATCGTCGCCCAACGACGCGGAGAGCGAGCGCTCGAACTCGAAGGTCGAGACGTTCTCGGGGGGTTGGAAGAACGCCTCGGGCACGCGGACCTCGAACAGCGAGGTCCAGTCGCCAGCCTGGCAGCCGCCGGCCGCGCAGCGGTCCGCGCCGTAGCAATCGAGGATCACGTCGACGTCGTCCTGCCCCTCGCGCGTGCACCAGAGGAACGCCGGATCCGAGCCGTCCGGGAAGAAGACGTTTCCGGTCACGGTGGAGTCGTCGCCGTTCAGCGTAATGGCCCACCGCTGATCGGAGACGTCCTTGTTGATGAGCGTGCTCTTGCGGTCCGGCGTGAGCTGCACGCCGGCGGGGACGTTGCTCTGCTGTGCGATCTGCCCCGTCAGGCCGCCGGGCGCGACCGCGGCCGGCGCCGACGCCCCGGTCGCCACCTCGTCTCGCTCGAAGAACGAAACGGGGAGCGTGACCTCCCCGAGCGACTTCCACTCGGTGACGATGCACGGGAGCAGAGGGCACTGGAGGCTCGCGTCGCAGCGCAGGCGAAGCGTCTCCCCGTCCCGCCCCACCTCCTCGCAGGCGATGAACTGCGGCAGACTTCCGTCGGAGAAGAAGACGTTTCCGGTGACCGTGCCGTCTTCCAGGTTCCGGGTGAGCGCCCACCGCTCGGCCCCGACGTCCTTGCTGACGAGGACGCGGCGGCTGTCGGGCGTGATCTGGATTCCGGACTGGGCGCCGGCCGGGGCCGGCCCGACGATCCCCAGGGAGAGCACGGAGAGAAGGAGAATGGGGAGAAATCTGGTCCTCATGGCCGGTCATCTTAAGGGACCCGTCGGACGAAGTCGTTCAACTTTGGTTCAGGTCGGGGGCTCGGCCGTCCCGGGGAGTCGAACGCCCGAGCGTATGCGCCCCCGCTGGCGCGGCCGGACCGATTCTGGTGTGCTCTCGTCACGTGAACGTGCCGGTCACGAGAGCCCGGCCGCTCCCGTCGGGGATGCGGATCGCCGTGTGCTGGCGTCCCGTCCCGGCGCGCCGAGGGGAGGACCACGTCGTGACGCGCCTGCTTCGCTCCCGCGGGCTCTCCGTCGAGCAGCGCGAAGAAGACGCGGCGCTCGATCTCGACCGGTTCGACGCGATCCTGATCCTCGAGAACTGTCGTTGGTTCCCGGGCCTGCTGCGCGACCTCCGCCGCGCGCGCGGCCGCCGGCCGCCCGTGATCGCCTGGCACTGGGAGCCGCTCCCCCTGCCGAGCTCGTCCGGCCTGCCCGCGGCACCGCTCCATCTGAGAGAGTGGGCCAAGATTCTTCTGCGCGACCGGCGCACGAACGACGTGCACTCGAATCTCGCGACCCTCGAGCACCTGCGACGCGCGGGGCTGCCCGACGTTCTGGCCGTCTCGTCGCGGGCGTGGCAGGAATCGCTCGCCGAGCGGGGGATCGACGCGCACTGGGTCCCCTACGGAGCCGAGGCCGCGCCGGATCCGGCGCGCCGGGACGACGCCCCGCGCGACCTCGAGACGCTCTTTCTCGGCGCACTGGACGTCCCGCGACGGCGCCGCATCTTCGCGCAGCTCCGCGAGCAGTCGGTCGATCTCACCGCCGTCGGGAGCTGGCACTCGCGCGCCTACTGGGGCGCGAGCCGCTCGCGCCTCCTCCGGCGCGCGCACGCGTTCTTGAACGTCGCGCGCGCGCCCGGGCAGGTCTCGGCGGACCGGCTTCTGCTCGGCATGACCCACGACACACTCGTCGTCTCCGAGCCCCTGTACCGACCGGATCCGTTCGTCGCGGGCGAGCACTACGTCGAGGCCCGGGTGGAGGAGCTTCCGGACGTGCTGCGACACTACCGGGAGAATCCCCGCGAGCGCGACCGCATCGTCGCCCGCGCCCGTCGGCTCGTGGACCACGAGCTCCGGATGGACGCGATGCTGGACCAGCTCCTGTCGCGCGTGCCCGATGTCGACCTCACGGAGCGCGGGTCGTGAGAGTCGCGGTCCTGGGCGCCGGCCTGGCGGGCACGTGCACGGCGCTGGAGCTCGCGGAGCGCGGCGTCTCGGTCGACCTCTACGACGAGAACGCCATCCCCGTCTCGCGCGCCGGTCGCAACAACGAAGGCAAGGTGCATCTGGGACTCGTCTACGCGAACGACCGCAGCCTCCGGACCGCGCGGAGCATGATCCTCGGTGCGTTGCACTTCACCGCGGCCCTCGGCCGCTGGATCGACGTCGACCGCCTCGAAGACGCGATCTCCGATCCCTACGACTACGCGATCCACCCGCGCACGATGGTCCCGGCCGACGACCTCGCCGGCTACTACCGGTCCTGTCGGGAGCTCTTCGCCGACGCGGTGGCCGCGACCCGGCTCTCCTACCTCGGCCGCGACGCCACGCTTCGCGTCGAACGCACCCGAGCCGCGTCCTTTCCGGAGACGTTCCGCACGTCGGAGTGCGCCCTGGACCCGCGCCGACTGGCCGACGCCCTCGGTGCGGCGGTCCTCGCGAACGCGAGGATCGCCTTCGTCGGAGAGACCCGGGTCGTCGACGCAACCGAGCGCGCGGACGGCACGATCGACGTCGGCTTCCGAGCGGGCGACGCTCGCGACTGCGCTCGCTACGACCACGTCGTGAACGCGCTCTGGGGCGGCCGCCTCGAGATCGACGCGAAGCTCGGGCTCGTCCCCGAGCGCCCCTGGATCTACCGCTACAAGACGGCGGGATGGATCACCGGCCCGGTCCCGCGCGGTCGCGTCCCGTCGATGACGATCGCGCTCGGCCCATTCGGCGACGTGGTCAACTACGGCGACGGCGGTGTCTACTTCTCCTGGTACCCGACGGGTCTCGTCGGCCGTTCCGCCGAGCTCCGGGCACCCGACTGGGATCGCGACCTCCCTCCGCGGCGCGTGGCGGACGCGGTGCGGAGGAGCTTCGCGTGCCTCGCCGATCTGTGCCCCGCCCTGGCCGCGCTCGCACCGGCTCCGAGCGCGATCGAGCCGATCGGAGGCACGATCTTCGCCTGGGGCGAGACCGACATCGACGAGCCGGGGAGCCACCTGCACACCCGGTACGAGGTCGGCGTGCACAGCGCCGGTCGCTACCACTCCTTGAATCCGGGCAAGTACACGCTCGCTCCGTACCTCGCCCTCGAGGCGGCCGACCGAGTGCAGGCCCAGCGGCGGAGAGCGACTGCGTGACGCCGTCGGTCACGGTCGCCCTGCCGCTCTACCGCTCGCGGCGCTTCCTCGACGTGATCGTCGAGAATCTCGACTCGCTCGACGCTCCGGACGCGGAGATCCTCGTCTCGGACCGCCACGGCGACGACGACGCACTCGCGGTCCTGCGCGAGCGGTACGCGAGCGACCCGCGCTTCCGCTTTCTCGAAGGTCGCGAGCGCATGGACTGGGTAGCGCACTTCAACCTCCTCCTCGAGAGCGCACGCGGAACGTACTTCCTCTGGATGGCGCACGACGACTCGTATCCTCCGAGCTGGGTACCGGCCCTCGTCGGCCGCCTCGAAGCGGAGCCGGCCGCCGTGCTCGCGTTCGGCCGGGTCGAGCAGGTGTCTCTCGACGGCTTCCTCCCCACGTTCCCGTTCACCCCACCGCCGGTCGACCGCGACGCGCCGTGGTCTCTCGACGACGCGGTGCGATGCTTGACGCTCTGGCAGCTCTGGATCGCCTTCCGCGGCGTCTTCCGCCGCGACGTCGTCGCGGAGCGCGACCTCTACATCCGTCCGACGCGGGGCAACGTACGGGCCGACATCTACTGGCTGTTCGCGCTCTCGATGTACGGGGCCCTCCGGTACGTCCCGGAGACCCACTGCACGAAGAGATTCCACCGTGGCAGCGGCGGCGCGGATTGGAGCTTCGGCCCACGTCAGAGCCTCGACGCCTGGCGCGTGCTGCGGTCGTACCTGGCGGACCACGGACCGGCGGCGGGCGTCTCCGCTCGAGCGACGGTGCAGGTCGGCGCGTGGTGCTTGACGCAGGGGGCTCTCCCCGCGCCGATCGCGCGCGCGCTCGGGATCGCCGTTCGGCGTGCGGGCCTCGGCGCGCCGCGGCCGAGCGAGGAGATCGCATGAGCGGGTCGGGCCTCGGAGGAGCGACCGCGCGCCTGCGCTACGCCGCGCTCTGGTCGGCGATCTGCGCCGACGCCGCCCGGCGCGGCGCGCCTCCCCGACGGCTCGAGCGCGTGCGACGGTACCTCCGCGGCGGGGCCGGCCTCGAGGAGATCGTTCTCACCGACGACCGTCAGAGACCGGAGCATCCGTTTCCTCGCGCTCCGGGCGAGCCGTGGCACGAGCCCGACGCGCACCCCTGGACGCGCGTCCTCGAAGACGCCCACGCGGCGATTCGGGCGGAAGCGACGGCACAGCCTCTTCCCCTTCTGCGACACGACGCCGACAAGCTCTCCGGCGGCACGTGGGACGTCGGCTACGTCCAGTACATGGGTCGACCGGTCGCGGAGAACCGCGCCCGCTTCCCCGAGACGACCAGGGTCCTCGACGCCCTCCCGGGCTTTCGCGGCACCGGCCACGCCTACTTCTCGGTGCTCGCGCCCCGCGCACACATCCAGCCCCACTGCGGGCCGATCAACGCGTGGCTGCGGTGCCATCTCGGCATCGTCGTTCCGGAGGGCTGCCGCATGCGCGTCGGCGACGAGACGCGCTCCATGCAGGAGGGACGATGCCTCGTGTTCGACGACGCCTTCGAGCACGAGGTCTGGAACGACGGCGACCGGGAGCGTCTGATGCTGATCATCGACTTCTGGCACCCCGATCTCGACGATCTCGAGTGCCGTGCGATGGGTCAGATCCTGCGCTGGTCGGGCGGTTGGCGCGACCTCGCGCGGCGCGTGACGCGCGGCTCGCGCATCTGACCCCCGGGAGTCCCCCGACGCCGCACGCGCTCGGAGGACACGGGTGCGTCGCGCGTCTGCCGCCTC
Organism: bacterium; assembly: GCA_030430245.1. Lineage (GTDB taxonomy): Bacteria > Desulfobacterota > Binatia > UBA12015 > UBA12015 > VGTG01. The sequence goes on along the minus strand of JAUIFY010000013.1, from coordinate 12,596 downwards.
GGTTCATGGGGAAGCGTTGCTGTCACCGGCCCCACGGCACGTTCCATGAATCGCGAGACGACGAGATGCGTCTCGAGCGCTCGCGGGCCGGCTTCGCTTCGGCGACGCGTCTCCCCGGAGCGGCCACGCGTCAGTGATCGCCGATGTCTGCCCAGAGCTCGATGCGCTCGTTCACCGGATACACGCGCGGAAACAATCCGCTCGCTTCGGCCTCGCCGCGACCGATCGCCTCGAGCACGCGGCTCAGGTCGCGCAGGTCGGCGATCGCGAGACGTGGCGCGCGCGTGTCGGTCTTCTCGTCGTGCGCCCCCCAGAACGACGTGTCGTCGGGCAGCGTCCGCAGCAGCGTGCGCGCGGTCGATCGGTAGGCCCCGATGCTGCTTCCCGGCAGGAAAGCGTAGAGCGGCGCCGGGACGAGGTAGTCGCCGGAGAAGAGCCAACGCCGGCGGGGATCCCAGAGGGAGACGGACTCGCGCGTGTGTCCGGGCGTGTGACGGACGACGACCTCGCGCCCCCCGAGATCGACGGGCTCGTCCGGGGTCCACCACTCCGTCACCTCGATACGCGGGGGCTCGCGATCGACGACGACCCCGAGGAACTGGTCGAAGGTCGGCACCAGCACCCCGCCCGGCGCTTGCGCGCGCAGCTCCGGCAGATCCGGCAGGGCGATCGCGTCGAACTTCTCGATGCTGCCGACGTGGTCGTAGTGGAGATGGGACGGCAGGACGGTCACGGGAAGGTCTGTCAGGTCGTACACCACGGGGGAGAGGTCCGCCGCGCCCTCGCCCGCATCGAAGAGCAGCGCGCGCTCGTCCCCGAGGAGCAAGTAGCTGACGTTGCGGCCCTCCGATCGCGGCTCGCCGATGGCGATCGTCGCCTCGTCGAGACGCTCGATCGTGTACCACGCGCCGCTCCACGCGACGCCTGGATCGAGCGGCGGAGGAGGCTTCGGCGGCGGCGGCTCGGACACGAGCGCGGCGAGCCGGGGCGTGAGCGTCCGTCGCATCGCGAACCCGACGAGGAGGACGATCGCGAGGAGTGCGACCAGAGCGAAGAGGAGACGGCGCATGGCGGGCGTAGGCGTGCGAGCGCGGACCGGACGAGGGCGAACGGCCGTCGCCCCGCGGAACCAATGCACGTCTACCACGTGGTGCCCAGGTGGTGCATGGATGGTTGGCCCGAGCCCCGCTCCTAAAGACATGTCTTCCGGAGCCGAAATGCCAAGGGGGCGATGCCCCCGGAAGGCGGCGAACCGCCCTTCCCGGAAGGAGGAGTCGAGATGTTCGTGGGGAAGAGGGCGCTACTCGGGGTTCTCGCGTGCGCGGTCGTGAGCGGCCCCCTCGCGACGGCGGAGGCCGGGCTCGCCAAGCGTCGGATCCAGGTCTCGCCGGGTTCGGCGCGCCTGGCCGTTCGCCACGCCACGCCCTTCCGGTTCAATCACCTCCAGACGACTCCGTACGGGCCGGCGCGGGCCAACGTCGTGCTCGCGCCCTCGAACTTCCTCCCGTGTCGCGGAGGGCCGATCGCGCTCTGCTACTACTCCGGCCCGGAACCCGCGCCGTGCGAGCTCACTCCGGACGGGCGCTGGGCGAGCTGCGAATGCTTCGAGATCCCGTACGGCCCGTACTACGTCGACATCAACGCGATCCTGAACCTGTACGTGTATCTCGACACGGTCGAGGCCTGCGGGCAGGATGGCGCCGGCTGCGCGACGGCCAACTCCGCACCCGTCTGCGACGTGATCAACCGCGGCGAGCTCGTTCCCGGCGCCGAGATGATCTCGACCTTCAGCCTCGCGTGCGCACCCGAGGAAGGCATCGGTCAAACCAACTGCCCGGAGGCCCTGTACGCCGGCTGCATGACCGCGCCGTGCTGGACCACGCCCGACGCCGCCCCCGGCACGCTCACGTGTCGATGCCCGACGTACGACGGGCCGTTCCAGATCGGCAGCTTCGACGCGACCTGCCCGCTCGACGGCGGGCTCGTGTGGTCGGCCGCCTACAACCCGAACGAGGACGGCAAGACGTTCCCCGACCCTCCGTTCTGCGTCCCCGACGCACCGGGCGGGTTCGGCTGCCCGCTTCTCGACGAAGCGACGGTGGTCCCGCCGGGCGCCGAGCTCCTCTGCGACGAGGTGTGCGCCGAGTACGAGACCTGCCGGAACGCGGACGACGTCGAGATCGGCTACACCTGCGACGCGACCCTCTGCACGTCGACGTGCACGGACCCCGATCTCGTGGCCGACGGCTGCAACGGCCTCACGGAGTGCGACGTGACGGCGATCGTCGAGTTCGAGCTCGCCGTCGGGTGCAGCTGCTGCGCGAGCCAGCTGTGCGGATGCGAGCCGTCGACCGCGACGAACGCCGCGATCGCGAAGCTCGACGCGGAGCAGGAAGCGCGCGGGATCGTCACGCAGTGCGAGGTGAACGGGACTCTCTGCGGGGACTGAGCCCGCCGGCGCCCGCGCCACGCGAAACGCGCCGAACGACCCCTCGACCCAGAGCGGGGAAGACCCGCCGCGCGACCGGCCCCGTGTGCCGTCGGAGCTCGAGGGCGGGCGTCGACAAGCCCGTCCTCAACGGACGGGCCGACCGTTCGTTCCCGTCACCTCCACCGCGGAAACCGGCCCGACCTCGACGCCGGCCGGAGCCGCGAGCTCGAACGTCGTCTCGACGGTCGTTCCGTCCCTCGCCGTCATCGACACCTCGTAGAGGCCCGCCGGCCAGCCGAGCCCGTCGTGACGCGACGCGTGCAGCGTCCCCGTCCGGAACCAGTGTCCGAAGTCCTGCGTCACCGTGTCACCCTCGGGCGGCGCGATCGTGATCGTGTCGATCCGCAACGGATCCGCGAGGGCCGTCGTGAGGACGAGGTGCCTCGTGCTCGCCATCGACGCGCGCGGGTCCGCGGCCTGGTGCGCGGTCACGGTCGTCGTCGAGACGTCTTCGTACGGCAGGGCAATCGTGCCCGCGACGTAGATGGTCTCGAAGGCGTCGTACGACATCCACATGCGGCCGTTCTCGCCCCAATCCGCGCCGAAGCTGTTCTGGATCCAGAACGCCTGACGGTCGTCGTCGTATCCGACGAGCGCGATCCCGTGCTGCGAGCATCCCGACGGGAAGCTCGCATCGGCGACGCACGCGAAACCGCCGTTCTTCGAGAGGACACAGGCCGGCCCCGAGCCCGGTTGCGGGCACGAGTCCGAGAGCCGGAAGACGCCGCTCTCGTAGTCGAGGAACTGGTACGGGAGCTCGAGCGTGAACTGCGCCGGGTATCCCGCCTGAAGCTGCTCCTTGATCCGCTCCGACGCCTCCGACGCGTCTGCCGGGAGCTGCTTCCAGCTGCCGATCGACAGATCCGTCGTGAACGTCTGGCCGACGTCGATGCTCTCGATGTACGAGCACTCGTAGCTGTATCCGATCTCCGCGCCGCTCGGCGCGCCGCCGCCCGCCTCCCCCACGCCGACGAGGTACTCGAGCGTGGTCTTCGCCGCGGTCCCCTTCGGGCAGCTCTCGTCGTCGGCGGCGAGGACCTCGGCGTAGACGAACCCTGCGCTCACCGTGTTGGCGAGATCGAGCGGTCCGCCGCCGGTCGCGGCGGCCGCCACGTACGATCCCATGACGTAGCCGGCGGACCAGACCTCGCAGGAGCCGGGGGAGCCCTTGCGCTCCGGGCTGCCCTGCGCGAGCGAGGCGGGGAGATCCGGGAGCTGCAGACTCGTCGGTGTTCCGAGTGTCGCCCCGGCGGCGGACGGAGGCGTGAGCACCGCTCGCGGCAGCGTCTTCGGCGCCGCGGCGAACTCCTCCGCGGTCGGCGGCGTTCCGCCGAAGGGTCCCGGATCGACGACCGTCGGGGGCGAGGCGTCGTCGCCGCACGCCGCGAGCGCGAAGGCCAGGATCAGAAACGGAACGGACTTCATGGCCGCGACGGTAGCGGCGGCGTTCGGTTCGAGCACCCGGGTTTCCTCCATCGGAGCAGAGAATCGATCTGCGGACTGCGAGCTCACAAAGCGAATGCGTAGACGACGAGCACCACGAACGCCGTCGGGAACACGATCCGACACCACCGGTCGATCCGGACCGCCCGCGCTTCGTGCCCTTCGGCCGCGAGTCTCCCGGTCCAGACCGCCTCCGCGAGAACGAAGAACACCAGAAGAGACGCGCCGAGCACGAACGCGTCCATCCGCGTGAGGTACGACACCGGCGGAACCATCCCGCCGATCACGAACCGATAGGCGATCAGCGTGAGCACCGACGTGACCGCGACGCTGATCTGCGAGCCGCTGTTCGCCGGGTCGATCCAGAAGACCGCCCACGACATGAACACGACGAGCGACAGCGGGACGATCACCTTCCAGAGGTAGTAGCCGCGCTCCCGCTTCGCGCGGAACGTGTAGGCGGCACCCGGGAACTCCTCCCCGGTCGGCGGGAAGCGGTACGGCGCCCGCATCCACCGCCCGGGCTCCACCACCCAACCGACGACGCTCAGATCCCCGGACTGTCCGGTTCCGCCGTCGTACTCCACCATCGCGATGTCCGCGGGGGTCTCGAGCGGTGTCGCGACCGCGAGCGTGAAGTCCTGCTCGTCGAACGGGAAGTCCGTGACGTCGATCCGGTGCGCGAGCTTGCCGACGTACCGCTGCACGTACTCGACCTCGCCCCCCTCCCCCACGCGCACCTCTTCGGGCCGCACGAGCCGGAGGCCCGCGTCCCCGATGACCTGGAAGTTCGGCGCCCACGCCTCTCCGACGGGGATCGTCGTACCCGCCCGTGCGGCGAGCCGCGGATCCTTCCAATGCGCCAGGAGGGCGAAGTCCACCTCCATCGTCTGCGTCGCGTCGTCGATCGAAACCACGTCGACCAGGTAGAGACCGACTTCGACTTCGGTCGGCCCCGCTCCAGCCCCCGGGCGCTCGACCGCGCCGGTCGGGACCGCGGCGAAGAGGAGCACCGTCGCCACGAGCGGCACGAGATGCCTCGGCCACGTCATGCCCACCACCCGATCGCGCTCGTCACGGCGCCGGACACACACGGTCCTGGGGCGGGTCGACGCCGAGGTGCTTCGAGATCGCCGCGATCCCCCCCTCGACCTGCGCGGGCGTCGCCGCCGACCAGAACGAGTCCGCGCACGTGCTCGTATCGCAGCCGCCCCCGTACGTCCGCGCGACGCCGGTCGTCTGGACGTCGCACGTGCACGATGCCTTCGAGGCGTCGTCCGGGTCGATGAGGCACGGCGCGTCGAGGCACTGCGTCCAGACCGAGCCCTCGGGGCAGGTCATCAGCGGACGCTCCGGGATCTCGATCAGCGAGAAAGCGGACGCGACCCGCGTGAGCCCGTGCGGTCCCGGCTTCGTCGCGCGCGCCTCGCAGGATCCGTTGCCGACCGACACCGCATCGAAGACGTCGCAGTCGCACAGCGCCTTGGACGGGTTCCCGGGGATCGGCCGGCAGGGTGCGTACGAGCAGAGCGCAAAGGTCTGCGCCGGACACACGACCGCCCCGCCCTGCGACGCGGCGTCCGCGAAGCCCGCCGCGGCGAACGCGAGCACGCCGACGCCGACGAACGACCACGGCGCCGTCGTCTCCGGCTTCCGTCTCCAGGACTTCGACATCTCTCACTCGTCCCCCGCCCGTCGGGTCGTGTCAATCCAAACGCGATCGGATCGATGGCGGTCCGACCAGACGCCGCACCGCGAGCCGCGCGGGCGGCACGCCGCAAAGCGGACGAGCCTCTTGCGCCCCTCGACCGGCGTCCGTCACCCGTCGGTTTCGTTCGGCGCGTAGCGCAGCGTCAGGACCTCACGGCCGTCCGCCGACTCCGTGCCCCACTCGAACGAGCCGTCGAGGAAGGGCGGCTGGAACAACCCGTCGAACGCCCGCGGCGCGGCGATCCGCGCGGCCGAGGCGATCCGCCACTCGTGGCCCTCCTTCCAGAACGGCAGGTCCTCGTCCGGAGCGATGCCTTCGGCGAACTCCAGTAGCAACGCCGCGCCGGGGCCGAGATCGAGCGTCCCCTCGACCTCGAAGTAGGAGAAATCGACCCCGGGGACGCCATCGTCCGTGAGTCGCTCGAGCGACCACAGGAGCACGGCGTCATCGTCGAACGCGACGTCGCCGCCGAAGCGAAGGAACGGCCCGTCGCCGATCGCGGAGAGGGTGCCGTTCACGCGCGTCGCGCCGCCGACCTCGCCGCCCCCGGCGAACGTTCCTCCCGCGTCGATCGTCACCGCTCCGTCGACGCGCCCCGCCCCCCGGCGGACGCCATCGGGGCCCACGACGACGTCGCCCCCGATGCGGCCGTCGCCTTCGAGGATCGCGCCAGCGTGGACCACGACCGGACCGGATCCCGTCGGCGACGGCCCCGCCGGCGTCGCGGCGACGTCGAGGGTCCCGGCCGCGACGTGCGTGCCGCCCGCGTACGTGCCGGCTCCCGCCAGCACGAGACGACCGGGGCCGGCGAGGGTGACGCCCGACGCGCCCCGGATCTCGGCGGTGACGCGCCCCCCGGCGCGACTCGCATAGATCACGCCGCGCGAGGCACCGAGCTCGAGAACTCCCGTGGCGAGGACACCGTCGTTCAAGATCAGGCCCGCGACCGAGCCATCCTCCCCCGAGCCGAGCGCGAGGACCGACGGCACGTCACCCCGCACCTCGCCCTGCTCGATGCGGAGCGCGAACACCGGCACCTCGCCGACGATCGTCTGGTCTGCGGCCGAGCCGCTCGCATCGAAGACCGCCGCCGCTCCCGCCGTCTGCAGGTCGGGCGCGTCGGAGTACCGCGCCGGCACGAAGCCCTGCCCGACGTCGTATCCGACGAAGCCGCCCGACGCGTCGTCGTCCGCGCCCGCGAAGAGGATCGACGGACGCACGATGCCGCTCCGCACCTCCGGCAGATTTCCTTCCGAGCCGTTCACGCGCAGGCGGATTGCGTCGCCCAACGCCCCGGTGCTCGGCGCGAGGACCAGCGTACCGAACTCGTCCGACGCCAGGTTCGGAGTCGCGCCGTCGCGTCGACCACCCACGTCGACGTCGAGCCGTCGATGCGCTCCGAGCTCGAGCCGCAACGACGCGCCCGGTCCGAACGCGAGGTCCGCGCCCGAGTCGGACGCGAGCCCCGACGACACGTCGTCGCCGTCGCCCGCTGGCGCGAGGACGATGGCTCCCGGACCGACGGTGATCGCGCCGCCTCCGAGCGGCGTCGCGCCGGGCGAGCGGCTCCGCAGCGTCCCCGACGAGACGACCGTCCCCCCGGAGTACGCGTGCGCGCCCGGGGCGACGCTCGCGAGATCGAGGACGCCCGGCCCCTGCTTCACGAGCGGCCCGGTGCCGCGAAGGGCCGCGAGCACGTCGAGCGTCGACTCCCGAGTGTCGATCACGGTGCGGCCGCCGAGGTCGTACGGCTGCGCCGTCCCGCCCGGCGGCCGCAGCACGCGCAGGCCGGGCGCGTACTCCAGGATCGCGAGGGCATCCCATCCCGAGACGTTGCGATCGAACTTCAGCAGGCCGTCCAGCGCGGGCGTCGCGGCGCTCTCGACGACCGATACCGGTTGCACCTGCGGGTTCGGATCGCCGGCCGGAAACGGGTTCGAGATCGTGATGGTCCCGGCGGCTTCGTCCAACCCGATCAGCGCGACGTTGTGTCCGCCGATCGACCGATTGAGGTTCGGCGGCGTGCCGCGGTCGTACCAGAGGAGGTTCACCTGCACGACGCTCGACCCTTCGTTCCAGTCGCGGAAGAACTCCCACCCGGGCCGCGGCTCGCCGGTGGGCCCGGCCAGGACGTACTCGTACTCGTCGGGCGCGAATCCCTTGAGGCCCATGTAGAGCCGCATCCCCGCCTCCTGCGCGTCGCCGGTCGTCCCGTCGAAGGCCGTCGTGCCGAAGAGGCCCCCCAGACCGCGAACGAGGTTCAGTGCTTGCGCCTCCGTCGCGTCCGGAGGCGCGAGCTCCGGGTAGCCGTTGTCCGCGAGCCAGACGAGGAGATCCGCCATCGAGACCGGTGCGCAGTACGACAGGCCATCCCCGGGCAGCAGGTTGCCGGTCTGACCGAAGTCGGACTGGAGGAAGGCCGGCATGCCGACCTTGCCCGAAGACGGTGGAGGCGTCGGGCCCGGGGTCGGGCCGGTCGACGGCTCACCGCCGGTGGCTCCGTCTCCGCACCCCACCGCCAAGAGAGCGACGACCAATCCGATCCCGAAGATCCGGTACATGCGTCTTCCTTCCTTCCCCGGCCGACGCACGCGCGCCGGCTGCGGCACTGTTACGCGCCGGCCGACCCCGACACAACGCGCAACCGCCCGCGAGCCTGCCCCGTTCCCCCGATCTCTCGCGAGCGACGCGGCGAACGATGCGGCGGGACTTCGCCCGATCCCGTGGCAAGCCGATCGACGATCGCGCGAAGCCAGCCCGTCGATGCCATTGACCGCCGAGCCGAGCGGGTCCATGGTCACCGTATGCGCGCGGCGCCGCCGTCGGACGTCTCGTGGGCTCGTCCCCGACTCGCAGCTCGGATCGGTGAGCTCGTGCTGGCGTGCGCGGCGTTCCCGCTCCTCGCGATCCACGTCGCCTGGTTCCTCGCATCGCTCGAGGCCGCGGCATGGCTCTCCGCGGCGCTCGGCGTCGTCGCGGGGCTCGTCGTTCTCGACGCGATCACGGGCTGCGTGCACTGGGCGTGCGACACGTGGGGCGACGAGCGGACGCGCCTCGTCGGCCCCGGACTCGTGCGGTCCTTCCGCGAGCACCACGTGCACCCGCGCGCGATGCTCCAGCATCGCTGGCTCGACGTGAACCGCGAGACGCTCTTCGCGACGACGATCGTGCTGTCCGCGCTCCTTCTCCCGCCGCTCCGCGAGAGCCTCGTCCGCTCCCCCTTCGGGGCGGCCGCGCTCTATGCCGCCTTCGGCCTCGGCTGCGTCGCGAACCAGCTTCACTACTGGGCACACGCGGACGAGGCGCCCGCGATCGTACGACGCCTGCAGGCGTGGGGCCTCCTGCTCTCGCCGGAAGCCCACGCGCGGCATCACCGCCCACCCCGAACCGACGGGTACTGCATCGCGACCGGCTGGCTGAACCCGCTGCTCGACACGACGGGCGCATGGCGCGCCCTGGAGCGCATCGTCACGGAAGCCTTCGGCGCGAGGCCCCGCGCGCAGAGCCCGGACCCGACTTGACGCGACCCTCCGCGCCGCGGAGGACCCACACCGGAGCCCGACGGAGGCGACGTACTCGAAATGAAGCTCGTTGATTGGATTGCGAAGAGAGTGACCTCGGACCCCCGCGCGCTCGCCTGGTTCGACGAGGAGGGCTCGGACGACCGCATCGCCCGCGCCTTCGGTGAGCTGCTCGTCGGATACGACATCGACCCGTCCACGATTCTGAAGACGACCCGCCGCCTCGGAGCGGACGAGTCGCCGGGGCTCGTCGAGGTGAAGGCCATCTCGTTCCACTCGCTCTGCGCCCACCACTTCCTGCCGTTCTTCGGTGAAGTCGATCTCTGCTACGAGCCGGGCGAGGTCATCCTCGGGCTGGGTAAGCTGCCCCGGCTCGTCGACGCCTACGCGCGACGGTTCCAGATCCAGGAGGACCTCGTCCGCGAGGTGGCGTTCGAGATGATGCAGTCCGGACGCGCGCGCGGCGTGCGCGTCCGCTCGCGGGCACGGCACCTGTGCATGTGCAGCCGGGGCCCGTCGAACCAGACCGCCGAGACGTACACGGAGTTCGCTCTTGGATCGCTCGCCGGGTGAGCTCGGGGCGGGCTCTCCGGCGTGGGCGGCACCCCCGTCGCCCCGCGCACGTCCTCGGACTGCTCGTGGGAGCGGACACCCAGAAGGACATCGGGATGGTCCGGGCGAGACGGCCTCCGACGTGAAGCCCGTTGCCCCGCGGCGGATCGCACGAGCTCTCCCGGGTAGGCGGCACCGCCGTCGCCGCGCGCACGTCCTGGGACCGCGATGAGCCGGCATCCCGAAGGGCACCGGGATGGTCCGGGCGAGACGGCCTCCGACGTGAAGCCCGTCGCCCCGCGGCGGATCGCACCGGTCGGGAGGATCGTGCGGCCTCTCCTCGTCGCGCTCGGTCTGGCTCTCGCGCTTCCGCTCTTCGGCGCGCGCCCGACGGTGGCGCACGCCGCATCCGGAGAGTCGGTCGAAACGGACACGAGGCTCGAGTTCGAACGCCACGGACGCCTCGTCGCCCGCGACGACTGGGAGCAGCTCCTCGCGCGGGCGAAAGCCACGCGGATCCGGGTGTACGAGCCCTACGAAGAGCGCACGGTCGAGTTCTCGGCGCTTGCGCTCGCCGACGTGCTCGACGCCGTGTACGGCCCCGGGTGGAAGGAGGAGCAAGAGCTGCTCTTCACCTGCCGCGATGGCTACCAGCCCACGGTCCCCGTCGCGCGGCTTCTCGAGCACAGGGCGTGGCTCGCTTTCGGGCGGCCGGCGACGGAGACGTTCTCGATCCGGAAGCACGAGTCCGGCGAGGTGCGCACGGTGGACCTGGGCCCGTACTACGTCGTCTGGTCGAACCTCGACGACGCGACGATCCGGCAGGAGGGTGACTACGGGTGGCCGTACCAGGTGGTCGGCATCGACCTCATCGACCGCCGCGCGCGCTTTCCGAAGATGGCGCCGCCGGCGGACGCGTCGGCCGAGGTGTTCGCCGGCTTCGAGGCGTTCCGGATCCACTGCAGCAAGTGTCATCCGGTCAACGGCGAGGGCGGCGCGATCGGGCCGGAACTCAATCCCGCGCCCGGCTCGGGCGAGTACTACGACCCCGCGTGGCTCCGCACCTGGATCGAGGAGCCGGCGAAGGCGCGGCCGAAGACCCGGATGCCGCCGCTGAATCCGAACCTCCCGGATCGGGCGCGGGTCGTCGACGAGATCGTCGCGTATCTCACAGCGATGTCCGCGGTGCCCCCGGCCGGGGGCGACGCGGCGCCCGGGAACGATGCTCCGGGCGGCGGAGCCGGACCGGCGACGGGCGCGCGGCCCGGGGAGGGCTGAGCGTTGCCTCCGTTCGAAGCGTTCTACGCGAGCATCTGGCAGCACCCGATTCTTCTCTGGGTCGCGGCGCTCGTCGCGGCCACGTGGTGTGCGCGCCGGAGCGGGCTTCACGAGAGCGTGCGCCGCTACGCCTTCGCGCTCACGGCGCTGTCGCTGACGGACGCGTGGCTCACGACGAACGTCGTCTGGGGCATCGGCGTGCTGACCGGCGCCGCGGCGAGCCTCGTGCCGCTCTTCTTCGTGCTCGCGGGCGACTTCCGATACCTCGTCCTCCTCGGCGTCGCGCGCCCGGGAGGAGAGCTCACCTGGTCCGCCCGCGCCGTCGCGGTCGCACTCGGGCTCACGTTCGTCGTGCCCGTTCTCTCGCAGGGAATCCTCGCCCTCCTCCCCGAGGAATCGTCGGGACCGCGCGTGCTCTTCTTCACCTACGAGATTCTGTTCTTCACGCTCACGACGCTCCTGCTCGCCTTCCACCCGGCACACCGCGAGGCGCCGTGGCTCCGGAGGGTGAGTCGGTTCGTCCTCCTCTACTACGGCCTCTGGGCGACGGCCGATGCGATTCTGCTCTCGACCGGATCGGATCTCGGGTTCGCGCTCCGTGTCGTCCCCAACGTCCTCTACTACGGCGGCCTGATCGCGGTGATCGGCGAGGCGGCCGCCCGCGCGCGCGAAACGCACACGTAGCCCGTCCGCGCGGGCGCGGGCGAGGCGACCGGGCTCGAAGGCGCGCTTCGTGCTCTACTGTGGATCATGACCTGGAGGCCCGTCGACCTGAAGCCGCTGGCGATCGTCATGGTGGGCAAGCCCGCCCGCGGCAAGACGTTCACCGCCGGAAGGATCGATCGCTACACCCGCTGGCTCGGCTACGCCTCCAAGCTCTTCAACGTCGGCGAGTATCGCCGCCAGCGCCTCGGCGTCGGCCAACATCACTCGTTCTTCGACTTCGCGAACGAGGAGGGGCGCCGCGCTCTCGAGGGCGTCGCCGTCGAAGCCGTGGACGATCTCGTCGCCTGGATCGCGTCCGGCGGCGAGGTGGCCGTGCTCGACGCGACCAACGGCACGCGCGAGCGCCGCACGTGGGTGCGCGAGCGCATGGAGGCGGCCGGCCTTCGCGTCGTCTTCATCGAGATCGTGTGCGAGGACGCCGCCTGGATCGAACGAAACGTCCGCAACACGAAGCTCTACAGCCCGGACTACGCCGGCCGCGACGCGGAGGAGGCCGTCCGCGACTTCACCGCGCGCATCGAGCACTACTCCCGGAGCTACGAGTCCGTCGAGGAGGACGAGGGCAGCTTCATTCGGATCACCGACAAGGGCCAGAAGATCGAGCTCAGCCACATCGACGGGTTCCTCCCCGGTCGCCTCGTCGCCTTCCTCACCCACCTCCACGACAGCGCGCGCACGATCTACCTCACGCGACACGGCGAGAGCGAGGACAACCGCGTCGGCCGCATCGGCGGCGACTCGAGCCTCACCGCGACCGGACGCGCCTACGCGGACCGACTCGCCGCCTACCTCGCCGACCAGATCCCGGCCGCGGCCCCCCTGAACGTCTGGCACAGCTCCCTGCGACGCACCATCGAGACCGCACGCCCGCTCG